>RPQH01000048.1 GCA_003820375.1 Ignavibacteriota bacterium
AACTTAATAAACTTAACAAACTCCATAATGTTGAATCTTTTTCCTTGATGAGACACTTTGTTATCTCCGCTCTTATAATATAAAATTCATAGGTACCATGCGAGGATTCTCCAATAAGGGCAACCCTCGCATTACCTATTCTTTTTAAGACCGGTTCTGTTTCATTCAAATCAGCATCAAACTCTTTTACATAATCAGCAGTTTATTAATCAGCATATTCTCTTACATAATATATTTTTATCTGTTCGGTTCCGACGGTTCTGATACTTTTTTCAATATCTCACCGGTTAGATTTTTATCTCTTTCAACGGCTATATCGCCAAGAGAAATAATACCGCATATCTTCTCATTTCTATCAATAACAAGAAGCCTTCTTATTTGTTTTTCTTCCATAATATTTGCAGCTTCATGAATATCAGATTCTTCACGAACTACAGCAACTTCACGAGTCATAACATCTTTCACTTTGGTTTTAGAAGGGTCCCGTCCTTCTGCTGCTGCCCTGATTGTTATATCACGGTCTGTTAAGATACCTAAAAGCCCGTCTTTGCTTCCAACAGGAAGTACACCAACATTCATATCTCTCATTTTTATTGCCGCTTCTTTAAGAAATGTGTCGGGTTTAATAAAATCCACATCCTGTGTCATTAGATCTTTTACTTTCATGATTTTCTCCGGTTAAATTTGTTAAAGTAAATAAATAATACATGATTATTGAAAATAGTTCAATCATTTTATGAATTTCTTTTTAAGGACGATTTAAACGGCTGATAAACCTTACTTATACGCTGCCTGGGAAACTCCAAACATCTGCTTTAATTCTTCAGGCAATACTGATTTAATATCTTCCATTTCTCCTGCGGAAACATATTCTTTTAATACTCTGAATACACACATTGTAAGCCGTTGTGTTTCATCCAGAGTTGGAAAATCCACAAAGCCGCTTCCCGAGCTTTCATCCTGCACTTCACTCATAAAATGTTCTATCTTTTTAATTTTTTCATGCTCTTTTCTGAGCTTCCATCCGTCAACATATACCGATTTTAAAGCCATGGGAAGCTGGGCAATGAACTGCATTGATTCTTCGGCGGGAAGCCGTTTTCTTAAAGCATGAAGCGATGCTCTCAAAACCCTGCCGGCTTTATCTTTATTGCCCGGTTCTCCCATTTCTTCGGCAATTTTACGCAGTATTTCATTGCCTTTTTGGGCATAATCATCAAAATTTAATGACATTTTTTCCTCTCATTCTCTTATTTTATTCTCCATTAAATGTTTAATGGATTAGGAACGCAATTGGTTTTAAATAAGTTCTATTACAAATTAACCTCATTATAATTAGTACTTTATATGTCGCTTATTATATAAAGTATATTATATTTTAAATAGCAATTAATATAGTTATAATAAGAATTTCTTATAATCTTTGTTGATTTACCATATTACCAATGTGGAATAAAATAAAATTATCATTAGACTATAAAGTCCTTTTCTGGTTTTTACTTGCCTTTATTACAATCTTAGTTTTAGGATATGAGATTATAAAAGCGAATGATGAAAACCTGAGTGAATATTCGTTCCGTCAAAAATCATTCACTAATATTATCAGTATTCTAAACCTGGAGCACTATCTTGAAGATGCTGAAGCAGCACAACTCGGTTATTTAATAACCGGGAATGTAGAATTTCTTAAAGAATATGACCTGGCAATAAAGGATGCCTATTCAATTTTAAATGAAATAAAAAATAACTTTAGCGGCAAAGGAAACAATAATTATATTATATATATTGATTCATTAATGAAAGTAAAGATTTCAAATATGAATATATTTATAAAAAACAGAACGGAGCCTAATCATGAGAAAAATTTGCTGCTTATTGCAAGTGACAGCAATATGATGCTGATGAAAAATATTAAGAATATTTTGAATAAAATGAACGAGTTGGAAAACAACAGATTAAAATTACATACAGATGCAGCTGCTTATACCGCTAATTATACAAAAACAATACTTCCTGCTGGTTTAGCATTTGCATTACTATTTATTACATTAGGCTATCTTTTGATAAGACGTGACATGATTGCCCGTCAAAAAGCTGAGGAAGAATTAGATAAAATATTTAAGCTGTCACCTGACCTGATTTGTGTAATTGATTCTGCCGGAAAATTTGTTAGGGCAAACCCAGCATGGGAAAAAACCCTGGGATATCCCGTAAATGAACTTATTTCAAGACCTTATGTAGAGTTAGTTCATCCGGATGATGTAGAAAGATCCAGGGAAGTAAGTAAAGATATCAGAAAAGGTAAAACCGGTTATTTATTCGAAAACAGATTTAGAACAAAAAAGGGAAATTACAGGTGGCTGCAATGGTCAACTACTGCTAATGTTGAAACCGGGCTGGGTTATTCAATAGCTAAAGATATTACAAATGTAAAAGAAAAAGAAATTGAATTAAGAAAGCTTAACGAACAGTTGATCAAAAGTTTTGAAGAGACTGAAAGAATATTCAGCTTATCGTTGGATATGCTTAGTATTGTGGGTATTGATGGATTTTTTAAAAAATTAAATCCTGCATGGGAAAAGAACCTTGGCTATACAATTGACGAACTTATGTCAAAACCATATCTTGAATTTGTTCATCCTGATGATATTGAACATACAACTCAGGCAGCAAATAAACTTGCCGCAGGTGAAGATGTTTTTATCGAGAACAGGTATCTTGCAAAAAATGGAAAATACAGATGGCTTCAATGGACGGCAGCTTCGATTCCCGAAATCGGGTTAATATATGCAACTGCTAAAGATATTACCAATATTAAAGAAAAAGAGATAGAGGTAAAAAAGCTTAATGAACGCTTATTAAACAGTTATGCTGAAACAGAAAGAATATTTATGTTATCTGCAAACCTGATGAGCATAACAAACATGGAGGGAGAGTTTGTAAAGCTGAACCCTGCCTGGGAAAATTTACTCGGGTATTCTATTGAGGAATTGTTATCAATAAAATATATCGATCTTGTTCACCCTGATGATGTCGAAAGTTCAAAAAATGCCAGCAGGATTGTCAGGAAGGGAAATGACATTTCATCATTTGAAAACCGGTTCCGTACCAAAAACGGAAGCTACAAATGGCTCCGGTGGTATGCGACCATAGTGCGTGATGAGGGATTGGTTTATGCTACTGCATCCGATGTAACCGATTCAAAAGAAAAAGAGCATGAACTTACAACCCTTAATGAACGTTTATATGAAAGTTACAAAGAAATGGAGTCATTCAGCTATTCTGTATCACATGACCTGCGTGCACCGTTAAGACACATAATTGGCTTTAGCCAAAAGTTAAAAAAGTTAGCTTATGGCGATATAAGCGAAGAAAGCAAGAAAAGTCTTGATAAAATAGTTGCTTCTGCAGAGCATATGAGTAAATTGATAGATGACCTGCTTCATTTTTCGCGGGTAGGCAGAAGTGACCTTAAAATGATCGCAATTGATATGAACCGTTTTATAGTAGCGGTAAAGCAGGATCTTGAAATTTCTGAAGAACGTAATATAGAATGGCAAATTTCAAATTTACCCGAAGTAAATGCTGATCCTGTTTATTTATCTCTTGCAATAAATAATTTACTTTCTAATGCAGTAAAATATACTTCAAAGAATCAACAAACAGTAATACAGGTTACTTGTAAAGAAGAAGAATTTGAATTTATATTCTGTATAAAAGATAATGGAGTTGGATTTGACAGTAAATATACCGATAAACTATTCGGTGTATTTCAACGATTACACCCGAGCTATGAATTTGAAGGTACCGGAATCGGATTAGCAATAGCAAGCAAAGTATTCCAGAAACACGGAGGAAGGATATGGGCTGAAAGTGAAATTGGGAAGGGAGCTGCATTTTATTTTTCTTTGCCTAAAATTTAAATAAAATTAAAATTACAAACATATGGAATCTTTAAAAAGAATTTTAATAGTCGAGGACAATGAGAATGATCTTGAACTGACCCTGGATACACTGACAGAATATAATCTGGCAAACAATGTAGATGTTGCAAGAGATGGAGAAGAAGCTCTGGATTATCTTTTCAAAAAAAATAAATTTTCCGCCAGGGATGGTAATAATCCGATTGTTATTTTACTTGATATTAAGCTTCCGAAAATTAACGGTTTGGAAGTATTAAAGACTATCAGAAATACTGATGGTTACAAAAAAATCCCTGTCGTGATTCTTACATCTTCAAGAGAAGAAAAAGACCTTAATGAAGGATATACACTTGGGGTAAATGCTTATGTTGTAAAACCGGTTGAGTTCAATTCATTTGCCGATGCAATCAAGAGCCTTGGTATATTCTGGGCAATTGTTAATGAACCTCCTCCGAAAACAATATCATAAATATGAACAAAAAAATTAATATTCTGCACCTTGAAGATGACCCGTTTGATTCGGAATTAATTGAATCCGAAATGAGAACGGGGGGAATAGATTTTGATTATACACAGGTTGATACCAAAGTAAGCTTTATAGATGCAATAAAAAATGAAAAATTTGATTTAATACTTGCCGATTATAAGCTGCCCACTTTTAACGGCAGTGAAGCTTTAAAACTTGCCCAGGAAATATGCCCTGATATTCCCTTTATTATTATTTCAGGCACATTGGGAGATGATATTGCTGTCGAAATGGTAAAAAACGGTGCTACTGATTATGTACTTAAACAAAGATTATTGCGTCTTGTCCCTGTTATTGAACGTGCTATACTTGAAAGCGAGGAAAAATTAAAACGGAAAAATGCAGAAAATCTAATAAGACAATCTCTGCGTGATAAAGAGATATTATTAAAGGAAATTCATCACAGGGTAAAAAATAATCTTCAGATAATTTCAAGTATAATCAAGCTGCAGGCATCTTATTCTACTGATCCACATACAAAGGATATTTGTAAAGACCTGCAGACAAGAGTGATGGCAATGGCTTTAATTCATCAGAAACTCTATCAAACCGAATCTCTTTCTAAAATAGATTTTAAGGATTATTTGCAAAAGTTGGTTTTCCAGTTAGTGAATGTGTACAGGTTAAGTGAACAGCAAATATTTGTTAATCTTAACCTGGAAAATCTGGAGCTTGATGTTGATACAGCTGTTCCCTGCGGAATGCTGATAAGCGAAATCGTTTCTAACTCTTTAAAGCATGCTTTTCCCAATGGAAACAACGGGGAGATATCAATTAAGGTTGATAAGCAAGAGAGTTACTATATGTTAAATGTGAAGGACAATGGAATAGGACTCCCTAATGATAAAGACCTGACAAGTGCACACAGCCTTGGAATGCAGTTAATTAAATCACTTACCGCCCAATTAGCAGGTACATTGAACATTAAGACCAATCATGGGACGGAATATAATATTAAGTTCTTTGATTCAGCATATCAAAAGAGAATGTGAAGAGCCGTTCCTGCTGCAACGGCGTGGTAATTTTGAAAATAAAAAAACCCGGCTTATCACCGGGTTTTTGCTGCCAGTCTTATTAATTTTCACTAACCTTATTCAATAATACTTCGTTTATTGCCTGTACAAAACTTTCTTTTGGCATAGCACCCATAGCCATCTGCGGCTTTCCCTCAGCGGGAATAAAAAGAATTGAAGGAATGCTTCTTATTCCAAATGCTGCAGACAACTCCTGTTCTTTATCTGTATCTATCTTGTAAATATTTATCTTCCCTTTATATTCTTCCGATAACTCTTCGAGTATCGGGGTTACGGCTTTACATGGTGCACACCAATCAGCATAGAAATCTATTATGCACGGCAATTCACCTTCGTACTTCCATTCAGCAGCAGTGTCAAAATTAAATACTTTCTCTTTGAATGTTTCCAGTGTTAAATGTTCCATTATTTATTCTTTAATTTATTATTTTTTTATTTAGAATTTAAAATATTTGTAAATTTATTTATTATACTTTTCAGACTTACCAGCTCATTTTCCGGAATCACAGATAACAGCTCTTCTTCACATTCATCAAGCAATTTGTAGATTTCTTTTCTTAGCTTAATCCCTTTTGCAGTTAACGATACTTTATTGCATCTTCTGTCATCGCTGCAATCCTCATGTTTCAGATAGCCGTTTTTCACGAGGTGTTCAATAATTCTGCTCCCCCGTGAAATAGACAGGTCCATTCTTGCTGAATAAACCTTACCCGATAATATTTCACCTTCATCTATGACAAGTAAACCCTTGTATTCTGACGGAGAAATATTGAAACGGTTTAAAATATCCTCCTCCATTTTCAAACAGCTGTTTTTTAAAAGAATAGCCGAATCAATAAATCCTGTTCTCATGATCTAATATATATTTCATTACCTTATATACTTGCGGTTAACAATAGTTGCTTATAGCAAGTTAATTATTCTAACACAAAGAATCAATGCCAAAGTTCCAATGTTCAGAGGTAGATAACCTTGCCGTCTTCAGCTTGTTCAATATCGGGAAGTACTGCACACATTTCCTGCATTTTCTCGTCCATGTGCGTAATTATCATACGTTTGCATTTTAAGGACGGTTTCTTTTTCTGCAGGATTTCATAATCATTATGCCCTTTTATCTTCTCATCATAGAAATTGCATTCACATATAAAAAGGTCAGCATTATCCGCAGCTTCGTTCAGAGTATCAGTCCACTCGGTATCTCCCGAGTAAGATATTATCCTGCCGTCAATTTCAATCTTTAAAGCATGAGGTTTTGTTTCTTCGGAATGGATTACTTTATAAGGTGTAAGCTTTATTTTTTCAATGTTCAATGTTTCGTTTGCTTTATATTCTTTGTAAACAACTTCAAGCTTTGAATCTGCAATTCCCGGATATAAAATGTTGCTGAGTGATTTTATCTTTTCTTCAACACCTTCGGGACCGCATATAATCAGCGGCTTGGAACGCTCGGTCATTATCTGCAGGTAAATCATAATAAACGGAATGCCTGCTATATGATCTCCATGAAAATGTGATATCATTATTATATCAATGTTCGATGGGTCTACACAGAACTTTATCAGCGAGTTTAATGCCGTTGCACCGCAATCGATTAACAAAGTTGTATCTTTCGATTCGACATGAAAACATGTATGATACCTGCCCCCACTTGCAAATGCATCGCCTGTGCCTGCAAATAAAACTTTTATCTTATCCATAATTTTTTTATTTATTATAAAACAATGAATTGGAAGGTTCAAGAGTTCCGGTAAAATAATAAAGCCCGGTAAACACCGGGCTCTGAGGGATTCATTATGGGAAATTTACATCATCCTTTATTTGTCATCATTTAATCAACACCATTAGTGATGTTTGTTCTTTTTGCCTTTGTGTTTATACCAACCTTTATGTTTTCCGTTATCATGCCGCCCTTCTTTGTAACAGCCGTCATCATCGTATCCGTATCCATTACCACTGTTGTAACCTGAATTATCATTGTACCTGCTGTTTCCGTTTCTGTCATAACCATTCCTGTCATAACCCTGCCTGTCGTATCCTTCTCTGTTGTAACCGTTCCTGTCATATCCCTGCCTGTCATAACCATACTGGTCATATCCATCATAATCATATGTTGAGCTGCCTGTATTTGAGCCGCTGTTATTATCACCGCCAAGAATTATCTTTATCGGATCATTCTGCGAAAATGTTTCTTTCACTGTGAAAAGTGCAAATACGACAAAAAGTATCGCAAATAAATTTGTTATTTTCATAAATTCTCTCCTTTTCATCTTCTACATAGCCTCTTAATAAAATGTTTCACTATTTTAGCTACTATTTTTATAAAGCTCAAATAATCAACGGGTTAACTATAATCACTCATTTACAAATTTCGAGAGATTTATTACTTTACTCGAAAGCCCGATTGAGCCAATACCCATCTCCTGGTTTGACTGTACAACCGTACCGAGTATCAGGTTGCTTTCTGCACCTGCTGTATTCAGCTTTTTATAATTAACAACCCAGAGGTCCTCAGGGAATCCTAACAGGTTCTGAATGTAATCCGGTAAATGCAATGTTCCGGCTGCAGGTATAAGGAACATATTTATTGTTTTACTTGAACCGGAATTAAAGAATACACTTCCGTTAATAAAGCTTGTATCAGGTATAAAGCTCTGGTCAAACTTGATTACAGGACTGATTGAATTTGCATAACCCAGTGAAACATCACTGTTTACAAGGGATGATACCGGTGTATTTATACTCACATTTGCCTGTGTTACCAGAGACAATGCTCCCGTTATCATATTCCGGGCTGATGTATCCGGTATTAATGTAAGCAATGCATTAACATCAAAAGCTGCTGTTAACTCAATACAATCTGTTGCTCCCGGAACGGGATTAGGTGTATAAATGCGTAATGAAGAATCTGACGGAACACGGTAAACATAAAGCCATGCTCCCACAGAATCCAGTGAAGTTGCTACACTTAAGGCGGATATGTCTGTTTTTCCGTTTGTCTTAACATTTTTTCCCATAATCAGAACAAGCTTTGTATTTGAACCGTATTTATTCACTGCCTGTGAATTAGCCGATTCAAGCCTGTCTTTTGCTGCGACTTCATTTACAAATATCTGTGTTATAACGTTTTCCGAACCGCACGAACTGAACTTAAATACCAATGCAGTAACAAATAACAAAAATATCGTTAAAAATAAGTACCTTTTCATGATTTTTCCTTTCGTAATATTTATAATTCTTATATCAATACATTAACAATATTGTTTCAAAGAATAAAATATATATTTTACAAAAAAAGTTTTGATTGATAATGTTTATTAAATTTAATTTCTAAATTACTTACAAAACTTTTATAAACAATGTATTTATAATGGTTTAAAATCGGTGAAGGACGGTGATTTATATATCTGTCAGCAAAAAATACATAGAGATTCTTTGAGTATATACGCTATTAAACTGATAAATTAAACTGTTCCTAATTGTTTATTGCTTCCCTTCCATATATCCTGTCAATCACCTCAGCAGTGATAATAAATTCGTTCGCACCTGAATCAAATCCTTCTCCGCATGAAATCCTCTTAGCCCAATCAACAACAGCCATACCGCTCCAATCATCATAATCTGAAAAAATGATTTCCTTATGTGTACCATTATAAAGCACTGTGCTGAAATCATAAAAAGAGCCGTTCACATTTTTCATAGAAACTCTTCCTGTAGTTCCGGTAAATGTTGCTTCTATTACTGCATCCTGCCCTATTGATGAATTCCATGAACATGACAGGTTTACGGAAACATCATTAATCAGGTCAATACTTACCGCCGCATAATCTTCAATGCCTTCGTTAGGTTTTAATAACCTTCCAAAGGAATATAATCTTGATGTAACATTTTTTGCATAAGGAAAATCCAATGCATACAAAGCGAGGTCAATTAAATGCATACCAAGATGGACAACACATCCGCCGCCGGAAAGAATCACGTCATAGAACCAGGGTTTTTCCGGACCGTATGCATTATAAAATACAAGGTCCACTGAATACACATCTCCGATTTCATCTGCTTTAAGAACATCAAGCACTTTTTGAAAAGCTTTGGAATACCTTAAGGAAAAATCAACACCGAGCAGCTTGTTTGCTTTGCACGAAGCATCAACAACAGAAATAACTTCATCAGCAGTTCTTCCGACCGGCTTATGACAAAAAACGGCATAATCTTTTTCAAAAGCGGCAATGGCCTGTTGAGCATGCAGTGCACTTGGTGTTGCAATTACAACGCCGTCAATGCCGGGAAATGAATAGACCGAATCGGAACTATAAGATAG
The DNA here is from genome assembly GCA_003820375.1 of Ignavibacteriota bacterium. GTDB lineage: Bacteria > Bacteroidota > Ignavibacteria > Tepidaquicellales > OLB5 > RPQH01. The sequence goes on from RPQH01000048.1 coordinate 9,802, forward strand.
TGTTGCTTCAGGAATAATCTTTTTTGCTTTGCTCAGGCAATCATCAGACGGGTCAGATATAAATAAAATATTGGCAATTTTAGATTTTTGTAATGCTTCCAGCCGGTTTCTGCCGAATTCTCCAACTCCCAGGAAACCGAGGTTCGGGCGGATTATTTTTGTTGATTTAGTTTTTACTGGCATTTTGCCGTTTTTTAAACAAATTGTGAGATATATTGTAAATTCAGAAACTTACAAAAAAGTTCTGAATTTACAGACCCCCCAATTTTTTTCAAAATTGTTTTTTTTACTCTCCAATTCCACCCTACCGGCGAACACTATTTAAATTTATCTTGCGACCTGATAAACATGATTTCGATTTTGACAAAGAACGACAATGTGAAATAAGGTGATAAAAAACCATCACCTATATAAAATTAATATTGGAATTTGCACTTGTCAAGTTTTTGCTCAAATTAGTTTAGAGTGAATAGAATAATTCATCAAATTCATCAGATTTTACAAATTTATCAGATTTGAAGAGTAAACAGGTTAGGATTCCCTTCTTGAGAGGGGAGGGAGCGAAGCGGAAGGGGTGTGTTTTTAATGAGCAGGATATACTTCAAGCATTACTTTAACTCTAAAATTATAGCGACAGTAATTTACTCAATCATTAAAAAAACCCGCGGGCAGGAGTGGTTTTTGGAAAACCTCATTTCCTGCACATAATCGCTATATTTGAGGTGATTTTTGACACTTTGGTCAGGAGTTATCTGCTTATATTGCAATGAGTTACAGCCATTTTTCGAAAACTCCTGCCCAAAACCTGCCCGTAAACTGCCCGTAAAGTGCCCACTGAGTGCCCATAAAGTGCCCGCTGAGTGACCGCTGGATGACCGCTGGTTTTTTTTACCTACGCAAAGCCGACTGCCGAGGCAATCAGGCAAAGACCGCAAAGATGGTTTGAAGTAGAACGCTCATCCGATGACTACCGTAATTAATATGAATATTTTTTGCTCCACCGGATACAGCATGAAACACAGGTTATCGGATGAGTACCTGAGATGGATGAGAGATTCTCCGTTTATGCACTCGTCCGACGACCTGTGCTATTTCTAATCGTCCGGTATAAATAAATTATCAATCTTTCACAGGTAGTCGGTAAATTAGAAAAAAGGGTCTCACTTTCTTTAAGGTGTATAAATACTTTAAAAAGTATTTAAATTTGACATCTCAAAAAGAAAGGAAACCCCAAATGGTCAAAACAAAATTAAACAGAACACAAATAAGTAACAATGATTATTTAAAAGAATTAGACACATACGATAATTACATAGCAGTAGACTGGTCACAGGTAAACATGGCAATAGCAAGAATGACAAAGAACTCAAAACAGACAAAGGTAATAGATGTACCATGCAATATTGATGATCTGAAAGCATATTTAAAGAATTTACCAGGTAAAAAGATATTGACAATAGAAGAGACAAGTACATCACATTGGTTATATGTAGAGCTGAAGGAATATACAGACCGGATAGTAATATGTGATCCATACCGAAACCGGTTATTAAGCGAAGGACCGAAGAATGATAAAATAGATGCAGATAAACTATGTAAATTATTAAGAAACGGATTATTAAAAGAAGTATATCATTCATCAGATAATATTTATGAATTAAGGAAGCTAATGAGCGCTTATGATGATTTGGTAAAGGCAGGAGTCAGGCTTCAGAACCAGAAATCTGCAATTTATAGGTCTGAAGGTAAAAGTTACAAAAAGGAAGAAGAAATAAACAATGGAACGACCAGCTTTATATTGGAGCGCATAAACGAAGGTATAGAAGATTATCAATTGAAAAAGAATGAATTTGAGAAATTTATAAAGAGAGTTAATAAAAAAGAAGATCTGATAAAGAAACAAATGACTATACCTGGCATAGGCGATATAGGAGCAATAAAAGTAGTATCAACAGTAATAGATGGTCGTAGATTTAGAAATTCAGGTAAATATTTAAGTTATTGCGGCTTAGTCAAGCATAAAAAGATGAGCGGTAATAGAAATTATGGTAATAAAAATCCAAGATACTCAAGGAAACAAAAATCAGTATATAAGACAGCAGCTATTGCAGCAATAGGTGGTAATAACCCATTAAACGATTATTATGAATATTTAATAACAACCAAGGGTTTAGCAGAAGATAAAGCAAGGCATCAAATATCACGCTATATAGCAAGAATTAGTTATAGCATGTTAAAGAATGGCGAGAAATACGATCCATACAGATGGAGGAAGCATAAGACAACTTAAATCCTAAGAGTTAATAAATATTAAGGGTAATATATAGGCAGCATAGAGTTTTTATCAAAAAATAAAAAGATGTTCTTTAAAACTAATAAAGTATGGGAGATAGAGTTCAAGTCCTATGATACAGCAATTTTTATTTCGAGTCAGCGATAAAAATTGACATGTCAATTAGTCGGTTAACCACTCCTAATTTATACTTGAATTTACCGTAACCCAGTTCTCTAAGTTAATCATTAGAGACAGAGAGTTCAAATAGACGTATAGTAAAATAAATACTAATAAAATTACCGATAAAATAACGAGCAAAGAATAGTTAAAGTTGAACATCAATTTTCAAACGCCATTAAAAGAAAACAGAATATGATTTTATGCAGCTTAAAGGAAGTTCGCCCAAATGCAAAGAAACAAAAATTTAAACTTTTTGTTTAGGGTATTCTATTTTCTATTGACATTTTTTTCTATAGACATAGGACGAGTATCTTCTCAATATAAAAATCTCTTGATAAAATTAATTCATGATTACTTATCACAATCTTAATGAGGGACATTGCTCCGCAGGACTTTGAAGCAATACGAAGAATCTCTTAGCCTTTGTTGTTTACCATCACCAAAAGCAAAAGGCAGGTCACATGACCTGCCTTAAAATTTAATAGCTTTGTAAAAATGGACTAGGCAACCACTTCCCTATCAGCAAATTCTTTTCCGGCGTGAAGTGCTTTTAAGTTTGTTTCAATTACATTATCACCTTTGCTCCTGAAAATTGTTCTGATGGCATTTTCAAGCTTTAATATATCAATATCAAGGAACGGTGTAGCCGCACCAAGGATAACTATATTTGCAGACCTCGGTGATTTTAATTCATGTGCCATTTCATCCGCATCAAGTGCAACATGATGATGGAGCTTTTTTATTTCACTCATCAATGCTTCATAATCGGGATAGTTTGGAATATTGATGAACGGTTTGGTATTGGTAATTACCCATCCTTCAGGTGAAAGGTTCGGCAGGTATCTTAATGCCTCCATCGGTTCAACGGAAATTATCATATCCGCTTTACCGAATGGAATAAGGTCAGATGCAATTTCCTTATCCGAAATCCTGAGATGCGATGACACTTCACCGCCGCGTTGGCTCATGCCATGTACTTCTGATTGCTTTAAATGCAGACCTGCTTCAATAGCTGCAAAACCAATTGCTGCGGCTATAGTAATAATACCCTGTCCGCCTACTCCGGCTAAAATTATATCTTTTTTCATACTGCTTTACTTTTTGATTTTTCGCGAACTTTCTTTTTTTGTGTCTCTATGCATTCACGTCTTGGTATTATCACCGATACACCCATATAAGCAACTTCTTCCTGTATTATTTTTTTATTTTCTTCGTGGTGTTTCTTCAGCGGGTTAATAACATGGATATGCTCCGGTGCAACTCCCACTCCCCTGCAGATATCTTCAATCTTTCCAGTTGCTGCTGATTTCTGCCCGCCTGTCATGGCAGTTGTAGCATTATCAAGTATAAATATTGTTATGGGTGATTTATCATTTACAGCATCAAGAAGTCCTGTAATACCCGAATGCGTAAAAGTGGAATCCCCTATCACAGCAATTGCAGGAATAAGCCCTGCATCGGCAGCACCTTTTGCCATTGTTATTGAGGCACCCATATCAACACATGAGTTAATTGTCTCATACGGCGGAAGCGCACTCAAAGTGTAACATCCGATATCTGAAAAAACCCTTCCGTTCGAGTACTGCGGTATCACATCATTTAATGCAAGCACCGAATCGATATGCGGGCAGCCTGCGCAAAGTGAAGGCGGTCTTGTCGTAACAATTGATGGAACAGGATTACCTGTAGTATCTTTTAATCCCATCGATACGGCAACAATATTCGGGTTAAGCTCACCTGCTCTTGGAACAGTGCCGTCAAACCTGCCTTTTACCTTTAATCCGTACCCTAGAAATCCTTTTAACATTTCTTCAATTAAAGGATAGCCTTCTTCGATTACCAGAATTTCTTCGCATTCTTTAGCAAGGCGTTCAACATGGTTTTTAGGCAATGGATACTGGCAAATCTTCAGAACAGGATGCAGCATTTTACCGTCAGGATAATTTTCCATCAGGTAGTTATATGCAATACCGCTGGCTAATATGCCGAGTGATTTATCTTCACCGTCAAAATATTGGTTGAAGCATGATTCATTTGATTCCCTGTCAAAATTCTGCTGGTTATCAAGAAGTATTTTATAGCGTTTGCGTGCAATAGCGGGAAGCAGGACAAATTGTCTCAGGTCTTTTGGTAAAGAGCCGTTATTCTGTTCCCTGAAGTTTTTCCTGTTAACACCTGCGCGTGAATGTGCAAGGCGTGTAGTAATTCTTAAAAGTACAGGCACCTTGTATTTTTCGGAAATATCAAAACCATAGTGCACCATATCATAAGCTTCCTGCTGGTTTGCCGGTTCAAGAATAGGAATCATGGCAAACTTCCCGAAGAACCTGGAGTCCTGCTCATTTTGTGATGAGTGCATCGAAGGGTCATCGGCAGAAACAACAATCAATCCTCCGTTAGTACCGGTGATTGAAGAATTAATAAAAGGGTCAGCAGCAACATTCAAGCCGACATGCTTCATACATACCATTGCTCTTTTTCCTGCATATGACATGCCGAGTGCTGCTTCCATTGCGGTCTTTTCATTAACAGACCATGAAGAACGGATATTTTTTGCTCTGGCTTCTTTTGACCGCTGAACGTATTCGGTTATTTCGGTTGAGGGTGTGCCCGGGTACGCATATATTCCTGATAAACCTGCATCTATGGCACCCTGGGCTATGGCTTCATCTCCCAGTAGTAATAACTTATTCATCGTGTTGGAGTAATGTTTTATCAATAAAATTATTTTTATTGAACTTCACAAATTTAAGCAAAAAAGATGGGATTTTTGAGAGAGAAATAAGGGTTTATTTTTTAGGCATATGTTAATGCAAGTTGATTCATAATTATTAATTTAATAGATGTTTACGTAAAGATATGCCGAACTTTTTAGGCTTTTTAAAGATTTTCATTTAAGTAGTTTTAGGTCAAATTTTTTGGTCTGTAGTTTTACAATCACATTTTTTAACTTCCAAAAATAAACATTTTTAATACCAGTGAATAAGAACAATCTTTCTTCTGCGGATGGAGCAATATCCTCCGAAACCAGGAATTTGCTTAATGCATTTTCCGAACCAATCTTTGTTACCGATTCACACGGGAAAATAGTGTTCAATAACAATTCATCTTCAGGTTTTATTAAAGATGAATATTCCAATATATCGGAAGTTATTCCCGGCTTAGAGCTTAACGGTAAAGGCTCCCCCGTTTTTAATACTGTTGTAAAACATTTCAATGGTACTGTTACAAATGTGCCTGTTGAAATTAACGTGAACAAATGGGAGCAGAACTACCTTATAAAGCTCTATGATATTACGAACAGGATGAAAAACGAAGATGTAATGATGGAGAACAGCAAGATACTGGAAAGCATTATTAACTCTGCAATGGATGGCATTATTACGATTGATGAAGAACAGAATATAGTGCAGTTCAATCCTGCAGCGGAAATGATATTCTTATATAACAAAGAGGATGTTATTGGCAAATCATTAGATTTTTTAATACCGCAGAGATTCAGGGAAGCACACAGGGGTCACATCAGGGGATTCATTGGAACATTTGCTATTAAACATTCACCGGGAGAAAGCGGAAAGATAACCGGTCTCAGGTCTAACGGGGAAGAATTTCCCATCGAAGGGTCTATTTCACAAATTTTTATAGAGAATAAAAAATTATTTTCAGTAATACTTCGTGATATAACCAAAAGAGTAGAATCTGAGGAGAACTTAAAAGAAGCGAACAAGCAGATAAAAAATATTCTTGATACAATAACAGATAATTTTATTGCTTTAGACAGGGAATTCAAGTTCAAATATATTAATAAAAAAGTTCTTGAAAGGTCAAACTTAAATTATGAAGATGTAATCGGCAAATCAATATGGGATGTATTCCCAAATATGATTGGGACTATATATGAGCAATATTACAGGAAAGCATTTGAAGAACAAACACCGTTAAACTTCGCAGAGCGAAGCGTGTTAACAGATGAATGGTATGATGTTAATATATATCCATCAGAAGACGGCATAACAGTATACGGGAAAAATATTACAGAAAAGAAATTAGCTGAAGATAATTTAAAAGCAAGTGAAAGAACATACCGTACATTATTTAATTCCACACTTGACGGAATTATGATAGTGAATGATGAAGGTTATTATATAGATGTGAATGAAAGCTTGTGCCGTATGCTTAAGGTTCCGAAAGAAAAATTATTGAATTCATATTTTACCGATTATGTACCTGAAGACAGAATGGAAGATGCCATAAAAGCATTTGAATCGCTGAAAGAAAAAGGATATTACGAAGGAGAATTCCCGTTAAAGGCATCAGATGGTACTCTTGTTCATATTGAATGGAGGTCAACAGGTAATTTCCAGCCAGGCATAAACATGTGCACTGCAAGGGATATTTCTATCAGGAAGGAAGTTCAAAACAAATTAATAGAAGAATTTAATATCAGGAAGGCAATCGAAATTTCAATTCCTGAAGGAATTACAACAGCAGATAACAATGGAATTCAGACATACGCAAATCCTGCATTTTGCCAGATGCTCGGTTTTGAACATGATGAATTAATAGATGCAAAACCCCCTTTTATATATTGGCCGGAAGAAGAAATAGAAAATATCAGCAAAGCATTTGAGCAGACATTATCGGGCAAAGCACCGCATGATGGATTTGAACTGATATTTAAAAAGAAAAACGAAGAGAGAATAAATGTGCTGATTGTTCCAAAGCCTATAAAAAATGCATTTGGTGAAGTGGAAGGATGGCTGACTTCAACAACTGATATTACAAACAGGAAAAAAGCGGAAAATGCACTGGCGGAAAGCGAAGAAAGATTCAGAACTATTGCCGATACTGCCAATGAAGGTGTATGGCTCATTAACTCTAATGCAGAAACAATCTATGCAAACGGCTTTATGGCTGAATTACTGGGAATCACAACCGATGACATGATAAACAGGAAAATCCATGAATTTGTATTTGAAGAAGACGTGGAGTTAATTAAGAATAGAATCAAAGCAAACATAGAAGGTTATAATGAAGAGTTTGATTTCAGGTTCAGAAAAGCAGACGGCGGTGAGATATATGTAATGGCAGGAACAAGCCCTATTTATGACAGCAATGGTAAAATAACCGGTGCCCTGGGAATGTTTTCTGATATTACAGAAAGAAAAAAAGCCGAGATTGCACTGGCAGAAAGTGAAAAACGTTTCCGTAATACTTTGGATACAATGAAAGAGGGAGCAGCCATTATTGATTTCAATTGGACTTATTTATATGCAAATGAAGTACATGCAAAACATGCACATCATAAGCTGGAAGATATAATAGGAAATAATTACCTCGAATTATTACCCGGTATAAAAGACACTCCGTTTTATGAAGGTTTTATACGCTGTATGAATGAGCGTACTACCCAGCACATAGTAAGCGATTTCACATATCCCGATGGTACAAAAGCATGGTATGATGTTTATCTGGAACCGGTACCCGAAGGAGTATTTAACTTATCATTAGATATAACAGAACGTGTTAAAGCGGAAGAAGCTTTACGCAAAAGAGAACATATCCTGAATCTTATTCTTGAAAATGTTAATGAAGGAATCATTGTATCTGATGCACTTAACAGTAAAATCTTAGCTATAAGCAGGTGGGATTTAAATAACATGAACGGCAGTATGTCTAATACAATCATGGACATACCGATGGAACAATTTTTCGGATTGAAGGATGTAAGAGATATAAAAACCGGAGAAAGAGTGAAGGGCGAAGCATTGCCTATTTCACGTGCACTCAGAGGAGAATTTATTCATAATGAAGAGTGGCTGCTGGCACGTCCTGGCGGCTCAAGTTTTACAGCTTCTGTAAATGCTATCCCCGTATATAATGAGGATAAATCAGAAATTATAAATGCCATTGCGATATGGACGGATATTTCAGAACGCAAGAAAGCGGAAGAAGCTCTGAAGGAAAGCGAAAGCCGGTACCGCAGCACGCTTGATAACATGATGGAAGGATGCGCTATAATTGATTTCGGCTGGAATTACCTTTATGTAAATGAAGCAAATGCAAAGCATGCACATTTAAAGCGTGAAGAAATGATTGGAAAGAACTTGCTTGAACTTATCCCGGGAGTGGAAAATAGCATCTTTTATTCTGCATACAAGCGTTCTATGGAAGAACGTATTTCTGAAAAGCTTGAAGCCAGCTTCAATTTTGCAGATGGTTCATTAGCATGGTTTGAAGTAATGGTGCAGCCGGTTCCGGAAGGCATATTCGTTTTATCGGAGGATATAACAGAACGCAAGCAGGCTGAAGATGCTCTGCGTAAAAGCGAAGAACGCTTTTCTGTTGCTTTCAGAACCAATCCGGATTCACTTGTAATCAGTAAAGTTGATGATGGAACAATGGTTGAAGTAAATGAAACTTTCTTAAAGCTATTTGGATGGGAACACGAAGAAGTTATAGGAAAGAGCTCAAATTCTCTTGACATGTTTGTAAATCCTGATGACAGAAATACAGCAATAGAAAAACTTCGCAATCACGGGAGGGTAAGGAATTATGAAACAAGGATAAAACTGAAATCAGGAGAGGAAAGAATTGCCCTTCTTTCTGCTGAACTGCTACCTATGGATAAGGAACAAACATTACTCACAATAATTCAGGATGTAACTGAAGTTAAGCAGGCAGAAAATGCCCTGAAAGAAAGTGAACAAAAGTATAAAGCTAAATCACAGGAACTGGAAACATTGCTCGATGCAATTCCATCCATAGTCTGGATAGCACATGACCCTGAATGCAAAGTAATGACGGGGAATAAGGCATCTTATGATTTCCTGAAGCTTGCTGAAGGAGTAAATGTATCAGCAAGCACATCTGCTGTTTTAAATGCAAGAATAGTTGAACAAAGGATAAATGGCGTTCCGGTAAAAGCAGAAGACCTGCCAATGCAAAAATCTGTGAGGACTAAAAAATCCTACCCGGCAGTGGAAATTGAAATGATATTCGATAATGGACAATCAAGAATTTTATATGGTAATGCAGTCCCGATATTTGATGATAAAGGAAATGTAACAGGAAGTATAAGCGCTTTTATAGATGCAACCGACAGGAAGAAGATGGAACTGGAGCTTAAGCTTAGCCAGGATATGTACAGGGAAAAATCAGAAGAGCTGGAAACCATACTTGAAACTATACCAACTCCTGTTTGGATTGCACATGACCCGGATGCAAAGGTTATTACAGGCAACAAAGCATCTTATGAAGTTTTGAAAGCACCGGAAGGAAAGAACGTATCAGCAACTGCCGATGAACCAATAATTGATGAAATATTAACTCACCTGGTAGATGGTAAAGAAGTTGAGTCTCATGACCTTCCCATACAAAAATGCTTAAAAACAGGTGAGAGTATTTATGGCACTGAAGTGGAGTACCGTTTCCGAAGCGGTGAGATAAAATATATGTTAGGGAATGTTGTTCCGGTATTAGATAAGGACAATAAAGTAAAAGGGTGCATAAGTTCATTTTCGGATGTTACCGAGATTAAGATGGCTCAAAAGGCATTGTTAGATAGTGAAGAAAGGTATAAAGAAAAATCTGAAGAGCTGGAAACTATACTTGAAACAATTCCAACACCGGTATGGATAGCAAAAGACCCGGAAGCAAAATATATTGCAGGAAATAAATCAGCAAATGCAATAATGGGTTTACCGGAAGGCGGAAATGCGTCATTGAGTACAAATGCATCGGTTCTTAGCGGATTGATAAAACAATATATGAATGGAGTTGAAGTAGAGCCATCAGAATTGCCAATACAAAAATGTCTTTCAACAGGTAAAACAATTAAATCTGCAGAAATAGAATTCAGATATCCAAGCGGAAGAAATATATATTTATTGGGAAACGCTGTTCCGGTATTAGATAAGAGCAATAATATTAAAGGATGTGTCAGTGCGTTTACAGATATAACAGAAATAAAGAAATACCAGCAGGCATTAAAAGAGAACGAGGATAGGTTAAAGTTTTCCATGAAAAACGCAAATGCAGGTTCATGGGAATGGGATATAAAAACAGGTGAAGAAAAATGGTCTGCTGAATATTACGAATTGTTTGGCTTATATCCGGGAAAAGTACAGCCCACTTTCGAAAACTGGGTAAATACAATCCACCCGGATGACAGGGATAGAGTGCTGAGTGAAATGGATATGGCTATAGATAATAACGGCACTGATCTGAACACGGAATTCAGAGCCTTCCATGTAAAAAAAGGAATAAGATGGATAAACGCTATAGGCAAAGCAACATATAATGAAAATGGTGAGCCATTAAAGATTGCAGGAATTTCACTGGATATTACCGAAAGAAAAATTACAGAAAGGCATTTAGACATCCAGTATTCTATTGCAAATGCATTAACTGAGGCACAGACATTAAAAGATGCAACATATAAGGTACTTGGAGCAATCTGCCGTGAACTTGGATGGGAGCTTGGTATTTGGTGGGTCGTGGATAAAGAAAAGAATATACTTAAAATAGAAAGCATATGGAAAAGCGAAAGTATAACGGAATCCGGAAAAGGAATTACCGACCCATTTGCTGTATTCATGCCGGGTGAAGGTTTGCCGGGTGCTGTTTGGATTGAAGATAATCCGAAATGGGTGCAGGATATAATGAACGATATAAATTTCCCGAGGAAAAAACTTGCCGCAAGACAGGGACTGCATGCGGCTCTTGCTTTCCCAACCCGCAGTGGTGATGAAGTTACAGGTATTATAGAATGCTTCAGCCAGGAAATTCTTAATCCTAATGATGACCTGCTTGAGCTCTTTGATGCGGCAGGCAGACAGATAGGCAATTTCGTTGAAAGGAAAAAAGCGGAAGCTAAATACAGGGACCTTTACGAGAATGCACCTGATATGTATATTTCTTTTGATCCAGGCACGGCACGGATTACACAATGCAACAGAACATTAGCTGAATCTACAGGCTATACTAAAAATGAAATTATCGGTCAAAGTATCTTTGGTATATTCCATAAATCATGCAGAAGAAAATTAAATATAATCAGGAAAGAGTTTGAGGAAAAAGGTGAAATAATAAATGCAGAGCTTCAGTTAAGAAGAAAAGACGGTTCAAAAATAGATGTTATTCTAAATGCATCAGCAGTAAGAGATGAGGAAGGCAATATAATCTACAGCCGTTCCGGCATGCGTGATATAACGGAAAGGAAAAAATTCGAGCAGGAAATCAAGCAAAGAGATATAGAATTAACGGATTTCATTGAGAAGGCACCTGTGGGCTTAAACAGAATTGCTGAAGACGGAACTATATTATGGAGCAATAATACAGAAATTAAAAATCTCGGATTCAAAAAAGATGAGTTCATCAATTATAATATTAAAGATTTTCTGCTGGAAGAAAATACGTGGAGTATAATATTGCAAAGATTGAGAAATGATGAGCAGATAAAGAACATGGATGTGCAATTTAAGGAAAAACACGGCGGGTTCAAATATCTTTTACTTTCAGCAAATGTATATAAAGAAGACGGAAAATTTGCATATGTAAAAACCTTTACAAGAGATATAACCCCGAGGAAAATTGCAGAAAGTCATTTAAAGACACAATACTCAATTTCCACAGCACTTTCAGAATCAAGAACTCTGAAAAGCGCTGCTGAAAAAGCACTTGAAGCCGTTTGTGATGGTATCGGCTGGAAGGCAGCACTATGGTGGAGAGTTGATGAGACAACAAATACTTTAATGAACTATGCCAGCTGGTACTCAAGAACTATGGACAGTGTAAATACTGATATTCTAAATGAAGATTTCGTGTACCAAAAAGGTAATGGGCTGCCCGGCAGGGTTTGGAAAAAAGAGAAGGCGTTATATGTACCGAACATAATTAAAAATAAAAACTTTGTTCGTCTGAATAAATTTGTCTCTATGGGAATAGAATCTGCTTTTGCTTTTCCAATCAAAGTTGGAGAAAAAGTTATTGCTGTAGTTGAGTGTTTCGGGGACAGGGTAATTGTCCCGAACCAGGATTTAATAGATATGCTTGAATCCACGGGACGGCAGATGGGTAATTTTATTGAAAGGATAAAAGCTGAAGACGCTCTAATGCTGGCTAATGAAACACTTGAAGACAGGGTTATAGAAAGAACAGCACAGCTTAAGAATGTGATAGATAAGCTTGAGCATGAGATTGAAGAAAGGCAAAAAGCTGAAAAAGAGATAGAAATTCTTGCACAGGCAATGAAAAGTACAAATGACAGTGTTTGCATTACAGACCTGAAAAACAAAATGCTTTTTGTGAACAGTGCATTTGAAAAGATATATGGTTATACAGAAGAAGAAGTACTCGGTAAATCTGTTAATATAATCCGTTCAAGCCATACCGGCAGTGAAACAATTAAAAAAATATATGAATCTACGCTGGAAGGCGGCTGGCAGGGTGAGATAATTAATACCAAGAAAAACGGTACAGAATTCCCTGTCTGGCTTTCAACATCGGTAATACGGGATAACCATGGACAACCGCGTGCTTTAATAAATGTTACAATTGATATAACCGAAACTAAAAAGACTCAAATGCTTTTGCAGCAGCAAGCGGATCTGGTTAAGCTTCTGCAGGAAATTACGGTTGCAGCTAACCAGACATTTAATTTAGATGAAGCACTGAAGTTTGCTGTTGATAAAATATGTTTGTTCACAAAATGGGAAGTCGGACACGTATATAAAGTGACAAAAGAAAAAGTATTTGAATCTACTAAGATATGGCACTTCAGCAATATGAGGAAGTTCAATACTTTCAGAAATATCACCGAGAGGACAATATTAAAGAAGAATAAAGGTATTCCGGGATTAGTATATAAACAAAAGAAAGCTGTCTGGATATATGATGTGACTAAGTCCCCGCAATTTACAAGGAAACATCCAACACTTGATATTAAGTTACGTTCAGCTTTTTTATTTCCTGTATTTATAGAAAATGAAATAATATGCATTCTTGAATTCTACACCACAAAGCTTACAAAGCTGAATGAAAATACTTTGAATATTATGTATAATATTGGTACTCAGCTTGGCAGAGTTGCTGAACGCCAGAGAGCAATTGAAACTATCAGAGACAGTGAAACAAAATTTAAAGCTGTAGCTGAAACTGCCAATGATGCAATTATTTCAATAGACAGTGAAAGTAATATTGTGTATTTTAACTACAGTGCAGAAATTATATTTGATTATAAGAAAGATGAATTAACGGGCAGTTCATTCCATAAGCTATTTTCAACACAATTCAGAAATATATTAAAGCAATCAAACAGGGAGCTTATCAAAAACGGAGTGAGTGTCCTTTCAGGCAAAACGATAGAAGTTACCGGATTAAAAAAAGACGGCACGGAATTTCCGGCAGAGCTTTCAATTTCGAATTGGCAGTCAAGTGACGGCATGTATTTTACAGCAATGATAAGAGATATTACAGAGCGTAAAGAAGCTGAATTAAAACTTCTGAAGAATGAAAAGCAGTTAAAAGATGCACAGCATATTGCTCACATTGGAAGCTTTGAATGGGATATTGTAAATGACAAAGTATATTGGTCTGAAGAATTATACAGGATATACGGAGTGAAGTATCATGAATTTGAAGGGACATTTGAAGGATTCTTAAAGCAGATTGACCCTAAGGATAGAGAAAACGTTCAGCAGACAATTATTCAATCTTATCAAAGCTCTGCACCTTTCTCTATTGAAGAAAAAATAATCAGACCAAATGGTGAAATCAGGATATTGCTGATTAGAGGCGAGTTCATAAAAGACCAGCTTGGAAAAACAGTACGGCTTATAGGTGCATGCCAGGATATAACAGAAAGAAAGGAAGCAGAAGAACAGCTAAGAATCAGCGAAAAGGGTTTAAAAGATTCTCAGAGGATAGCACATCTTGGAAGCTGGGAATGGGAAATGAAAACCGGAAAGCTTGTTTATTCCGATGAATTTTTGCGGATATACGGACAGGACCCGAATAATTTTGACCCAAATGGTTTTGACCCGAACAAATACATACATCCCGAAGATAAAGAATGGGCGGCTAAACTGGGTCAATCGTTAATTTCCAATCAAAAACCCTTTAGTGTCCATTACAGAATTGTACTTCCGGATAAGACAATTAAAATATTAAAAGCTGAAGGACAGGTAGAAAAAGATAATATGGATATACCTATAAGAATGTTTGGCAGTATTCTTGATGTAACAGAGCAGAAGCTTGCAGAAGAAGAGCTCAGGCAGGCGAACGAAAAATTACACCTGGCGCAGAATGAGCTGATACATTCTGAAAAGCTTGCAGCACTGGGCAGGTTCTCTTCGGGTATAGCACACGAAATAAGAAATCCTCTTGCAAATATCAGTGCACTTGCACAAATCCTGATGAGCAAGTACAAAGTAGACCCGAAGATGAAAAAACACCTGAGATATATTTTGATAAATACGGATATTGCAAACAGAATTATAAAGGACCTGCTGAATTTTGCCGCCCCCGATGAAGCTCCGTACAGGGCAGGTAGTATAGAAAAAATAATAAATAATTTGTATAATATAGTAAAATCGAGGTGCATACGAAACAAGGTACATTTAATTAAACAAATATCTCCGCATCTTCCTGAAATACTTTTGAATGAGAAGAAACTACAGGCGGCATTTTTGAATTTTATATCAAACGCAATTGATGCAATGCCAAAAGGAGGTAAATTAAGAATAGAAGCGGAACATAATAAAAACACAAATGAAGTCATAGTTACATTCGAAGATACAGGGTCAGGTATTTCGCAGGAATATATGGATAAGATATTTGAGCCGTTCTTTACAACAAAAGATGACGGTACCGGTTTAGGATTAAGCTTAGCATACCAGGTAATAAAATCACATGAAGGCAAGCTGGAAATTCAAAGCCGGGTTGGACACGGAACAAAAATAGAAGTAAAAATTCCTGCACAAAAAGAAAATTAAAACAATAGTAAATGGAAAAGATTTTAATAGTTGACGATAACAAATATATCCGTTTTGCATTAACCAGCCTGCTGGAAGATGCAGGTTATAAACCCATTGCTGTGGGTGACGGGTATAAAGCAATAAAAGAAGCAAAAACAAAAAAACCAAGTCTTGTAATTCTTGATATGAAGCTGCCGGGAATGGATGGTATCCAGATACTGGAGGAGTTAAAAAAGATAGACCCAAGCCTGATAGTTATAATGCTCACTGCATTTGGAGATGTAAAAAGTGCTGTACAATCTATCAAAGTAGGAGCATATGATTACCTGACGAAGCCGTTTGATAATGATGAAATGGTATTAATGATAAAAAAAGCGCTTGAGACAAAATACCTGAACCAGGAAGTACAGCAGCTCTGGAAAAAAATAGATGAGCAATACCTATCACGTGATATAATCGGAAGCAGCCCTGCAATGCAGGAAGTACTGAACCAGGTAGATATTGTTGCCCCGACCAATATGACTGTTGTTATACAGGGAGAAAGCGGCACGGGCAAAGAAGTAATTGCTAACATGATTCATAAAAAGAGCTTAAGAAAAGATAAAAATTTAGTTGCAATCGATTGCGGTGCTATACCCGAGACTTTAATAGAGAGTGAGCTATTCGGTTATGAAAAAGGCGCATTTACAGGTGCGGATGCTCAAAAGGAAGGAAAATTTGAACAGGCAAATGAAGGAACGTTATTTCTTGATGAAATAACAAATCTTTCTGACGGAAACCAGACAAAACTGCTCAGGGTAATTCAGGAAAAGAAAGTAAACCGTCTTGGAGGAAAAAAAGACCATAATGTTGACGTGAGAATAATTGCAGCAACCAACATGCGTCTCACAGATGCGGTAAAGGAAGGAAAATTCCGTTCCGACCTTTATTACAGGCTTAATGAGTTTCATCTTAACCTTCCGCTGTTAAAAGACAGGAAAGAAGATATTCCACTATTCGTAAAATATTTTACACAGGATGCTAACAGCGAGCTGAATAAAAATGTAAAGAACTTTTCAGCCAAAGCAATGAAGGCAATATTAAATTACAGCTGGCCGGGTAATGTGAGAGAGCTGAGAAATGTTATCAGGCGGGCTATTTTAATGTCGCAATCCGAGCTGGTTGATTATGTTCCATTGCCTGAAGAAAACCTGGATTTAAACGATGATGTAAATGCAGGCGAAATACTTAAGGAAAAATCTTCATTGGAAAATTACACCAAGCAATTTGAGCGTGACCTGATTATGAAAGCACTTCAGGAAGCAGGGGGTAATAAAACAAAAGCGGCAAAAATACTGAATATGAACGAGAGAACATTTTACCGCAAAATAAAGAGTTTAGGTCTTTGATTTCCCTGACATTATGGCAGTAGTACTGACATGATTGTCAGTACTACTGTTGTTATTTTTTCCAAATAATGCAAAAATAAATCAATTTCAGCATCTTCCCAAAAATTTCATAAGTGGCATATTTATTGTATGTTTATGTATAAAATCAATACATATATGCCATTTAAAAATTTTTTCACATCTGTGACAGCAGTGAGTTTTTTCTGTTTGTTTTCTTTTGCACAGGGAGATAAAACAGGATTGCCGGGGAGCGAGCAAAATGAAACCCCGTCCGGCTTTTCTTTTTTTTCCATTCTTATAAAAGAAGACTTCAATTTAAATGGCAATACAGACATCTTTTCTGGCTCACTGATAAAAAAAATCAACAGCGTCACTTATTGGATAAGCAGCGGCAGTATTAATGAAACTTCTAACGGGGAAGTTATTACACTTTTATCTTTTAAAGATAAAATTATAAATGCGGACGGGCAGCAGCTTATCGACCAGATTCCTGCTGAGAACGGTTACATTGTAATATATAAAAATAATTCAAACGGAATATTGCTTGTTTCATTAGCTGATAAAGACGGTAAAGGTGCATCTGATGAACTGCAGTTAAAATGGAACCCCGATATTAATAAATTCGAAATTTTAAATTTTTAGAAATGGAAAATATGGAATTAATATTTGATGATTCTCTTATTGTAGAAGAATATAAGGACCTTGAAGTAGTTAACACCGGTTCAGATTATAATGAAGAAGAAGTAAACAAGGAAACAATTGACGACTGGATAGACCTGAAGTAAAATTATCTTTTATATTCATAATGTTTTTACTCTCCTGATAAAATAAAATCAGGAAGTGAAAACTATCAGTAAATCTTCTCCGGAAGATTTTTTTTTGCCTGATAATAATATTTTTTTCTGTTACCAGGGTTGACACCAGCGTCAATATAGTCACTTTTCATTGTCAGTGCTGTCATGACAAACCCCAAAAATATTTAAAAATTCCACTGAATTTACAATTTTTCTTCATTAAACAGCTGATTTTAGCTATCATCCCATCTTGGCATAAAAGTTGAGGTTCTAATAAATCAATTAAGCAAATATGTAACTAAGATAAACGCAGAAGAGGAGTCCATCACCATGGATCAAGATAAAAATAAAAACCAGGATGAGAACAAAGACATGAATAAAGACCAGAATAAGAACCGGGACGACATGGATAAAAACAAGGGTGGCATGTCATCAGAAAATCTGGACAAGCCGGAATTTGATATACCAAACCCCGAAAGAAAAAGCGATGAATTGACAGCTAATGAAAACAAGAATAAAAAATCAGAAGACGATATGAACAGAGGTAAGACAAGTTCGAATAAAGGTGGTGACCAGAGACGCGGCGGAGATGAAACCTATTCAAATATGGATAAAGGCACAGAAAAAGAAAATACAGGTAACGGAGGCAAGAGCGGCGGAGGTATAGGTAATGAAGATAACGATATGGATAAAAACTTACGCAGAGGTGAAACAGGACAAACCGGTATTGGAACAGAGAATAGAAGAGGAAGCGATAATATGATAGATGACAGTGATGAAGAATCTGATACGGGAAGCGATAAGTCTGATATAGATGATGATAAAAGGATTCTGTAAATTAGGTTATGGAAGGATTATAAATTTAATCCTTCCATGATTTTTAAAAATAAAAAAATAATATGCACAAAATTACAACATTAAACGACTTATACATTCAGGAACTAAGCAACTTATACAATGCAGAAGAAAGGATTTTAAAGATTCTTCCGTTAATGGCTGCTAATGTTTATTCTGCCGAGCTTAAAGAGACCTTAGAAAATCACTTTGAGCAAACACAACTCCATTTAGAGCGGCTTGAAAAAGTTTTTAGAAATAAAGGAATAAATCCGCTGAGGAGAAAGTGTGCCGTAATGGAGGGGTTGGTTGAAGAAGGTAAGTCTGTTTTAAGAACAAGTGCAGAACCGCTGATAAAAGATATTGCAATAATATCACATACAAAAAAAATTGAGCATTATGAAATTGCAGGATACGGATGTGCAGTGGCACAAGCAAAAGTTCTCGGAGAATTTGAGAACCAGGATATTCTGCAAGCTACATTAGATGAGGAAATAGAATCAGAAGAAATTTTAACAGAAATAGCTGAAGACACATTGACCAACAATGCTATTGAAGAATGGGAAGAAGAACAAGTTTTATAGAGCTTTCTTTTGACATATCTATTTCCCCTTAATACCACTTTTAAGTCTGCCTTCAGGTGAGAAGGCAGACTTAACCTCTTTATAAAGCACACTCATCCTAACGATGTAGTCCTTTTTTCATCCCCTTGTATAATTGATTTACCGGTTTTATCTGAGTAAATTAATATTAGCCGGTTAATTCATTTATTCACTATTAATTGGAAATTATTCTGTGATTACCCGGTTAAGTTAAAAACAAAACGCTATTACTTTACTTGAATTAAAAACAAACTGCAATCTACCCGAATCATACTAAAGCTTTTATTTCAAATAAATAGAGAACGAAAAATTTTTAACTTTAATCATAATAAACAGGTGAAATTCACCCATAGAATTACGTTGAAAGAAAACAATTAACTTATTGGTGTATCTGATAATTGACAAAAATGACAATAAATTGACAGTGCTGTCAAATAAAAACCGAATTAATATTAATTTAACAAAAAACGCGTCAAATATACTACTGTAAAAACATAGAATTAATAAATTTAAAATTCCAATTATTTTGGCATAATCATTGTTTAATTATATTTACCCAATTCATTTTATAAATCGAGAAATTCCTTTTCTCACAAACGGAGAAACGCTATGAAATACAAAACTTTGAAATTGCCAAAGTCTCCCGATGGCCATGTTATGCAAATAAAAGAGAACCCGCAAGAACTAGAACAGAAAAAGGAATCAATAAAACTACCAAAGCATGAAACGATTATCAACACTCTGGATATTTACTATGTAAACCTAGGAAAAATACGTATATAAACAAAATATATTTAAATGACAATATTCAACAGTTACCAGACAAACGAGTTATTTAAAAGATACCAGGACAATCCAATATTAAAACCATCAATGTGGCCTTACCGCGTAAATTCAGTATTTAATGCAGGGGCTACTATTTATGACGGTAAAATTTTACTGCTTGCAAGAGTGGAAGATATGAGGGGTTTTTCACATCTATGCAAAGCTGTGAGCACTGATGGGATAACAGATTGGGAAATTGACACTGCTCCGACAATGTTTCCTGAAGAAGAAACTTATCCTGAAGAGCACTATGGTATCGAAGATCCGCGAATAATAAAGCTTGAAAATGATCCCCGTTATGCAATTTGTTACACATCGTTTTCAAAAAGCGGTCCACTTGTATCACTTGCAACAACAGAAGATTTCAAAACTTTCCACAGGTTTGGCGTAATAATGCCTCCCGATGATAAAGATGCATCCCTGTTTCCAAGAAAATTTAACGAAAAATGGTTATTAATTCACAGGCCCTCACCGTCAGCACATTTTATGGGTGCTCACATCTGGATGTCAGCTTCTCCGGACCTTATTCACTGGGGTGACAGCGGCATATTAATTCCTGCAAGAAAAGGGAGCTGGTGGGATGCTTACAAAGTTGGGTTAGGACCCCCGCCCATTGAAACGCCTGAAGGTTGGCTGATAATATATCACGGAGTTAAATCAACTGCTTCAGGTGCATTATACAGAATAGGGCTTGCACTTTTAGACCTTGAAAATCCGAGAAAAATAATCAAACGCTGTGACGAATGGATATTTGGTCCCTCAGAATTATATGAGCGTATTGGAGATGTTGGTGATGTTGCTTTTCCCTGCGGAATAGTAATTAGAGGTGATGAAGTACTAATGTACTATGGAGCGGCAGATACAACTATAAGTGTAGCAATTGCTTCACTGAGAGAAATAATGGACTATGTAAAATATTCAAAAATAACGCATCATTAAAATGTTATATGTAAATGTGAAGAACGCATTAAAAAAAAATTCAGCTGTCGATAATGACATCCATGTATCTTTTATATCCTCTTATCTTCCGCGTCAATGCGGAATTGCTACATTTACCAATGACCTGGCAACAGCAGTTACAAAACAATACGGTGAAGAACTTTCAACCGGTCAAAAGATACAGGTTACCGCGCTAAATAATACATTAGAAGGTTACAAATATAATTCCGAAGTAAAGTTTGAGATAAAAGACCAGAACCTTGATGATTTTAAAGAAGCCGCATATTATTTAAATCTTTCACAATGTGAAGTAATAAACCTTCAGCATGAGTTTGGTTTATACGGCGGAGAAGACGGTTCAAATATTCTTTCGCTTGTTCAAAATCTTAAGAAGCCTCTGGTAACTACACTTCACACAGTACTGGCAAATCCGACCAAAGAACAATTAAAGATAATAAAAGAAATTGGAATTTATTCATCGTTTATAATAGTCCAATCCAACAGAGCAGTCGATATGCTTAAATCTATTTACGGAATAGCTCCTGAAAAAACAGTTTTTATTCCGCACGGAGCACCTGATGTTCCTTTCCTGGACCCTGCATATTATAAGGATAAGTTCAAATTATCTGATAAAAAAGTAATATTAACATTTGGCTTGCTGGGACCGGGTAAAGGACTTGATGATGTTATCAATGCAATGGCTTCGGTTGTCAGCTATTATCCTAATACAACATATATTATTCTGGGTGCTACACATCCAAATGTTAAAAAAGTTCATGGTGAAGAATACAGAAATTCTTTAGAGAATCTTGTTATGAAACATTCACTTCAGGATAATGTAATGTTTATAAACAGGTTTGTAGATTACGAGAGACTGCTTGAATTTCTTTTGATGTCTGATATATACATAAGCCCTTACCGCCATAAAGAACAGATAGTATCGGGAACATTAACTTATGCACTGGCATGCGGAAAAGCTGTTGTATCGACACCCTACTGGTATGCCGAGGAATTATTAAAAGACGACTGCGGCGTGATTGTCCCGTTCAAAGACCCTGAAGCATTGAGCGATACTTTCAAACAACTCCTCGGAGATGAAGTATTAAGAAACAGGTACCGAAAGAATGCTTATGATAAGGGCAGAAATATGATATGGAGCAAAGTTGCAAATAAATATACAAGAACATTTAAAAAGGCAGTCGAGAGTTATAAAACAACTCCAAAGGTTAGCCTGCTCACTGAAAAATTTACATCATTCCCCTCACTTCCTGATGTGAATTTGAATCATTTAATAAACCTGACAGATAATACGGGAATTTTACAGCATTCTATTTACTCGATACCAAACAGGAATGAAGGCTATTGTACAGATGATAATATAAGAGCACTTTTAGTCGCGGTATTAAATAAGCAGGTATTCAATAATGATTCGGTGATGATATTAATAAACATTTACCTTTCATTTATTCTTCATGCTTTTAATGCAAAAAAAGGATTATTCAGAAACTTTATGAATTACGACAGAAGCTGGGAAGAAGATATCGGTTCCGAAGAATGTAATGGAAGAGTAATTTATACACTTGGCTATTTGATAAATAAACCGCCGAACGACTCAATACTTGCAATAGTAAAAAATCTATTTGAGAAAGTTATAGTTAATGTTTCGGATTTTACATCACCCAGGAGCTTTGCTTTTATAGTAATGGGCAGTTTGTATTATTTACAAAGATTTTCGGGAGCCAGGGAAGTAAATAAGGTATGCAGGGAATTTGCCGAAAGGTTATCTCAGCAATATATAAAATACAGCAGTGAAGGCTGGAATTGGTTTGAACCAAAAGTAACATACAATAATGGAAGATTATGCCAGGCACTTCTAATGGCCGGAAGGTATTTGAATAATGAGTTGTACAAAGAACAGGGTCTTGAATCACTTGAATGGCTGTATAATGTACAGCTTGACAGCGAGAAAAATTTTATTTCATTAATCGGAAACAAAGGATGGCTGGCGAAAGGAAAACAAAAAGCAAAATATGACCAGCAGCCGATTGAAATTCCGCCATTGATTGATGCATGTTACCAGGCATATTTAATATCCGGTAACCGTGAATGGGTTTCAAGGATAGGTTTGCTTTTCAGCTGGTTCCTTGGCAATAATGACAGGCAGGAAGCATTATATGATTATCATACAGGGGGCTGTCATGACGGCCTTACATCATCAGTTATTAATCAAAACCAGGGTGCCGAATCTACTTTAAGCTGGCTTTTAGCATTGCACAGAATGACTCAGATTCGTCAGGAACTCCATATAAAATGGCTAAATAACTAGTAAGTTTGTTAAGTTTGGAGAGTTCGGAGAGTTCGGAGAGTTCGGAGAGTTTCACCTCTTTTCCAAATTTCTATTTGGGAAAGTTTTGTACTGCAATTTACAATTGAGCTGTAATTCAAGATAGAAAACTTTCCCAAATAGAAATTTGGGAAAGAGAGGATGTGGTGAAATTTGGGTATGAGGGTGCTGGTAATCTTTGGGTATGAAGGTGCTGGTAATCTTTGGGTATGAGGGTGCTGGTAATATTTGGGTATGAAGGTGCTGGTAATATTTGGGAAAGAGTAATATGAATTGATATATAAGAATCCCGAAGGGATGATATTATGGTAGCAAGATTGTCCGGCAAAGGAAAGAATCCCGAAGGGATGATATTATGGTAGCAAGATCGTCCGGCAAAGGAAAGAATCCCGAAGGGATGATATTATGGTAGCAAGATCGTCCGGCAAAGGAAAGAATCCCGAAGGGATGACATTATGGTAGCAAGATCGTCCGGCAAAGGAAAGAATCCCGAAGGGATGATATTATGGTAGCAAGATCGTCCGGCAAAGGAAAGAATCCCGAAGGGATGACATTATG
>RPQH01000049.1 GCA_003820375.1 Ignavibacteriota bacterium
AATCCCGAAGGGATGACATTTTGCAACACAAGGATTATGATAAATTCTCCAAGCTGTAAGATGTGTGTCAGGCCTGCCATTAGGTCATTTGTCATTATGAAAGATTACACTTGTCTATCCTATCACGTAGTGATTAACCATATTTGATAATTGGAAAATAAAGATACAACTACAGAGTAGTTGCCTTTTGTTGATTATCCGGTTTATTCTAATTTAAGTTATGATTGAAAACCAATGGCAATGAAAGATTCTCCAAGCCGTAAGATGTGCATATTCCTGTCTATGCTTTAAATCCCGAAGGGATGACATTATGGTAGAAATATCACAAAAAAGAAAACGAACCCCGAAGGGGTGACATTTTGCAACACAAGGATTATGATAAATTCTCCAAGCTGTAAGATGTGTGTCATGCCTGCCATTAGGTCATTTGTCATTATGAAAGATTACACTTGTCTATCCTATCACGTAGTGATTAACCATATTTGATAGTTGAAAAATAAAGATACAACTGCATCGTAGTTGTCCCGTCGTTGATTATTCATTTTATTCATGCCGGATGATGTGTGTCAGGCCTGCGTTTAGGTCATTTGTCATTATGAAAGATTACACTTGTCTATACGGCCATGATAGATTTTCATATCTTTAAGATAGACCAGACACTGCCCAAAAATAAATGGTGTTACACGAATTATAATTCTTTTCTTACCATACAGCTATTTCATAGATGCTACTTATGGTTTTTAGGTTTTGTATAAAAATTAAATAAAGGAATATCCAATGCTATAAAGGTTGACCATCTGAAAATTCTTTTCTTTGCTGATTCATTATCAGCAAACTTGCTTAAAATAGGTCCATATTGTACACCAAACCCTAATGAAAAAGGAAAATCTCTCGATATTCCAATTGTGCAATATGCGCCGGGAGAAACTATATCATTCCATGAAAAATCATTCCTGGTTTGGCTTGTATCATTTATTAGACTGTAAGATACAGATGCAGCAATATCCATAACCGGAAGAAATAATCCCAGAGAAAAGCATCCGAACCCAGTGCTTAATTCAACTCCAATCGGAGCAGTCATTCCGTACATACGGCTTTTTGTCCCGTTTGAAATACCTCCGCCAAAAAAGCCTCCCAGGTAACCATTCAAACCAATGTTCATGCTAACTTTTCTTTTCATTGTAAAACTGCCTGGTGGTAATGCAAAAGCCTCAATAGCATTTTCTACATCATCACTTGTTGTTGCATTAGCAATAGATGCAAGGAATGAACCATATTTAATAAAATCATTATTTATCATGCTTAAATCATTAAAACCTAATGTTTTGAATAGAATATACGAACTGACAATTGCAGAACTATAGTTCTTAGCACATATGTTTTCATATAATGAAGGCACGCCACTGACTACTTTGTATATATTATCTGTATTTTCAAAGATAGGATTATCACCTTCCGGTCCGGTATATTTCAAAGAAGAATTTATTAGAGATAAAACTTCATTTACATAATTTACATAATCATTAAATTCAATTTTTAATCCTTCCTTCTTTCTGTTTTTAATATTTGTCACCAATTCCTGTAACACATTAGCCTTATCTAAAAATTCTTTCAGATAATTATCCAGTTTGTTTGTATTTCCTTTAATACCTTCCAGGTATTCAAAGAATTTTTTATCTCCATAGTTTAGATTTTTCAATTTATCATCATTGCAAAACTTCTGATACATTAGTCCATAAAATATATTTCTTGATGTATCAGAATTAAAGAAATTTACAAATTTATCGTATTCTACCCAATTATTTCTTGAGCTATTGGATTCTAATAAAGAAAGAGATAATGCAGACATTAAACCTATAGTTTTTGAAAATTTCCCTGTATTATTTATAATAAGCGGGTCTAAACATATTTTGCCGATTATTTCTGAAGGGTGTTTTTCCTTTTCAAGATCTTTTATAACATCAGTAATTAAGAAATAGTAAAACGCTTCATCTGATTTTCTAATATTAATATATTTACAAAATATTTCCGGAGTTACAATACTTTTTATCTTAGAAGAATCCTTGAGAAGATTAGATGAATTATACATTATGTCAGTTATATCTTTTTGATACGATTCCTGTAAAAATTTTAATACGTTCGTGTAATTTGCATTTTCATCATTTGTACCTATTGCAATCAAATAACTGCTTGAATTTGGGAACAAGCTTGCAACTGGTTCTTTTTGTAAATATTCTTTTAAACCGG
The DNA here is from genome assembly GCA_003820375.1 of Ignavibacteriota bacterium. Classification (GTDB taxonomy): domain Bacteria; phylum Bacteroidota; class Ignavibacteria; order Tepidaquicellales; family OLB5; genus RPQH01. The sequence goes on from RPQH01000049.1 coordinate 2,248, forward strand.
AAACGAAAATTCCTGATAAATATTCTTTTGCTCTTTTAATAAATAATTTTGCAAGTGCATCAACTGCTAAATATCCAATTCCTGCCCTATTATTTACAAATTCTTGTTCTTTTAGCCCTTTTGTTTCATTTTGCAACCCTTCTAATCCACTTGGTAAATTACTAATATATTCTTTATAAAAAGGATTATTTTCGTGGGAACATTGGACAGCAGGATATTTATTAAGAATTTTTTGAATAGCATTATAATTTTTAGTATCAATCGCTTCTCTTAAATTAAGAGCATCATTAAATATACTCTGTGATAAAATATCACAAAGAAAAAGACATAAAACAATAATAATAAATGTAATTTTTTTATACATGATATAATATTAAATGTTGATGAATTATTAATGAGATATTTAAAATTTACTTTTCTGACAGTTCCTTTGGCAAGCTTTGAAAATATAACTGTAATTTCGTATGTCATAGATTTAAATCATAGTATTGAATTATTTAGAATTAAATCAAAATATAGAAAGTATTATACAGTAATTATTTAACCAGATGAGTAACTAGAGGATAACCGGCTATTGTGAACAACCAGTATGCAGTAAAGTTACAGGATAATTGGTGTAAGTCGCTTCTTTTTAGATTATATGCGAATATAATATATAAATATTGATATGTCAATAGTTTAGGCATAAGAAAAACGGAGCAATTTTCACATCCGTCCAAAACATTGAAGTAAAAAATTTACCCCCATCTCCTGGCACAGACGTCAAGTTAAGGAAAAGAGGATTCGAAATAGATAAAAGACAAGGGGTAATCGTGTCAATAAATATATTTACAATTCAGGAATAATCTCAAAAAACAACCCGGATTTACACTACTCCATTACCCGTTGCATACTCCAATTAACAGTAAATCTCTGCTATAGCAATTGGAATTTGATGGATTATAAAAATATCCGGATATGTAAAATGCATAATAATCAATCTCAAGATTCTGCGATAACTCTGTTTACCCGCAAAAACGTAAAGTTAAGATGAGGAGATTCCATCTTTGTTTCTTGCATGATTAACGCTCAATTAATTATCATTCTATAAAGGAAAATTTTGATTAACCTGTGATTTAAAAGATGGAATCTCTATTTATCCGGTAAGAAGCGGTAAGATAAAAAACTATCCCATAATTTCAAATAAACAAGAAGTAATAAATATCCAACACTGAGAGATTCCATCTTCAGATTCTCCGTGTAAGTGTTAGTATTCTTTCATAGAATAATAAATAAGTAATAATTCAATTCTTGAAGGAACAAAGATGGAATCTCTTCATCCTTAACTTGACCCCTGTATGCTTACTTCGTGTTAAATTGTGATTGGCAAGGGGTAATAAGAAAATTAATGATTAGAGTTATTTATATGATATATACATAAATCGGGAAATAAGCATATAAATAATATTACCCCTTGTCTTTTATCAATTTCAAATCTCTTTACTGTTAACCTGACGCCTATGCCAGGAGAGGGAGTTCTCGTCGATTACAAATATTTTTTTATCATTTATAGATTATTTTTCGGAGTTTAACCGAGTTCCATTTTTATATTGGACGGCAGTGAGCAATTTTGCAGAATCCCCTTTTTCCCTCTGAATTTTTAAATTTTTTTACACAATAATATATTTATTCAGGGAAAGATTTCTTTGCTATTGTGATAAGCAGGTTAAAATATTATTTCTTATTTCAATCAGTACGTGTAACCCCCAAGCTGCAGCCATTTCAAAACTCCATCCTAGCCACAATTGTTTCTGCTTCACCGCCGCCATCAGTTGGGTTACCGGACTGGTCAAATAAATCCAGCTTAATAGTTGAAATAAAGGATTTACCTTCACCGGAGAGAGTTATTTTTTCAATAAGTACACCATAACCGGCAGGCATCCAACCGCCGCCTGTTCCAATCTCTTCTAAATTTTTCGGAGCTTTAGTGATATAAAAAGTATATTTGGCTTCATATTGTTTATCTCCTGTTTTTTTCCAGATGCCGTAAGCAGGCGGTACAGGCGGAGCACCGTCATAATTTGAGGACTCCATCATTGTACCACCTTCATTGAATATATACATAAACTCAAGGTCTTTAACAGAAGCAAAAGAGCCGCTTTTAAACTGCACCTTGCCCTTCCATGCACCGGTTAAATCATTGTAATCCGAAAAACCGTCTTTACCTGAAAAGGATTTCACCGAATATCCGGCAATCATGAATGACGTCAATATTATTATAACAATTATTAACAATCTGAATTTGTTTTCGAAGAATTTGTTTGCTGTCATTTATTTACTCCTTTTTTTTAAAAATAATTTCGCAAAAATATTGATATACAATTAGAAATGCAAACTGGGGTGTGACCTTACGCATGTTCGCATATGTTATTCTTGCTAATTCACCTTACGCAAATCATAAATCAATTTGTTAACGAAAAAAATATGCGGGTAATTTCAGTTCCTGTCCTCACCCCTCCTGTATCACAGGACAGGAGGGGTGAGGACAGGAACTGAAATTATAAACAAAATCTAAAATGATAACTTATGATTATACTCTTGCGTAAGGTGAATTAGTAAGTTTTACAATTACCCATTATGCTTACTAAGTCTTGGTATTATTCGTTTATAAACGATATACCTATTAAAATAATTTTCCGAATAATAAGGATAATTCTAATAATTAGACTTAGCAAGAATATCCGCACAAAATTGCGTAAGGGCACAGGAGGCCTATGCCCGGGGTTTTATCTTTGTGCCTTTGTGTATTTGGGCAAAATCTGTGGGAAACTGTCTTATCTGTACATTCTGTGTTCAGATTTTTTTCAGTAAATACTTGCAAAAACAAAATTCATATTGTATATTTGTATAGTGATATAGCTTGTCACTGAAGAACTCAGGGCAGCTTTTAATTACGAATTACGCCTGCCTGCTGCAGGCAGGAATTGTCAGTTGCGAATTGAATAGTTTTTTCAATCCGGAATTGGCAATCCGAAATTCGAAATTCGGAAGCTGCCCTTTTTTTATTTTAAAAAATTATATGATAACATTAATTCAGCCAAAAAAAAGAATCATCCTGCGTTATAAATCAAAAAGATTAGACGCAATTATTACAGATGCCGGTATGATAGAGCGGCTTTCGGGTTTCGGCTTAAATGAAAAACAGATTGCCGATTTTTATAATATCACTTACAGGCAGTTTAACCGTGCTTACAGTAAGAATAAGGCATTACGGGAATCTATAGAAAGAGGACGCAAAAAAGCAGCAAAGAGCGTAATGGAATCGCTGTATAATAAAGCAATGGGCTTTGAACGCAGTGAAACTGTTTACAGCTCACGCAACGGTACTTCATCAGCACGTACCGTTACAAAATATTACCCGCCCGATATGAAGGCAATAATATTTTATTTGAAGAACAGATGTCCGATGGAATGGAGAGAAAAAATCGATATCGAAAAAGGACAATACCTTGTTGGCGAAGAGGAAATGGCATTCCTGTTTAAGGAGTCAGCTAAACGGATGAAGGAAATGATGTGAGGGTAACAGGTTTCAGGTTTTAGGTTTCAGGTTTCAGGTTGCAGGTTGGAAGATTGGAAGATTGGAAGGTTGGAAGATTGGAAGATTGGAAGATTGGAAGATTGGAAGATTAGAAGATTGAAAGATTATTCTCTCTGAACTCTAAGAACTCTCTGAACTCTCTGAACTCTCTGAACTCTCTGAACTTTCCTGAAACATTATGAAAATTATTCTGTTTAAAATACTAACGATATTCGTTGAAAATCCTTATTTTTTAAGCTATATTAGTTGTTTATGAAAATAATAACCGCAATTATAGCTGTGGTTTGGGTATTTTTTGTGCCGTTTTCGCATGCACAGCAATATCAGATAACTTCAGTCTTAAAAAATGTATATTTAGATAAAGACGGCAAGCCGCTTACGGGCAAAGGTGTGGTCGTCGGAGATGTTGATTCGGGAATTGATATATTCCATCCAATGCTGTTTTTTGCAGATGGGGGGGAGTTTAACTGGAAAGATGTTGATGATGACGGAAAGCTGACTTTCGGTGAAGATGGAGTTGATTTAAATAATGACGGGAATATTGAAAAGAACGAAGTCCTCAGGTATATAGAGATACGGGATAATACTTGGGATATGCTTCCCGGTATTCAATTTAAAAAGTTTGACCCTGATTATGATTTTCTTTATGCAGATGCAAACGGAAATAAGAAAAGGGATTACGGTCCTGATGCGGGCTTTACGGAAAAAGACCCAACATACGGTGAACAGCTCTTTATCATACTTGATGAAAACAAAAACGGCAGTCTTGATGTTAATGAAAAAGTTGCAGCACTTAAAACATCCAAAGTGCGTGCAGTGAGGGAACGAAGCGGTAATGTAAGAAGAAGAGGCGTTGACCTTATATACACCGAAGATGACAGCTCAGGACACGGAACAGGCGTTTCGGGAATAATACTGGGCGGACATTATGGTGTACAAAGAATGCACGGGTTAGCTCCCGATGCAGAAATTGTAGTTGCCAGTGTAAGATATAACTATACTCCGAGGTTTGTAACAACATTCCCCGAGCTTATAAGTTTTCTAAGGGAGGAAAAAGTTAATATCCTTCTGTTTGAAGACGGTGAATGGATGTGGGAATTCATGGATGGCTCATCACCTGAAGAGCAATTGGTCAATGATATGGCTGTTAATGACGGTGTTACAGTTGTAGGCGGAGCAGGTAATTTCGGTGAAGGCAGTATGATGATTATGGATACGCTTAATGCAAATCAAAAAAGCAGTTATACATTCACCTGTCCTGAATATACAGAGGATTTAATAAATAATGGCGTGTTTTTATCCTTCCTGTGGAGGGATGAAAACAGTAATCTTTCATTTACAATTGAAACACCCGATAGAAAAGTAACACCTGTTTTGACAACCGGTAATGATATTGTTAAGACAGGCAAATATAATATTTCATATGCAAAAGAAGTCTCGCCCAGAGGTACGGTAATGTTCAGGGTTGGTATATCACGGCAGGATTCAGGAACTGTTGAAGGTGACTGGAAGGTAAACATAACTACAGATAAACAGACTGCTTTCAGGGGATATGTGGTTGATGTGTCGCAGTCATGGGCTGGTACTTCACATTGGACAACTGAAAATAAAGTATCATATATATCAAGCGTAATGTTTCCGTCAACTGCCGACAGCTTAATGGCAATCGGGGCTTATACCGTTAATTTCGGGTGGTTTGACAGAATCGGTGATGTAGCATCATACAGCAGCTGGGGTTATAACCTTACGGGTAAACTTGGTGTTGATATCTGTGCTCCGGGGCATACAACATTCACAATAGAGAAGAATTTCGGATATATGACATTCAGCGGAACAAGTGCAGCAGCACCGCATGTAGTTGGAACAGCAGCATTGCTCCTTCAATATGCACCGAACCTGACACATTCACAGGTAAGGCAGATTATTCTCCGCACTGCGGCTATGGATAAATTTACTGGACATCTGCCTAATGAAAAATGGGGTTTCGGCAAGCTTGATACTGAAGCCGCGATTAAATATTTAATGGATAATAAAAACAATTTTCAATAATAATTTAAAGCGTACATAAAAATTTTTCAATAATAATTAAATCATAAATAAAAATTTCAATAATAATTAAAACACAAAACAGGAAAAGTATCTCATGAAGATGAACAAAAAGAAGAAGGAAGCATTTAAGCAGTACAATGCAATGCAGATGCAGAATGCCAAACAGCAGCCGAGAAGAAAGAAAACAGATCCTTTCAAATCAAGAGGTATTAAATATATTGATTTTAAGGATGTGAAGCTTTTATCGAGGTTTGTTAATGAGCAGGGCAAAATTCTTCCATCAAGAATAACCGGTATCACATCAAAGATGCAGAGAGAATTGACCAGTGCTATTAAAAGAGCCCGTCATCTTGCATTAATGCCGTTCGTCAGCGAAGAGTTTAAGAACTAGGAAAAGAACCTAACAAAGTAATATATCAAAATTGCGAGCTTGTTTTAGATTTATGTCATTCCCGCGAAAGCGGGAATCATTATGAGTAGATTATAACAAACTTTCAGGACAGATAATACTGCATTGGATCATTTCATGTTAATCAAAATCTTCAATGCTTAGAGTTGGTTCGAATCTATCATTGTAAATTCCTGCCTTCGCAGGAATGACACAAAGACATTTGCCCGCAATTCATTATAAAGAATATGATAGACACTCACGCACATTTAAACTATCCTGATATTCAGAAAAACCTGCCTGATATTTTAAAACGTGCAGAAGATAACGGCATCAGCAAAATTATTATTCCTGCCACAGATATAAAATCATCACGTGAGATAATTGAGCTTATTGAAAAGCATGATATGCTTTATGGTGCTGTTGGTATCCACCCTACCGAATTAAAAGATTTCAATGAAAATGACCTGAATGAAATTGAAGAATTATGTATTTCAAATAAGATTGCTGCCATTGGTGAAATAGGGCTGGATTATTACTGGAAACCATATGACAAAGCTTTAGAACAGCATGTATTAAAATCACAGCTTCAGATTGCAAAAAGAAATAACCTGCCTGTCATACTTCACAACCGTGAATCCTCCGAAGACCTGATGCAATTAATTATTGATGAATATGAAAACGGTAAGCTGAAAGGACAGTTCCATTCATTCAGCGGTGATTTGCAAATAGCAAAAAAATGTATCGAGATGGGATTTTATATCTCATTTACAGGCAACTTAACATATAAGCCGAATGAAAAGACATTGACTGCAATAGAAATTGTGAAGAATATACCATTGGAACATTTTTTACTTGAAACAGATACGCCCTACCTGCCGCCTGTTCCCTACCGCGGCAAGCAGAATGAACCCTCATATGTAATACACACAGCACAAAAAATAGCAGAATTAAAAAACACTACGATTGAAGAAGTCGGAAGAGTTACTTCTCTGAATGCGGAAAGATTGTATAAGATATAAACATGCAAATAAATCAGTTATAAAAAACCCGCCTAACTTTTTCAATATTAAGCGGGAATTAAAAAATTCTCCGTATCATTAAGAAGATTTCCACTTTCGCGGAAATGTTTTATTATATAAAAAACTTTACGCCTGAATACACATAGAACGTATTGGTTCTTATTTTATTAATATTTATATTTTGTGCAAGATTATTCAATCCGCCGTATTCATATTTTACACCAAGAAGTATACCAAGGTATTTCTGTATTAAATATGCTCCCTGAAGACTTCCTGTTAATCCCAAATCAAAATTTTTCACTTTGTAAAAAGTATTTTCATCCTGCGAAATAAGAAGTCCGAAGTATGGTCCCAGATTTCCATCGATTAAAACTTTCCCAAAATCAAAATTAAAATCAAAAAGTAAAGGTATGTTAATGTAATTCAAATTTTGTTTTTCTGTCAGGTTAGTTTCGATTCCTTTCTGCGAGTATTGAGCACCGGTAGTAAATCCAAATCCCAGGAAATCTATTGAAAGAATTGCACCAACAGTTGGTCCGACTTTTGTTTGAGTAGTTTCAAGTGAATTAAGAGAATCATTATTAACATCAATATCTGCCTTCGAGAAATCTGCACCTACCTGTATATCAAGGTTCAGGTTGAATATTGCATTCTTCCTCCGCTGCATTTTTTCCACTTCTTTAAAGTAAGGCTTTATGCTTGTTTTGGATTTATCGTTTAAGCGTAAACGTTCTCCGAATTTGTCTCCTGCAAAAGAATATTCTGAGCCAACAAACAACAACAGCAAAACAAATGGTATAAGTTTTCTCATATTATTTCCTCTTTCATTTTATTTAATTATTTTTTACTGTATTCATCATAAGTTGAAGTATGGTCAGGGTCCATTTCAGCAAGCCGCCTGTAAATGGTTTTATCATAATAATCAACAAGTACAGTTGCAATTTCAAGGTACTTGGTTTCAAAGAATTGCTTGATAGTAAAAGCTCTTACTTCAGCTTTTTTCGTTTTTCCAATAAGGTCAATTGCCTGTGCAACTCTTTCCAATGCCTGTCTTTTATTGTATTGAATAGAATCTATCCCTGCAAAATGATACAGCCATACACCTTTCCTGAAATCGGTATATCTTGAATTCAGCAATTCCTGCGGATAAGTATTTCTTGAAGCTCTTGCCGTAGTATTATCAGCCCATCCTTTTGAAGAGCTGTTTACAACTGCCAGGTTTACAACATCCATCGCTTTTTGAAAACGTTTGGTGCCTAATTCTAATTCCCATGAATCATCATCTGTCCCGATAATCATATAAGCATAATAATCAATGAAACTGGTGAGAGAATTGAACTTCAGGTCATCATGATAGAAAGCTTGTCCCCGTGTGTAATTGAAAGCCCAGTTATCATCTTTTATTCTGAGAAGTGATGTGTAGTTTTGGGTTTTATAAATATTTCTTTGAGCAATTACCACAACCTGAGCTTCATAGCTGTCGAAACCCGTTGCTGCAGTAAAATTAAAAATAAAATTGCATTTGATTTTATACGGCTTTCCCCTTACATCGTTAACAATTTCCTCATTGGTAAATCTGGTTTTAGTAATATAATCTGTTATTTCCTGCTTAAATGATGTTAACCTGTCACGGACATCAATACTAAGCTTATCCGTATTAATATCAACAGTGGGTTCTAACTCCTGTGATATCAAATTATTACAAAAAAATGATATCATCAGTAATAGAAAAAAGAAGCTTTTTAGCTTATATAACATACTATTTTTAATAATTATGTGTATTTTAAAATTAAACAAAGAAGCTTTTAAAAACAATCCTTAAGAGAAATGGCAGAAGCGGATAATATTATTTATTTAATTTATTTAAGATTTCTGTGAATTTAGAAGAATACAGCTCTTCGTTTCCATCAAACTTTTTCAGCCAGTTCATTACATATACTTTATCAAAAGCAGGATGTTTCAAAATAATTGCGTTAACATCTTCAATATCTCTTTCCCTGCCTGCGAATATCTTAAGTATAATAATATCTTCGATAGAAGCATAATTCACAGGAACATTATTTACATCAAATACTTTACATCTTTTTATTGCCTCAGTTTTAAAATCAGTTAAAGAAAATATTAGAACAACCCGAAGTCCCGTAATTTCATCAATAAGAGGCAGAACCATGGTTTTACTGACAAACTCTTCTATGTTACCGGGTAAAATCTTTAAATTGAGTTTATTTGAAATTGAGATTAAATCTTTTAACCTGTCAACATTCACCCCTAATGTAATATCTATGTCTTTAGTAAACCTGGGCTCACCGTACATAAGTGCTGCCTGCCCGCCAATAACCATGTAAGGAATATTATTCCGTTTTAAAGCACCGGCAATATTTGCTATTAATTCATTCAAGCCCGTTTAATATTTTGGCAATTCTTATATCTACTTCAATTCCTTCTAATGGGTCTTTAGGTGGGAAAGCACCAACTTTTCTTGCATGCTCTAACATCAGTTTGAATATTTCCATATTCTTTTTATAATCAGGTTTGGTATCTGCAATCAATTTCTTTTCAAACTCTTCCCAGTATTTTACATCCTTTATCATTCAATCACCTCGATATTATCTCCTTCAAAATCTATTAACATTTTTCTATATACATCTTTAAGGCGTTCGGGCTTGTTTGTTTCAGTATTAAGATTAACCTGGATTGACTTCTGGTCACAATAAAATATACCTGTTTCTGCATTAAGCAAGACATGTTCAAAGCAGAAGCTTGTATTTTTTATATAAGCAATTCTTGTATAAACATCAATCAAATCATCAGTTCTTGCGGGATTATAATAGTTAATTTCATTTCTTCTGACCATGACTTTAATTCCATTTTTCAAAAAACCGCCTGCAAGGATAGTGAAGCCAAGGTCACGTATATATTCAACCCTGCCCGATTCGCAGTATTCGAGATATATTGCATTGTGCACTATCCCCAGTGAATCAACATGATAGTTGCGTACACGCATTTGGAATTTATGTTTATATTTAGATAAGTCCGGCTGCATGTGATCTGAAATAATTTGCTGCTTCATTTAAAATATATTTTTTAGCTTTTTCCCAATCAAAAGGTTTCAGCATTAAAGGATTTTTCTTTTCACTAATATTTTCAAAAGCCATCAGGCTTTTAGTTAAAATAACCTCATTATAAACTTCACTTCCGAATTTCTTCAAATAAAACGAAATCAACTGCTCAAAAGAAAATTTTTCTTTCAGAAGAAAATATATATCGATAAAATCTTTTTTCGCAGTTCTGCCTGTAACAGCAGATAATTTCATTGCAGCTATATCTTTTAGTCCTGCAATATCGATTTTATATCCGGATTTGATTTTTTTGTCTATTAATTTGTAAGGAAAATGTATGAAGCTGATTTCAACTTTATTATATTGAATGTATAAAGTGCCTTCTGAGATGGATGTTACAACGGGACGAGGAGTTAGTATTGAATTTAATTGATTAACAAATTTTTTATTATCAAACTTAGAGGAAGAAAAAAAGTCAAGGTCTACTGAAGTCCTGTGCTGAAGCATTAATGCTAAGGCAGTTCCTCCTGCAAGATAGAAATTTTTCAACAGGTCTGTTTTACTTAATGTTTCCAGGCAATAAATTTGTTTCTTATTGATTGCCTTTGATGAAGTAACTGATTCCAATCTATTTCCTTCTTTTTAAAATCCTTCAATATATGATACCAGAAGTTAAAATCAATATTCGAAAAATTTTTCCATCCCTTGCCTGCAAAAAATACGGCAAGGTCATTAAAAGTGAATATTTTCATCAGCATTTGAATCTGCTTCATATTACCATGCTGCATAACCCGCTCCAAAAGTAATTCCTTCAATTCCATTTCGGATAATTTCTTAACATCATATTCCCATAAAAGCGGACCTGCTGAACGTTTCAGCTTCTTTAAATATTTGTCTTTATCCTCTTTACTTATTCTCATCAGAAAAATGCAATTTAAGAAAGTACTTCTTTTACCGCATCAATTGCTTTTTTCACATCATCCATGCTTACATCTAGATGGCAAATTGCACGCAAGCTGCCGTAACTGCCATCGCTTATCAGTATGCCTTTATCCTTTAACGCAGATTTGAATTTATTTATTTCTTCATCTGTCCTGTTCAATCTGAATATAATAATGTTGGTTTGAACAGTTGACATGTCAACCGAGATATCTTTTAACTTGCTTATTTCATTTGCAAAGCATTTTGCTTTTTCATGGTCTTCTTTTAATCTCTGAACATTGTTATCAAGTGCATACAAAGCAGCAGCAGCAAGAATACCTGCCTGTCTCATACCGCCGCCTATTATTTTGCGGTATTTGTGAGCTTTGGTTATTGTTTCTTTATCACTGCATAAAATAGAGCCGACCGGGGCGCCAAGTCCCTTGGAAAAACAAAACGAAATTGAATCTACATATGATGCATATTCTTTAACAGGAATTCCCGTTTCTACCGAAGCATTAAAAACCCTTGCCCCATCCATATGCATACGTATGCCTTCTTTTAAAGCAAGCTCACGAATCTTTTTAATTTCATCAATAGGGAATATGGTACCGCCTGCCCTGTTGTGCGTGTTTTCAATACATATCAAAGCAGTTTTTGGAAAGTAATAAGCTCTCGGTCTAATCTGCTTTTGGATATCATCAGCAGTAAACACACCATTTACTCCCTGTACCGGGAAAAGCTGAACCTGTGATAAAAATGCCGGAGCGGCTGTCTCGTAATTTAATATATGCGATTCTGATTCTAATATTACTTCATCAGCGGGGCTGGTTTGCGATTTTATTGCAAGCTGGTTTGCCATACATCCGGAAGGGACATAAAGAGCAGCTTCTTTACCGGTAATTTCAGCACATCTTCGTTGCAGTTCATTTACAGTTGGGTCTTCGCCGTACACATCATCACCAACCTCGGCATTAGCCATGGCTTCCCTCATTCCTTTAGAGGGTTTTGTAACTGTATCGCTTCTTAAGTCTATCATCTTAAAAATTCCAGCTTACTAATCTTTTTCTGAAATAATTTTTTTTATTAATTTTCCTAATTCAGGTATTCGTACCTGAGTTGTTTCCCATACAATTTTTATATTGACACCAAAATAATCATGAATAAGTCTGTTTCTCATTCCGACTATTTTCTTCCAATTAATATCATCATGTTCATTTTTAAATTCATTGGATATTCTATTTGCTGCTTCACCAATAATCCCAATTTCTCTTATCACAGCACTCTGTATCATTCTATTTACTGAAAAATCAGAATATTCGATATCTTTAACAAATTCCATTATTAAATTAACAGATTCATTCATATGATAAAGAAACATTAAATCATCCTTCTTCATTGATATAAAATCCTCATATTGTTCTTAACCTCAGATATAATATAAGGGCTAATATCTCCTTCTGTTAAAAGATCAACTTTTAATCCCAGACTTTCAGATAGATCCTGTTCTATACCGACTATCTCGAATAAATCTATTGGGCGTACAAAATCCACCATCACATCAATATCACTTTCGGGAGTTTCCTCATCTCTCACATAAGAGCCAAACACAGCAACCTTCGAAGCTCCCTTTGCTTTTAGGAACTCGACTATCTTGCTGTATATTTCATCCTTATTCTTTTTCATTGCAGTTCATAACTTTCCCAAATAGAAATTTGGGAAAGAGGTAATTGTTTTTAATTCAATTCTTCATTCTTAATTGAAACTACTCTTCAACTTCTTCTTCACCTACCACACTAGCTACTGCAGATATTGTATCACTGCTATCAAGACGTATCAACCTTACGCCCTGTGTATTTCTGCCCATAACCCTTAAATCACTTACATGCTGGCGAATCATTATTCCTTTATTGGTTATTATCATCAGGTCATCATTATCCAGTACTTCACGGATAGATATCAATCTGCCGTTCTTATCGCTTGATTTCATCGTTATTACGCCCTTGCCGCCTCTTCTTGTCATACGGTAATCATTCAGCTCGCTGCGTTTTCCATAACCCTTATCTGTAACAACCAGTATGCTTGTCCCGCTTCTCTTAACAGCTACAAGCCCTATTACATAATCACTCTTGCCTAACTTTATTGCTTTAACTCCTGCTGCTGATCTTCCCATAGACCTTACATCTTTCTCATTGAACCTGATAGCCATACCGTGATGTGTACCGATAAGTATTTCCTGTTTGCCATCTGTTATCTTAACATCAATTAATTTATCATCCTTCTTAAGATTAATCGCTATGATGCCATTTTTTCTTGTATTCTCAAAATCCTGCAGGTTTGTTTTCTTCATAATACCAAGCTTAGTAACCATCATAACATACAGGTCTTCCTCAAAATCCTTTACATTAATAATTGCACTGACCTTTTCATCTTTGTTCTTTGCAATATAGTTCGATATTGCATAACCTTTTGCAGTTCTGCTTGCTTCCTGTATTTCATGTACTTTCAGCAAATAACATTTTCCCGCATCTGAAAAGAACATAATATTATGGTGAGTTGAGGCAACGAACATATGCTCTATAAAGTCGTCTTCCCTTGTAGTTGCACCAATAATACCCCTTCCGCCGCGTGACTGCCTCCTGTAACCGCTTACAGGTGTACGCTTTATATAACCATTGTGGCTGATTGTTATTACTACATCTTCTTCTTTGATAAATTCTTTTATAAAGTCTTCATCTGACATTTTCTTTGGATTTACTACAATCTCTGTTCTTCTTTCATCACCAAAAATCTCTTTCACTTTCTTAAGCTCATCAATTAATATCTCTCTTCTTAATGAATCACTTGAAAGTATTCTTTTCAATCTTTCAATAGTCTTGATAACTTCCCTGTATTCATCTTCAATTTTCTTTCTTTCAAGACCTGTTAATCTCTGCAGACGCATTTCAAGGATTGCCTTCGCCTGTATTTCGGAAAGCTTGAATCTCTTCATCAATTTTTCCTGGGCAGTAGGCACATCTTTTGACTTTTTTATAAGCTCAATAATCGCATCAATATTATCAAGAGCAATCATATAACCTTCTAAAATATGTGCTCTTTTTTCCGCTGCTTCAAGCTCGAACTTTGTTCTTCTGATAATCACATTCAACCTGTGACTGACGAAGTAATTCATCATTTCATGAAGCTTCAGCACTTTTGGCACACCATCAACAAGTGAAAGCAGAATAATACCAAATGTAACCTGTAAATTTGTATGCTTGTACAGGTTGTTTAATATCACATTAGCTGCAGCACCGCGTTTAAGCTCAATAACTACTCTTAAACCATCTTTATCAGACTCATCCCTGATATCGGATATGTCTTCAATTTTTTTATCTCTTACAAGGTCAGCAATAGTTTCAATCAAGCTTGCTTTATTAACCTGGTAAGGCAGTTCTGTGATGATAATGCTTTCCCTGTCAGCTTTGCCGATTTCAATATTTGCTTTAGCTCTGAGAATAATTTTTCCTCTGCCGGTTGTATAAGCATCTTTCACACCTTCATAACCCCAGATAATTCCGCCTGTCGGGAAATCAGGTGCTTTGATATATTTCATTAACTTTACCGGCTCTATGCTTTTATCCTTGATAAGAGCTACCATTCCGTCAATTACTTCAGTTAAGTTATGCGGGGGGATATTGGTTGCCATACCAACAGCAATGCCGCTTGAGCCGTTAACAAGAAGATTGGGAAATGAACAAGGCAGCACCATTGGCTCTTTTAAAGTATCGTCAAAATTTGCCGTAAAATCTACAGTGTTTTTATCAAGGTCATTAAGTATTAGTTCGGAAATTCTTGCAAGCCTGATTTCAGTATACCTCATAGCAGCTGCCGAATCACCATCAACAGAACCGAAGTTACCCTGTCCGTCAACCAGCGGGTAACGCATGGAAAAATCCTGAGCTAGTCGCACAATTGTGTCGTAAACTGCTTTATCACCATGCGGGTGGTATTTACCAAGAACTTCACCAACAATCCTGGCAGATTTTTTATAAGGCCTGTTAGGCATATTCCCGAGTTCATTCATACCAAAAAGCACACGCCTGTGAACAGGCTTTAATCCGTCTCTCACATCAGGTAATGCACGTGCAACAATAACACTCATTGAATAATCGAGATACGAAGACTGCATCTCTTCTTCAATATTTACCGGAATTATTTTTTCGTTAGCCATTAATACTTTTTATGAAATTAAATATTATAAAAAACTTTTATTATATAAAAATAATATTAGTATAAACTGTCAAATAAAAGTGGACCCGACCGGAGTCGAACCGGCGACCTTTCGGTTGCGAACCGAATGCTCTTCCAACTGAGCTACGAGCCCGCTGACGACACAAATTTATAAAAACCCATGGGCAGCAGTTAAATCAAATACAAAAACTACCTGTAATTTTCGGTTATATCCGGCTTGAAAATATGAACTTTTGCCGGAGAGATTTTATGCACTGAATTTGCTATAAATCAGTAAAATTTAAAGAATTTACGCAAATTTTAGCTCTAATTCAATTCAATTATTAATTTATTTATTACCTGAAAAAGCTGTTCTGAAGCTTTGCTTGCGGTTTTTATTACATCTTCATGACTTGCAGGATTTACCTGATTTTCCTTCAGGATGTTTGTTATTACAGACAATCCAAGAATCTTTATTTCATTTGAAAATCCTTCGATAACTTCAGGCACAGTTGACATTCCAATTGCATCAATTCCCATTTTTTTCAACATTCTTATTTCTGCCTTTGTCTCAAAAGCGGGACCATGTGAAAATCCGTAAATTCCATCATGGAAAGCAATTTTCAAGGATTTACATGTATCTCTGAACAGTGACATAAATTCCTTGTTATATGGACAATACGAGGTTCTTTTATTTTTAAATTGCTGGTTTAAATTAATATGAGAATTAATTAACATAATATCGGCTTCATGAAAATGCGGATTCAATCCGCCCGCTGCGTTCGTAATTAACATATATTTAGCACCATATTCTTTAGCTTTTTTTATATTTTCTAATATTATCTCATTGCAAAATCCTTCATAAAAATGTGACCTGCCGCAAAAAAATAGCACCGTTTTGTGATTGACAACCCCGGAATATATGCGTTTATTATGAATACCTTCAGTTTTGGTATATAGAAGGGTTTTTTGAGGAATCAGTTCTACTATGACATCCAAACCGGAGCCCAATATGATAGCTAAATTGCTGTTTTTGCTGATTGTCATAGTTAATGAAAATACGGATTTTTTTAATCAATTTAAATTCATACTTAAAAATTACAGTATCTTTTGTTTTGAATATTTTATAAATTATTGAGAAAACTGGATGTGAAACAAATTTATATGATGCAGGGTTAATATATTTAGAGGAGACTGTAAAAATATGACAGGACTTTATAAGGAGTAAATAATTATGATATCGGAACCCGGTTTATCGAAAGCGCAGGAATACCTGCAAAAAGCATTCAGACTGCAGATGGAAGGAAATCTGGAAGAAGCAGTAAAGAACTACAAACTTTCAATAGATTGCTTTCCAACAGCAGAAGCACATACTTATTTAGGCTGGACATACAGCTTTATGGGTCAGCTTGATGATGCTATTGAAGAATGCAAAAAAGCCATATATATTGATCCGGATTACGGAAATCCATATAATGATATCGGTTCATACCTGATTCAGCAGGGAAACTACGACGAAGCTGTAATGTGGCTTGAATTAGCCCTTAAATCGAAAAGGTATGATGCACATCATTATGCTCATTTGAACCTTGG
This sequence comes from Ignavibacteriota bacterium, assembly GCA_003820375.1. Lineage (GTDB taxonomy): Bacteria > Bacteroidota > Ignavibacteria > Tepidaquicellales > OLB5 > RPQH01. Next base: position 19,069 of record RPQH01000049.1, read on the forward strand.
AAGAGTATTCGAACTGAAAGGTATGTGGTTTGAAGCTCTTGATGAATATAGAAAAGCTCTTGATATAGAGCCCAATTATGAAATTGCGAAAAAACTATATTATAGTTTACAGGGGAAGTTGAATTAATTTTTTTACAGAAAATTTAATGATTAAACAAATGGATAAGACTAAAAACATTCTGAGCCGCAGAAATTTATATCCTTTTTATTTATTTGCTGTTCTGTTGATTTCTGCTGCAATTTTTTATAGCTGTGAAGAATCAAATATTTTTTCGGATAAAGATGATGTTGAATTAGGTAAGGAAATTGACAAGGAGATAAAAGCAGACCCAAACTTCCCTATGCTTGTTGGACATGCTGATGTGAAAGATTACGTTTCCGGAATTGGAAGTTATATCCTTAACAATTCTCCAAGAATTACCAAGAAAAATATTTATCCTTATAATTTCCAGGTGGTAAATGATACTATTGTTAATGCCTTCTGTACACCTGGAGGATTTGTATATGTTTACACAGGATTGATGAAATTTATTGACAATGAAGCAACACTTGCAGGCGTTGTAGCTCATGAAATAGCACATGCCGAAAAGAGACATGTAACCCAGCGTATTACCGCAGCATATACTGTTAATGCAGTACTGGGGCTTATACTGGGGGGAAATCCTTCAATGCTGTCACAGATAGCAGCAAATCTTTTCGTGGGGTTAGCTTTCCTGAAAAATTCAAGGGAAGATGAATCTGAAGCTGATTATTATTCAATACAATATTTAAGAACAACAAAATATTATCCCGGTTCTATTACGTTTTTCTTTGATAAAATAAGAGAAGAACAAAAGAGAAAGGGAGAAACACCCGGTGGGCTGGACCGTCTGTTAGCAACGCACCCTCTGCCGCAAGACAGAATCACCGATGCTAATAACTGGCTGAAGGAAATTTCGCCTAAGCCGGACCCGACTAAAGGGTTGTTTACTGATGAATACCAGCAAATGAAACAAAAGCTGCCCTAATTAATTTATTACTATTTTCTAATTAAACTGTTCATACACAATTGAGAGCACTTTTTATTTTATTATTATCACTGGCATTAAGCAATACATTTTTCTCGAAAGTATTGCTTGATGACAGGGAGATAAGGGATGAAGCATTTAAATTTGCTTTTTTTCTTCCTTCCGATTGGAGAAAAAATGACATTAAAACAAGCAAAGAGAATGTGTCAATTTCTTATTCTTTCAAAAAAGATACAACTTGCACCATAATGTTACTTGCATTCAGGATAGAAGCTGTAAAAAATATGGATGATTTTATTTATTACATGGAAAAAGATGTTTCGCTTAACATTCCGACACGTAGTGGTGATTATTCAGTAAAAGATTTTGGTACTTACGATATGAAATCAGCGATTTATAAAGATGCACAGTTCATTGAAAACATTTATTATTTCAGGACCAAGCTGGATAATGCCCCGTATAATTATGTTTATATGCTGAGATTTATTACTACAAATATATATATGAATCCTGATCTTGAATATCAAATAAAGAAAATCTCAGATTCATTTTTACCTACAGCGGAGTAAGTTCAGAGAGTTCAGAGAGTTCAGAGAGTTCAGAGAGTTCAGAGAGTTCAGAGAGTTCAGAGAGTTCGTTAATAAAGAGAGTTTCAGTTGGAGCTGAAACTCTCTTTATTTATATACTGTCTGAATCACAGATTACACAGATTATACTGATTACACAGATAAAGCATTAATCAACATTATATATGTCATAATCTGTTATAATTGTTATTTCACTGAAGGATTGACAAAGTTATATATCAGTGACATCAGTACAATCTGTGTAATCTGTGATTCAGACTATATCAGTGAAATCAATATAATCTGCATTATCTGTGATTCAGATATTTTTATTGTAAAAACGGATTATTCTTCTTCTCCTCTCCTATCGTTGTAGAATCGTAATGTCCCGGGTATAAGACATAATCATCTCCATAGCTGAATATTTTATTATTTATCGAATCAAGCAGAACATCCATATCCCCTTCCCACAGGTCGGTTCTGCCTATAGATTCTTTGAACACATTGTCGCCAACAAAAATTATTTTTTCTTTTTCATCGACAAAGCACAATCCACCCGGCGAATGCCCCGGTGCATGTATAATTTTTAAGCTTGTACTACCAAAATCTATTGTATCACTTTCTTCAACAAATTTATCAGGTGCAGGCGGGTCAGGAAATAACACACCGAACATTTGCCCCTGCTCCAGTGCATGTTCAATCAATGGAAGGTCATCCTTATGCATTAGTATTGGTGTGTTAAATGTTTCTTTTGCCCAGTGATTACCAAGTATGTGATCTATGTGCCCGTGTGTATTTAATATGTATTTTATTTTTATATTTTCTCCGGTTATGAAATTTGAAATTGTTTCTTTTTCGCTGTCTAAATATGCAGCCGGGTCAATTATTACTCCTTCCTTTGATTTCTCATCATAATAAATATAGCAGTTCATTTCAAAGGGATTAACAGGGATTGTTTCTACTTTCATTTTATTCTTTATTTAACGATTTAATTTTATATAAATATATCTTATAGTACAATTAATAATTTATTATTATTCAAAACATGCCGGTCATTTCAATAGCAAGGGGTATGCAGTAAATTGCTATCTGTCACTCATTGTAAATCCTCCGGTCATCTTAAGCTAACGCTTGCGTCAGGTCAATTATTGTTAATGTTAGTTCTTTCTTTCTCTATTAAATTTATCAGTTAATCTAAGTTAATCCAAATCATCAAAGTAAGACCTGACACTGCCCCGTAAGTAAAGATTCAAACTAACACCTGACACTGTCCTTAATCTGATGAATCTGATAAATCTGATGAATCTGATAAATCTGATAAATCTGATAAATCTGATAAATCTGACTAATCTGATAAATCTGACTAATCTGATAAATCTGACTAATCTGACTAATCTGACTAATCTGATGAATTTGTTAAATCAATTCGCAATTCACAATTCGAAATCCGCAATCTAAATAGATTGCATTTATAACTCGTTTTAAATATTTTTGCTTTTCAAATGAAAAAAAATGAATATGGCAATATAACCGAAAAAGAACGCAGGGAACGAGTCATCACTCTCAACAAGAAGGCATTCCATGATTACGAGATTTCCAACAAATACGAAGCCGGTATAGTTCTTACAGGTACTGAGATAAAAACTCTCAGGCAGCAAAAGGGTTCTATACAGGAAGCTTACGCAAGAGTTAAAAAAGGTGAGGTCTGGCTTATTGGTTCTAATATCCCGGAATATAAATACGGTACTTTTTCTAACCATGAACCTCTCAGAGATAGAAAACTGTTACTCCATAACAACGAAATTAAAAAAATAACAACCAAACTTCAAGATAAAGGTTTTACTTTAGTCCCTTTAAAGCTTTATTTTTCGGGTCCTTATGTAAAAATTGAGCTTGGTTTGGCAAGAGGAAAGCGGTCTTACGATAAACGCGAAGCAATTAAAAAAGAAGAAGTAAAAAGACAGTTAAAAAGAATTAAACACTCATTTTGAGATTAACTATGTTTCCGGAAGTTAAAGAACAATTAGATGTAATACGAAGGAATGTTGTGGAAATCATTCCCGAGGAAGATTTAGAAAAGAAATTAATTAAATCTTATAAAGAAAATAAACCCTTAAAAGTAAAGCTTGGTTGCGACCCGTCACGTCCTGATTTGCATATCGGTCATTCAATTGTGCTGCAAAAACTGAGGGATTTCCAGGACCTTGGACATAAGATTGTGCTTATTGTTGGTGATTTCACCGGAATGATTGGTGACCCATCGGGAAGAAGCAAGACCCGGCCTGCACTCACTCTTGAAGAGACACGAATAAACGGAAAAACATATTTTGACCAGGCAAGCAGAATTCTGCTTGATGAAAATCTTGAAATAAGATATAATTCCGAGTGGCTCGATAAAATGAGCTTCAGTGATGTTATAAAGCTTTCAAGTCATTACACTGTTGCACGTATACTGGAACGCGACGATTTTGCCAACAGGTTCTCCAAAGGAGAGCCAATCAGCATGCATGAGCTTCTTTATCCATTATCACAGGCATATGATTCGGTTGCAGTAAAAAGTGATGTTGAAATCGGCGGAACAGACCAGAAATTTAACCTGCTTGTTGGAAGAGATATTCAGCAGGCATATGGGCAGGAACCACAGGTTGTAATTACTAATGTTCTTCTTGAAGGAACCGATGGAACAGAAAAGATGAGTAAATCGTTGAATAATGCAATAAGCTTTACCGACACCCCTAAAGACATCTTTGGTAAGACGATGTCAATTCCCGATATTCTTATTTACAAATATTTCAAGTATGCAACAGATGTAAGCAGTGAAGAATTAAACCTCATAAAAAACGAGCTTGAAGATAAGAATACAAATCCAAGAAATTTAAAAGTGCGTTTAGGATATGAACTTGTCAAAAAATATTATGATGAAGAAAAAGCACGCGGAGCGCAAAATGAATTTGAACAAATATTTGTAAAAAAAGAGATTCCCGACGACATTCCCGAATATTTGCTTCAGGAAAATGAGATAAAGCTTGCAAATCTGATGAAAGAAGCACATGTATCGGGTTCGACTTCGGAAGCAATACGATTAATTAAACAAGGTGCAGTATCAATAAACGGAAATAAAATATCAGATATAGATTATATAATCAGAAAACAAGATGATTTGATTATTAAAGCGGGAAAGCGGAATTTTTTAAAAGTAAAAGTAAAAAAATAATTAACAATTAAGTTCAACTTATAAAACCGGAGACTATAAAAATTGTTCAAAGCAACAAAAATATTTTTCACTAAAGGCGTTGGAAAACATAAAGACTACCTGCAGTCATTTGAGCTGGCACTCAGAATGGCAGGAATAGAAAAATGTAATCTGGTTTCGGTATCGAGTATATTCCCTGCGGGATGCAAGAGAATATCAAAAGAAGAAGGTGTAAAATGCCTTGAGCCCGGAATGATAACATTTTGCGTTATGGCAAGGAATTCAACTAATGAGCCAAATCGGCTGATTGCCACTTCAATTGGAGTTGCATTGCCGAAAGACGGAAATCAGTATGGTTATATTTCGGAACATCACCCTTTTGGAGAAAATGAAAAGATAGCAGGCGATTACGCAGAAGATATTGCCGCGCAAATGCTTGCTACAACTCTGGGTGTTGAATTTGACCCTGAAACAGCGTGGGATGAACGTGAACAGCTTTATAAAGCAAGCGGTCAGATATACAAAACATTTAATGTAACTCAATCTGCTAAGGTGATAAAGCAGGTCTCTGGACAACTGTAATATCTGCAGCAGTTATGCTGCCTTAAGGTTAAAAAATTGAAAAGGCACAAAATTAACAGATGCCTGATTGTTTGCGATGGCTACATCGGCAAACGGTTACTAAATATTTATCTCAAAAAAAATGAAGGAAGCTCCTTTGCCATTATTTCGGCAGACGGAGCTTCTAATGTTTTACACCTTTTAAATATTAAACCTCGCTATATAATCGGCGACCTCGATTCAATTTTTCCCGATGTGTTATCTTCATTTATAAATTCAGGTGTTTCAATTAAAAGGATTATTGAGCAGGAACACAATGACCTTGAAAAATGCATTATGTTTTCTATATCCAAAGGGATGAATGATATTACTGTTATCGGTTACGGAGGAAACAGAATTGACCATACAATTAATAATTTCAGCATACTGAAGAAATATTACAAAAAATGCAGTATCAGATTTATTGATGATGAATTTGAAGTATTCATGATAAATAAGAAAACAGAATTTGATTATAAAAGAGGTGAAATTATATCTATAATGGGTTTTCCTAAAGCTGATGGAATCGTAACAGAAGGATTGCAGTACCCCCTGAAGAATGAATCTTTGGAAATCGGAAAGCGCGAAGGAGCATTAAACAGAGCAATAAGTGATAAAATAAAGATAAGCCTGAAAAAGGGAGAGCTATTAATCTTCAAAAAACATTTTAATACATTTTAATCATATTTTTATAAATAACGCAAAGCCACAAAGGGAATACTCAGACTGTGTCATTCCAGTATGTTCCTCACCAATGTCATTCCCACATAACTCACCCCTGTGTCATTCCCGCATGCTTTTAGCGGGAATCCATATAGCAATGATTCGAACAATCTTTCTTATAAAAATGAGAATGGTTTCCTGTTCTGAGGTCAATCAAAATCTTAAATGTTTGAAACTCCTCCGTACCTTTGAGTATGGATTCCCGCTAAAAGCATGCGGGAATGACATAGGTGAGGAGCATGCGGGAATGGCACAGTCGGAGTATTTCCTTTGCGGTTTTTGCAGCTTTGCGTGATTTATAAAAATTTCACCAATCAACAATTTCCGTTCTCTCGCCGTCTGTATCAAAGATAATTGCTCCTTTATCCCCTGTTTCTATCACATTATATCCCAAACTTCTGAGTGATGATACAAAAATATCCGAATTCAATCTCTTTTTCTTTTTATCCAATGATGAAATTACTATGTATTTCGGGTTTGTCATTAATAATGATTCTGCAGAAATGTTATTGAAAGAACCTGCTCCGGGTGCTTTTAATATTGTAACATCGCGTGGTGTTATTGTTTGATAATAATTATCATCATAAACTTCAACAGCATCTGAGAATATAAATGATTCATTACCATACTGCACATTTACAAACATAGATTTACCTGTTGTTACGGCAGGCTCATGGAATACAAATAATCTCATCATATCATTTTTAATTACAAATGAATTCTCAATAAACTTCATCTCACAATCTTTGAATATCTTGTGCTCTGCATTAAATACTGACCTGTAGTAAGAAGGTATATAAATCCTGGAAACCTGAAAATTCTTTACCAGGAATTCTAAATTTCTAAATTCATTTTTACTCAATGATGTAATCAACAGCACATCAATTTTGTTTATTCCCTGCAGCTTTAAATAAGGAATTATATTTCTTTCTGCTGAAGTGTACTTCACAGATGATGCGCCGCAGCCGATAAGTACATTTTTATTTCCGGGAGTAGATATCAAACATGTGCCCGAATTACCAACATCCAGATAAGCAAATCTTACTTTATCCGTTGAATGAATTAAATCATTAATTACAAAATAATTTAAGATTAATAATACAACTATTATTAATCTCGCAGCAGTTTTCATCTGCGGAATAAAAAATAATACTATTACAGCAATATAAAATAATACAAGAAATAAATAATCAATGCTGTAAGTTTCAAGAAATGAAAAACTGAAATTGGAAAAATAATTGAACGAGACAAGCAGGTAATGAAGAATGAACATTGTTACATTAGCCGTTAATACTGCTAACGGAGTATAGAACAACGAAAATATAATTAAGGCAAAACCTAAACCAAGTGCGGCATTTGAAAGCGGTATGGCAAACAAATTGGTAATCAGTGAAACGATAGATATTTTTTTAAACATTAAAGCCGTGATGGGAAGTGTTCCGATTTGTGCCGCTAACGTACCTAAAAATAAGGCAATTACACCTTTTATTATCCGCCCTTTATATGGGTCATTACCGATTTTCTGATAAAATTTCATTCCTGATGCAATCTTATGCAGCTTAGGATATATCAGGACAATTGAAATAATTGCCCAAAAAGACAAAATAAATCCTGCATCAAACAATTGCCGCGGGTCTATAATTAATATTATTATAGCCGCAACTGAAATTACATTAAACGAATTAGTTTTTCTTTCCAGAATTTGTGAGAGCAGAAAGATTGATGCCATCACTGTTGCACGAACAATTGAAGGGACATTTCCTGTTAAGTTCATATAAAAAATCAGGAAAAGAAAAACTATTATTATTTTATATATATACTTAATTGGAAACAGCTGAAGTATAAGCATAAGAACAATAGTAAGATAAGCAACATTTAATCCCGAGACAGCTATAATATGAGATACCCCTGCATTTACAAAATCCTGCTTTATCTCTTTTGAGATATTGCTTCTTTCACCTAACACCAGCCCTTTGAGAAATTCCCCTTCTTCTCCTCCGATCAAGCTGTCAATTGTTTTAATCGAATATTCTTTTACGGGAAATAAAATATGCTGTTTAATAAAGCTATGCTCATTATGCTCAATCAATTTAATATTTTCGAATCCATAGGAAGTAAACATTGCATCAATTCCGTGCAGCTTAAGATATTGTCCATAATCAAATTCACCGGGATTTCTTTTGTGAGGAAGCTTTTGCACGTTTCCTTTTAACTCTATTAAATCACCATATCCAATTTTTTGCGGAGGAAATTCTTTAAACTTATTTTTATATATAGAAGCAGTTAAATTACAGTTTACGCTTATAACTTTATTGAAATATTTTATGGAATCAGTTTCTATTAATAATTTTATCCTTCCTTCATCAATATCCGGGTGTTCTATAAGCTTGCCGTAAACTTTTACTTCCGTATCTTTGCTGTCTTCAATATAATTTACAATGCTGCTTTCATCGAAATTATTATAAAAGAATTGAAATCTAATAAAACCAAATAAAAAAATAGTAATGAAGAGAATAAAATAATAACGGGTATTTATATACGATGTTTTGGAGATAAAGTATATAATAGCAATAAATAGAATGGACTGGAGAAGTAATGCTGATAATGAAGCGGTAAACGGAATTTTTGCTTCAATAATGTATGAAACAAGAATTCCGGCAATTAATGGTATAACAGCAAATAACGCAGGATATTTCTTGAATTCGAATATCTGCATTTATCTTAATTTTCACAAAAATGATAAATATTTAAGACAATATCTATACTAAGTTTATGTTTTTATTATGATTTATGAATTTGATATCAGATGTTTACATATAAAGTTGACTTATGTCAAATGATATCAGGATATAATGATTTATATTTGAATAACATAAAAACAAAATAAAATGGAGTTAAAAGTGCAAAACATAAATGAAATAATAAATTACCAGGAAGATTCTGTAGTCAGCAAAGTTTTACTGAAAAAAGATACAGGCAATGTAACATTATTTGCATTTGATGAGAACCAGGGATTAAGCGAACACACTACTCCCTTTGATGCAATGGTGCAGATAGTTGATGGGGAAGCAGAAATCACAATCGGCGGCGAACCTCACACAGTTAAAAAAGACGAATTTATTATAATGCCTGCAAATGTTCCTCATGCACTTAAAGCTATTAAGAAATACAAAATGATATTGACAATGATAAAAGCATAAACAAATAACTAAAGGAAAAAACAAATGAATAAAAAGAAAATCATTTTTTCGATTGCTGTATTTATGGTTATTCTTGCTGCTGTATTTACTCTTTACAGAAATAGTATTGCTCACTGCGATACACTTGATGGTCCGGTTGTTTTGGCAGCAAAAGACGCACTTGAAACAGGAAATGTAAACCTTGTTTTAATCTGGGTGCAGAAAGAAAATGAAGCTGAATTAAAACAAGCTTACGATGAAGCTCTTAAGCTGAGAAATTCAAATCCTGAATTAAAAGAGCATACAGATACACATTTTTTTGAGACGGTCGTAAAGCTTCACCGTGAAGGAGAAGGCGAGCCATTTACAGGATTAAAAGCAGCCGGCACTGACCTTGGTCTAGCTATCCCAGCAGGTGATAAAGCTATAGTAGACGGCTCAACTGCAAAGCTTGAAGATTTACTTGTAGAGACTTTAAAGGAAGGGCTTAAAGAAAAGTTCACTGAAGTAAATGAAAAAATGAAATACGATAAAAACAATGTTGATGCAGGAAGAGAATATGTGAAAGCATACGTTGAATATATGCATTATATTGAGAACCTGTACAAAGCTGCAGGAAGCCAGGGACATGCTCATTCAAAGGAAAAAACTGAGGAGCATAAATGTGATCACAATAAACACAAGTAAAAATGTGAAATAAATAAATGAAAAATCTCCGCGAAAGCGGAGATTTTATTATCGATTTAAGAGATTCCCGCTTACGCGGGAATTTTCATTTATTCTTTCTTCTCTAACTCTTTCAGGAATTCGTAATTATATATTCCGTCATCATGGTCATCCTGCCAGTAAAGCTGGATTGCATATGTACCAACAGGCTTAATATCTCTCAATGTCCTTTGTGCAGTAGACATTAAAGGTATATACGATGGCAAACGGTTTAGTCTTTCAGTAACACAATAAGCACATGGACAATTTCTCCTTAAAACAGCAAGCGGTATTAAACTCTCTGTTTTATCGTCCCAAATTATGTGCAGTGTTTTCTTTTCCTGTACATCAATTTTAACCGGAAACATTTTAGTAATTAACAATTAGCAATTAACAATTTGCAATTTGTAATTTGCAATTAACAAATAGCAAATAAAAATTTAAAAACTTTCCCAAATGGAAATTTGGGAAAGAGGGTGAATGTTAACTTTTCAACTTTTCAACCTGCAACCTGCAACCTGCAACCTGTAACCTGCAACCTGTAACCTGAAACCTGCAACCTGTAACCTGTAACCTGTAACCCGCAGCCTGTAACCTGAAACCTGCAACCCGCAGCCTGCAGCCATCAATGCTTTCCATTCATATACTTTTCAACTTCAAGGACATCTTCTTCACTTCCGATAAATAATGGCGTTCTTTGGTGCAATGTTTTTGGTTCAATGTGTAATATCCTGTCTCTTCCGTTTGTAGCTCTTCCTCCGGCTTGTTCAACAATAAAAGCAAGCGGGTTAGCTTCATACATTAATCTCAGCTTGCCATTGACATTTTTCTTATCAGCCGGGTAAAGGAAAATTCCGCCATACAATAAATTCCTGTGAAAATCCGCAACCAATGAACCGACATATCTCGCTGAATAAGGGTGTCCTTTTTCGGGGCATTCTTCCTTCAAACTATCTATATATTTCCGCAATCCCATATCCCATTTGCAATAATTACCTTCATTTATGCTGTAAGTTTTAGCTCTCTTTTTTATCTTGAGGTTTTCATAACACAATAAAAATTCACCGACAGTTGGGTCAAGTGTAAACCCATGAACTCCTTCTCCTGTTGTATAAACCATTATTGTGCTGGAACCGTAAATCACATAACCTGCAGCAACCTGTCTTGTACCTTTTTGAAGCAGGTCTTCCATGGTTGCATATCCTGATTTGGTTACACGTTTATAGATAGAAAAAATTGTTCCAATGCTTATATTAGCATCAATATTGGATGAACCGTCAAGCGGATCAAAATGACAAACATACCTGCTTGTAATTCGTTTTCCCATACGCTGTTCATCAAGAGCAATAAAATTCTCACTTTCTTCAGAAGCTACAGCACAAAGATGACCGCTTGCCTTCATAGCACTCACCAATGTATCGTGAGCGTGAACATCAAGCTTTTTAACATGCTCACCGTGAACATTTTCAGTACCTGTAAATCCAAGTATGTCAATCAAGCCTGCCCGGTTAACTTCCAGTGAAATTAATTTGCATGCCAGAGCAATGTCAGCAAGCAGATCGGAAAGCTCACCCGTTGCTTTCGGGTATTTTCTTTCCTGATCGATAATGTGGCGGTAAAGTGTAACAAATTTTTCGTTCATAGATATTTAAATTATGAATTGCGAGGGCAGCAAATCAATTCCGCTTCAACTGCATTTTATAAAAATAAACTAAGGAATTTCTTCTGCTTTCTCTTATTATTGAAATAAAAAATATTTTTAAATAAAAATTAATCAAAAAATCTCCCAACCTTTCAACTTCCTACACTCAAAACACTCAAAACACTCTATACACTCCATACACTCTATACACTCCATACACTCCAGACACTCCAGACACTCTATACACTCTACATTATCAATCTTATCGCATCCTGTATTGTCTCTACCGGAATATATTCCAGCTTTCCATTCTGCTTAAATGTTTTCATATTGCTTGCAGGCAGAACAATTTTTTTAAATCCCAGTTTTGCTGCTTCCTGAATCCTTCTGTCAGCAAAGCTGATGGTTCTTATCTCGCCGCTTAAACCAAGCTCTCCCAAAATCAGCATATCCGATTCAACCGCTGAATCTTTAAAGCTTGAACAAATGCTCATTGCTGCTGCAAGGTCAATTGAGGGTTCATCTATCTTTATACCACCTGCAATATTGATGAACACATCATATTTTGAAAGATGCAGGCCAATTTTCTTTTCAAGCACAGCAATTAAAATTTGCAGACGCCTGTAATCAAATCCTGTTGCTGTTCTTTGCGGTACAGAATATCCCGAAGAAGAAACCAATGCCTGTACTTCTATCAATATCGGGCGGGTGCCTTCAATAGCGGCAGAAACAGTGCTCCCTGCATTCCCATCCGTCCTCTGTGACAGAAACACTTCGGAAGGATTCCTGACTTCCATTAGCCCTGCCCCTGTCATTTCAAATACACCAATTTCATTAGTTGAGCCAAACCTGTTTTTCACTGCTCTCAGTATCCTGTACGCATGAGTTCCCTCTCCTTCAAATTGCAGAACAGTATCAACCATGTGCTCCAGCACTTTGGGACCTGCAATCATGCCTTCTTTTGTAATATGCCCGATAAGGAAAAATGATATCGATTTAGCTTTTGCAATATTAATAATCTGCGCTGTGCATTCACGTAACTGTGATATACTTCCGGGACTGCTTTCAAGTTCTGTGCGGTAAATAGTTTGAATTGAATCTACGATTACAACATCAGGGCGTACTTTATCAATTACCGATGCAATAATTTCAAGGTCAGTTTCAGGAAGAATATAAAACTCATCACCTGCAAACCCGAGACGTTCACATCTTAACTTAATTTGCTTTGGTGATTCTTCACCGCTGACATAAATTATCTTCCTGTCTTTAATTTTATCAGCAAGCTGAACCATAAGAGTAGATTTCCCTATACCCGGGTCACCGCCAACTAAAATAACCGAGCCGCTCACAATACCGCCGCCAAGTACCCTGTCCAGCTCTTCAATTCCCGATACAATACGCATATCCTGCTGTACATCTATTTCAGAAAGCCGTGTAAGGTTAGCCATCTTAACTTCTGTATTCTTCGAAGCTCGTGTAAGTTTTTTCGAATCAGTATGAATAACCTCTTCGACGAAGGTATTCCACTCCTCGCATTCGGGACATTTACCAAGCCATCTCAAACTTGTAAATCCACAGTTTTGACAAATATATCTGGTTTCTGATTTCGCCATTTACTGTAAATTAGTTATTTCTTAATATAATTTCTAAGTTAAAATGAATACTTGAAGAAATATCTTTAGAGCATATTTTGTAATAACCATACCACTTTTTAGCAAATTTCCATTTGTTAAGGGCTTGTCCGGAGATTTATTACCCTCAAATATACTTTCCCAAATGGTCACACAGGGATCTAAGGAAAATTTGGAAAAGAGATGGTTAAACTTTAAACTTAATAATTCACCTTACGCAAATCATAAATCAATTTGTTACGAAAAAAATATACGGGTAATTTCAGCTCCTGTCCTCACCCCCCGACCCCCTCTCCTATGATAGGTATTAGGAGAGGGGGAGTTCCTTTTACTTTTAAGATTTTATTATTACTCAAGTTCTATATTTTTATGTCTCCCCCTCTCCTTTCATGTATCATAGGAGAGGGGGTCGGGGGGCAATGGCATTAAGTTAAGAAATGTACAAAATATCCATAACAAAATAATTTTTATTGTTTAAATGAAATATAAAAGTATGTTTATATTATACACTAATGGATTTATTTTTTTTCAGGTTA
>RPQH01000050.1 GCA_003820375.1 Ignavibacteriota bacterium
TGAGTAAGTTCAACTTACAGTACATTTTCCTTCCCAAGTACAACTTGGGAAGGAGGAAACAGCGGGATGCTGCCCGCAGCGCTCAACTAACCATTTCAGTCAGCGTCTCATTTTTGCCGCGTGTGGATTTTCTCCACAAAAAACCGGAGTTGGGTTCAAAACAGTGCTAAATTGGGGTCAAGTTGTGCCGGAGTTGGGTTCAAGTTAGTATCAAGTTGGGTCATCGTTTTTGGAAAACAGGGGTTAACTCATTGCAGTATAAGCAGATAACGCCGTCAGAAATATGAGATTTTTGATTTAAGATTTGCGATTTTGAGCCGGAATCAGCATTTTTTTGGTAAAATAAAACTTCACTATATCATTAACTATTATCGCTATGGGAAAAATTTGTTAGCAAATTATTGTCGCAGATGTTGGAGGAGTTAAAGTGATACTTGAAGGTAATTCCGGCTTATTTTATTCACATCCCGGTCTAATCGCATATTGATTCTTCTAACTTCTAACCTCTGACATCTAACTTCTTATAATTGTAAATCCTGCTAAAATTGATGGGATTGCCACGCTTCGCTCGCAATTGTGCTTAACATCCAACTATTTTCACCAAAAACTTGACAATTAGTGAATACTATATTAAATTATATAGATGGTGCTTATTTAGCAGTATAAGCAAAAGCAGCCGTTCTTTGTTAATATCGTTATTAGTTATAGCATGTCGTAATATTGTTTAAAAATGCAGCTCACGGATTTAGTTAGATTTTGGATGGATAAAAAAAATATGCATTGAAAAATACCCTAACGAGTTGGGAGTTCGAGAGTTGGGAGTTCGAGAGTCAGGAGTCGGGGAGTCAGGAGTTAATGAGTTGAGAGTGAATCTTTATTAAATCACGAATTTTCACCATTTCACTATATGTCATGGTGTCCGAACAGGATATTAATTATCCATATAACCGAAACCAGTAAAATAAACAGCTTCCATAATCCATACGCACTTTGTTTCAGCTTTACTTCATATTTAAATAAGCTTATCACAAAGACAGTGGAAATTATGAGAAAAGATGGAATATAAAGAAACACAGAGGAAGGATTGTGATAAAATAAATGTGCTGTATCAAGATGAATTATCGAGGCGAACCCTCTTCCCATACCGCATGTGGGACAAGGGATTCCCGTAAACGTGTATAACAGGCAACCGTTGGAACCGGCAAAACCAAGGTACTGAAATATCGGCTTAAGCGGCGAGTATAAAATTATAAAAGTTAAAACTATAACAGAGCCAATTATCAATAGCCGTATTTTCCACGCGTGTGCAGAAGTACATTTTACTATTTCAAAATATCTATTGCTCAGCATTTTTTCTTCTGCCCAATATGCTTACGGAAAGTAAACCTCCAAGAACACCAAACAATGGATAAATGATAATATTTGTGACAAGAGATATTAGTGTTAATGTGATGCTGAAACCGTTCTTCCTGTATTCTTCCGATATCTTTTGCAGGAAATCTTCTAACTCTTTTGGAATGGTTAATCCATAGTTGTCTATCATTTTGTAAAAGTCGGGAATCGGGTTTTGATTTGTTATCATCGATAATAAAGCAGTAACAATAACAATTATCAACGCAGAAACTAAACCCGATAAAAGACCGATGGCTGTTCCGTCTTTGTATTGGATTATTTCTCCGCTTTGTTTTAGTTTGTTGTTGTAATAGGCGCAACCTGCAAATACTCCCAGCATTACACCCGCACAGCAAAAGAGATTAATAAGATTCAAAAGCGGGAATAATGAAATGGCTGAAATTATAGCAGTACTTATAATGACAGGTGTGAACTTGCTTGGTGTCTCCATATTTTTATTTAAATTGATTTAACTGAATTATATAACTTAATCAAATAAGGAAATATTTATTTATTGAATGATTGTTTTGTTTTTAAGTATTTGTCCTCACCCCCCTGACCCCCTCTCCTATGATATATGAGAGGAGAGGGGGAGCAGTTAATTTCAAATCCTTTTTACTGCAATCCGTGAAAATTTGCAGCTCATTTCCCCCCCTCTCCTAACACTTATCATAGGAGAGGGGGTCAGGGGGGTGAGGACAAAGTTTGGCATAGAAAACTTAAGAAACAATCTTTTTCATATTTTTATTTAAATTGATTTAACTGAATTATTCTTCCGGCTGAAGAAAGCAACTCCGAGAATTCCGCCTGCTAATCCGAACAGCGGGTAAAAAATTCCGTAAACAGCTGAAGTTACAATAATATGCGTAATACTAAAACCATACTTTCTATATTCTTCAACTATCCGGCGTGTTAAGCCGCTTCTCCCGGAAGGTATGCCAAATTTACTGAATATGTCGTTTATTATAGAACCTAAATTTACATCTAATATTTTGAGGAAAAGAACAGCACCGGTAACAAATAATATAAGCGCTGCAGCACTAACCAGGCCTGACATTCCGCCGATTATTGCTCCGTCCTTATATGTTAGCGGTAAGCCGGCAGCTTTAAGCTTTTTATCATAATAATAAACACCTGCAATACCTCCTGCTATTACCCCTGCACAGAAGAAAAAGTTCAGGAGGTTAAGAACCGGAATAGATGAAATGACATCTATAACCAAAGCACCAATGAGGATTGGTATTATTTTACCCGGTTTTTGCATTATCTTCTTTTTGAGGGATTATTTTAGGAGGAGTAAAGAATTCGTTAATAAGCATAATAGAGCCCGGGATAATATAAAAAGGCAGAACCAATCCAAGGAATGCGCCTGTAATTTCACGCGACAAATATGTGTTGCTGTACACTCCCACTGCATCAAGGAAAACATCAAGCGCAATTATTCCTGCCCCGGTAAGCAGTACCCATAACGGCGGTAAACTGAAATTGTTAAGCTTCTTTATGAAAGGATATATCATTGTTATCAGCAAAAATCCGGCATAAATAGATGTGCATCTTGAGCACACTCCGAAAATATGGCCTGCAATAGTGAGCGAGCGGGATTCAAGCTGGTGGCATGACTTGGAATAGAACATGTAAAGCAAATCGGAAATACCGCCCCTGATACCCGGCTCACCTGCCCATAAAGGAGCGGCAAGTATTCCTGCACTCCATAACAATGTGATTACAAGTATAACAGAATATACGGCTTTCTGGTATGGTTTTATTTCCTGTTTATTCTTATCCACATTTAATATAAATAGAAACGCCCCCGGTTATTCAATGACGAATTAAGAATGACGAATTAAGAATTGTGATTTGCTTCATGCAAGATACAAATATCAATACTGCAAATCTTGTATATATTTGAGATAGCTGATTTACAATTTATAACAGAGCATATCTCAAAATAATTCTTAATTCGTCACTTGTAATTCGTCACTCGTAATTTGCTTTACTCGCCTTTTCTCTTAAACTTATCATCATCGAGAGTGAACATAACCGAAATCCTGTGCGTATCACCAAGGTCATTATCATTTCTATCAAACTTAGCAAATGAATAATCAACATTTAATTTTGGCAGCTTGATTCCTGCTCCAAAGGTAAATTGCTTTACGTCATTATAACCAGCACGGATAGCAAACAGGTCTTTAAAACCATACTCAATTCCGCCGTGTACATCGAAACTTACAGGACCTAAATGAGCCAGTGATGCAAATTTCCTGTTTTCAAATCTCACATCAAAATCAACCGAAGGTGTTATTCTTCCGGTTTTAAATATTTCGATGTCATAAGAGCCGCCGACCTTGGCAGTTGGAGTGATAAGCTCTTTTCTGCCTGTATTCCATGCAAGGTATGTTGTTGTTACATCCTGCAGATTAGCACCAATACGGAAATTTGTCATTGGGCTGTAAATTGCTCCGACATCAAAACCGATTCCCCATGCAGAGCCATCATCAATGCTTCTGTTTATTACTTTTAAGTTAACACCATAGGAAAATTTTTCACTTTGCATCTTTGAATAAGTAAAGAAGAAAGCATAATCTGCGGCATTGAAGAAAGTAATTTTACTGTAATCAAGACGTTCACCCGGGTCAAGATAACCATTATTATTCAAATCGATAAGAGCACTCTTATCTAATTTTGGAACATCATCAACACCCAACCTGATAACACTAAATCCTAAAGAGACTTTTGGACCAAAAGGAATAGCAACGGACCCATAATCGTAATTAACAAGGTTACCGAATCTTTCATCATGCATGACAGAAAGCTGAGGGTACTTGATTCGTGCAAGCGCACCGGGATTCCAGTAACCGGCAGTAACATCATTAACAAGAGATACAAAAGCCCCGCCCATTCCAAGCGGTCTGCCGCCTACACCAATTGCTAAAAACTCACCTGCATACTTATTTCCGCTTCCCTGTGCAAATATATTTACTGCAAATACTGCAAAGAAAACAAAAAACAATAAACTTCTTCTGAGAATTGATGATGATAATGATAATATTTTCATTTTATTGATGTTTTAAATTGTAAATCCGTAATTTAGAAAACAGAAGAAGTGTTTCGATAATTCCTTAATTAATTAATAGATATTTTGTACAAATAAGCAGAATAAAATAATTAAGTCAAGGGAAAAAATGAACAGAAGAAAATACGGAAATTTATCAAATTTGTCAGTTTTATCAGATTGCAGATTGGAGATTACAGATTGAAGATTAAAGATTGCAGATTTGAGATTACAGATTGGAGATTGCAGATTGGAGAATTTACAATTAATGGTGTATTAAAATATTAAAACTTGAAAGTTGCCTTTAGCATTAACCACGGTTTATTACGTACATAAAACATGTTCGCTGAAGGTTCAAAAGAACTGTATTCATAATACCCGTAAGATTCGGTAACGAAGAATTTATTCATAATCCCAAACATTAAATTAACATTTTTCTCTGCTTCAAAGCCAATTACAGATTCATAAGCTAACAAAGCAGTATCGCCTAAAATTGGCTCTATATCTGCACCAACGAAGAAGTTCTTGTACAAAAAGAGCTTTCCTTTAATTCTGACGGCAAATGTATTAGAAAGTTTAGGATTGTTTATATACATGATATAAGAATTTAACGGCTTATCAAGAGAAGTGAGACTTTTAATATAATACGGCTGATATTTTTCCCCCTCTGTAAAAAAATTGTTTTCATAATGCCTGAATTCAGCATTACAGGTAATTGAGAATCTTTTTCCTTCATAAGAAATATCAACTCCTGCTAAGGCTGCTTTTTTCTTTGTAATGGTGTTAAAAGCACCCTCTGTGTAAATTGAAATATTTTTATTGACAGTAGTGAATGCATCTCCTGATATGACATTAAAATAATTTGTCGTGGGTTTTGAACCAGGATATAATTGTGAATGATAATAATAATCATTAAAATATCTGACAGCAAAATTATTTTTATAGATTAAGCTGAATGTCATCAAGTCATCCCAGCCAAAAACGCCTGTTCCTGCCCATGTTGATTGTATTGAGAAATTTTTTACGGACATCTTTGCCGTAATTCCATGTGCTTCATAATTATCAAGAAGCAATCCCTGCCCGTGCTTTATTCTCCAAAGGTCTCCTGCCAGGATATTAATAGAGTCTATGAGCGGAACTGTAGTTATTACGGCTTTAATAGAAGGTTTTATCCATGAAACAAAGTTATCTTCATCATCATACATTTTAGAAAAGCTTTGGTTCTCTGCAGCAATTCTGACCGGAATTTCCACGTTCTTACCTATATGAAATGTGACAACACTCATAATAAAAGCAGAAGCGTGATAGTACGGGTCAATACATTCATTAATATTGGAGAGTCCTGTACCTTCAATAGCTGCATTTATAAATACAGGTGTACCTGCAACTTTGAAAGTATCAGTAGTAATTTGAGCAAGAATAAAATTAAAGCAGGAATAAAAACATATTAAGAAAATACAACAGACCGTATTAAATCTCATGAAAAGATATATAAAGTGTTACGACAATATAATTAAATAATAACTTTTGTTTCAGTCTATTCGTGTTTTTGTAAAAACCGGAAGTTATCAAATAATTATTCTATTGAAGCAGTTTTAAGAAGAAGGGAACTCTTGTTTGTCATCAACTCTCAAACTCCAAACTCTTGAGCTCCCAACTTTTAATTCTTCTTTCCTGTCTGCAGCAGGCGGGCTTAATTCTTAATTGCTTAAGAATGTTCAACCGTTACTTTAGCAATATTATTCGGATCAAATTTCACAAATATCTCTTCTCCCGGCTGAAACTTTGGAATTGACGTTGCCATTATTACTCCCTTAGCTGTTGCTTTAAAGGGAGAACGTGATTGCGGCAGAACCTCAAGCTCAAGTGTAACAGCAGGATTTTCACCGTTCACATTTATTCCCATAGGAGTATATTTGGTTACAATTGCTCTTGCGGATTCACCATAAGCCATTAGCTTCATATTCTCGTCATTGATTTTGCTTATCATTGCTGTCATATCCTGTATCTGCTGAGGAGTATAATTACTCATGCTTCCTCCATTGCTGCTGTATGCAGAAGCAGAGTCTGCACCACCGGAATAATCGATTGCAATTTTATCTTTATCATTCGGGTCTATCTTAACAGCTATTGTCATTCCCGGCTGGTATGCATAAGTCTGCAATCTGGATATGAGTAATTTTGTTTCAACCTGGTAAGGCATTCCTGTTGGAGGTGAAACCTGAAGCAGCAGTTTTATTTGCGGACTGTTATTTACTGTAACACCTGTATCCGAAACCCCGAGTATAGTTGCCTGTGCAGGTACGCCAGTTTTCATTAATTTATTCTGCACCATCATTGGACGAAATATCATCCAGAACACACCGCCGAAAACAATAATAAAGAACAGAGAAAAAATTGAACCAAATAATGGAGAAGCAGCTATTGCAACAGCCATACCAATTAAGCCGCCTAAACCGCCGACAATAATGCCAATCCATCCGCCAATACCCATTTTCATAATGTTTGATGTTTAGTTTATAAAAATTTTTTTGCAAGATAATAAAAATTTTTAATAAATGTAAAAGGAAAGATTTATTGAAATGTTTAAAAAAAGCAAAGGGGCTTATTCAGCCCCTTTTAAAAAAAATATTTTATGCAGTTTTTATTTCACTAGTATCATTTTCTTCACATCCGAAAAATCACCTGCAGTCATTTTATAGAAATATATTCCACTGCTTAGTCTTGAAGCATTGAAATCAATTTCGTAACTTCCTTTCTTCATATCTTTTGATATCAAAACTGCAGCTTCTTTTCCGAGTACATCGAAAACTTTTATTGAAACAAAATCATCTTTAGGCAAAGTAAAATCTATTTTTGTAGAGGGATTAAACGGGTTTGGATAATTCTGTCCCAGTGTATAGATAAGTGGTGTTGATTGAGTCTTTGGGTTTATACCAACAACAGCGCTGTATCTGTCCCAGTATACTCTTTTGTTTGCACCATCAAGTCCAACCCAGATAACACCAACATCAGTTGTATTATACAACTCAACCATAGCAGGAATATAGCCTCTTGCTGACCACCCCGGAGGATGCTCGCTTATTTGTGTTGTACCGGTAAAAGTACCCGGAGTAGTAAGGTTTGCAAATTTATATATTATCTTGTCAGTACCGTTTGACGGGGCTCCGGTTTGCAAGCTGTCAGAATAATAAGCTATTTCACATCCGGAAACATAGTGTTTTGCTTCAAACCAATATTCATCTACATTTGTATTACCTGCAACAAGAAATTCGGAACCGTAAGATGTTCCTCCAAGACTTACCATACATTTAATATCAATACTGCCGGTCAAACCTTCCGCCCAGAAAAGCCAAATAGTACCGCCATAGAACACAGACTGGAATTCTGTCTTTGAAACAGATGTATTTGTAACAACATTCAGGAATGAACCTGCAACAGCCATTGTTCCCGGGGTCGATTCCCTATACCTGACGGCACGGATAACTGATTTAGCAGTATCAGCTAAAACCGGACCATAATAATTTAATGTAAGTGTATCGCCGTTACCGGACATGTAAATTCTGGGATTAGCACCGTTTGCATCAATATACCCTGTAACAGGCCAGGTGATGCCGCCGTTTATTGTGCCGTATCTCCTGATATCATTATTGTTTAACTGGTCGCAAAAAATATAAACAGCACCTGTTGAACTTGCTGCGGCATCAAAATCTCTGACAGCAATTGTGGAAAATTGGTTAAAATTATTGTTTATAACATTCCAGCAGTAAATAGAAGAACCAAACTGGAATAAGCAATAAATAGAATCAAGGCCGCTTCTTACCATTTTTGTTTTTGGAATAATTGCCGCGGGTGTAACATTCAAAATCGGTGTCCAGGTATTACCCTGTGTTGTAGATGAATATATCACCAGGCATCTACCTGCAATAATATTTGTATCAGGAATAGCAACATATATTGTTCCGTTTGAAGACTTCTGGACTCCCGATATCTTGCCAAAAGGTTCAGTATTGGAAATAATTACATCATTTGCCCAATCGGTAATAAAAGGTTCATATGTTCCCGGCGGAATAGCTTCTACCTTTAACTGACCTAATGACTGTAGTGTAATTGAAAAAATTAAGAAGAGTAACAGGAATGCTTGTTTCATTATTAACCTCCTAAAAATAAATTAAGAAAAATTATAATAAAAATTTCCGGCTTCAAAAACATATTTAATACATTTTAAATATACAATACAGAATCAAATCTTATTATAGTATTTCGAAGATTTTTTCTTTATATGTTTCTCCCCTGATAAGCTCTATTCTGGATTTTGGTACTTTAAGGAAGGATGATAATAGTTCTTTTACACGCTCATTTGCTTTGCCCTTTTCGGGGGGAACAGAGACTTTTACCTCAAAATAATCTTTTGAAATTTCTTTTATCTCGTTTCGTCCTGCGTTTGGCTTTACTTTCACTTTGATAAGCATTGTAAAATTTAGCAATAAAAAAAGGAGTATTCTATTTATAAAGAATACCCCTTTGATGTTCCAAAACAATCGCTTAGGAACCAGATTTGAATTTATATATTAAACAGAACCTATGAATACATCAGCAGCTCCAACAAATATAGCTTTTATTGCTTTTATCAATCCTTTTTTCTTGAGTACAATCTTAAAGTCGTCAACTGCTGAATAAATTGCAGGAACAATAACAAGAGTTAAGAATGTAGCTACAGCAAGACCAAATATTATTGCAACACCCATAGGTCTCCAGAAAGCAGTATTCTCACCACCTATTATCAGGCTAAAGCTTCTCCAGTCAAAATCAACACCGGTTGTAAGCGGTATAAGACCTGCAATTGTTGCTGCAGCAGTTAAAAATACAGGACGCAGCCTAATAGTACCAGATTTAATCATAGCTTCATCCCTGCTTAGCCCCTGCTTCTCAAGCTCCTTCTGGAAATCAAGAAGTATGATTGCATTTCTTACAACAATACCTCCCAGGGCAATAACACCGATACCGGTCATAATTATTCCAAATGGTGTTCCAGTTATTAACAAACCCAAAAATACACCAATTAAAGATAATAATACTGAAAACATAATTATCAGCGGAGTGGTTAAAGAATTGAATTCGATAACCATAAGCATAAATATCATCAGCAGAGAAATTAAAAATGATTGCATAAGGAATGCTGATGTTTCTGCCTGGTCTTCCTGTTCTCCTGTATATTTCATCGAATAACCTTCCGGAAGTTTATAATTTGTCAGCTTTGCCTGTACATCCTTAAGCACATCATTTCCAAGCCTGCCCTCTGCATTAGCTGAAATAGTAACAACCCTGTCAAGGTCTTTTCTCTTGATAGCACCAATACCGCCGGAGAAATCAACTTTTGCGACAGATGTTAAAGGTATTTTATTTCCATTCATGTTTGAAATGAACATATTCTCAATTGCAGAAATATTATCTCTCTGGTTCTTATCAAGTCTTACTGTTATATCATATTCATCTTCACCGACACGGTAAGTGCTTGCTTCAGTACCATTAATAGCAGTTCTTATAGTACTGGCAATCATTGCAGTGTTGAGTTTATACAAAGCAGCTTTTTCCCTGTCAACAGTAACTTTGATTTCAGGTCTTGCCTGGTCAAAGTCATGTTTCAAATCACTTATGCCGGGGATATCTTTTATCTGTTTCTTAATATCATCAGCAATACTTCCAAGCATGACAAAATCATCACCAGATATTTCTATGTTGATAGGCGGACCCACAGGCGGTCCCATATTTTGCTTTGAAACCTCAACTTCTGCGCCTGCTATATTTCCTAAGATTCCCCTTACATCTTCAATGGTTTCAAATGAGCTTCTTGGTCTGTCTTTTTTATCGAAGAAATTAAGTGTAACTGTACTCTTATTTGGAATCCCATCACCGCTGAAATCCATCGGGTTATTGGATGAACCGATATTAGCAACGTAATACTCGATGTCTTTAAATTGAGGCAGCTTACTTTCTATCTGCTTGGTTAGTTCATTTGTCTTATCAACATTTGTTCCGATAGGCATTGTTATATTAATATATGCCTGTCTCGGCTCTACATCAGGAAAGAATTCAACGCCATTATTGAACATACCATAAATGACAAACATAAAAACAAGCAAAAGTACTGTTAATCCAATTGTAAGTTTTCTCCTTTTAAGACACCATCTCAAAGCTCTTTCATAATCCCTCACAAGCTTGCCAAAAAACTTTTCATCAAATTTTTCTATAGCTTTTTCCAGGAAGTTTTTCTTTTTCCCTTTTGCCTTATCCTTTGCTACATTGATAAATACTGCTGCCTGTACCGGGCTTATTACCATAGCTACAAACAATGATGAGAACAAACACACGATAAGTGTTATTGGCAGGAATTTCATGAATTCGCCGACAATACCCGGGAAAAATAATAACGGGAAGAAAGATGATATAATTGTTAAAGTTGCAATTGTAACCGGCTTGAAAACCTCTCGCGGTCCTTCGAGTGCTGCATCATATGGATTATACCCTTCCTTCTCCTGCAAACGGTATATATTTTCCATAACTACAATTGCATCATCTACAATTATTCCCAGTACAAGTATGAGTGTGAATAATACAAGCATGTTAAGGGTAATTCCCATCCAGCTTAATACTATAAACGATATAAGGAACGAAAGCGGTATGGATGTAGCAGTTAATAATGCATTCTTCAATCCAAGAAAAAGAAGAAGAATTGAAATAACCAGTACCATACCTGTAATAATACCGTTTTCAAGTTCGTGCACGGTATTCAGCACATCTTTGGATTCGTCTGCTGTGAAGCTTATTTTTATACCGGGCGGAAAATTTTTCTGTTCACCAAGAACTAATGCTTTGGTTTCATCTGCAATCCTGACAATGTTTTCGCCGCTTCTTTTCTTTATAACCAAAGTGATGCTTTCAACACCATTTTCCCTGGAGTATGTCGTCCTGTCCTTATAACCATAAACAACCTGTGCAACGTCTTTAATATAAATAGGTGATGCATCTCCGTTATTGCCGTTACCTCCGTTACCGCCATTGCCATTGCCATTTCCGTTTCCTGTTGTCTTTACAACAAGATTACCGAATATAGAAGGATCTTCAACTTCACCCGGTACCCTGACAAGGTAATTTGAACTTCCAACATCAACACCGCCGCCGGGAATGCTAATATTCTCTGCAGAAATTGAATTAACAATATCATTAAAGCTGATATTGTAATATTTCATACGGTTCGCGTCAACATTAATTTTAACTTCTCTTTCAAGACCTCCAACTACATCCGCGCTTAATACTCCGGTTATACCTTCTATTTTATCACTGAGCTTATCTGCTATATCTTTTAACTGTGCTAGCCCCTGGTTTCCTGAAATATTGACATAAAGTATTGGCAGCTCCGAAAAATTTATTTCGGTTATTATAGGCTCTTTTACATCCCTGGGCATATTTGTCTTTGCAACAGATACCTTATCTCTTACACGCTGAAGAGCATCTTCTATCTTTACATCAGGAGTGAATTCAATAACTACTGTTGAAAAGCTTTCCCTGGATACAGAACTTATCTCCTTTACATCCTTAAGCCCTTTTAATTCTTTTTCAATTTCCTGCGTAACTAAGCTTTCTATATCCTGCGGAGATACGCCAACATATACTGTTGTAACAAAAATATATGGAATTGTAATAGATGGAGAAGACTCTCTCGGAAGTGCAACGTAAGAGAATATTCCCAGAATGACAATTATAAATGTCATTATGTAAATTACAGTCTTGTTATTTACAATTGTTTTGAAAAACTTCATTGGACCACCTGTACTTTTTCCCCGTCAACAAGTGACTGGAATCCCTCATTAATTAATTTATCTCCAATATTTAATCCACTGGTTATAAGAACAGCGTTACCTTCCCTGCCGCCTGTTTCGATTATTCTTCTCTTTGCTATATCACCTTCAAGAACAAATACATATTTTTCCGAACCGTTATCTACTATATAATCCTGTGGAAATACAATAGCATCGGATAAATGGAATTTTGCTATCTCAACCGAAGCATTCATTTCTGGTTTCAATATCCTCTCAGGATTGCTTATAACTATCTCAATCTCAAATGTTCTGCTCTGATTTGAAAGCGAAGGAGCAATGTAACTGATAGAACCTTCAAACTCTGCCCCGGGAAGAACATCAACAGTAATTTTTACTGCCTGACCTAATCTTACATCTTTAATATGTCTTTCGGGTACACCTGCTGATATTTTAACCTTAGATACATCAACCACGCTTATTATAGGTACTCCCGGAGCTGACATTTCACCTTTGTTTAAAAATTTAGCATCAACAATTCCGCTTATTGGTGAACGGACAGATCCTTTATTGATATGAGTCCTGATAACATCAAGTCCTTTTTCGGCTGCTTCAAGCTGAAGCAGTGCTGTACGGTATGCAACTTCAGTTGTAGCATTTTCCTTATAAAGCTGTTCCTGTTTTTCATAGTTAAGCTTAGCGAGTTCAAGCTGTGCTAAAGAAGATTCATAGGTTGCATTTTCCACATCTTTCTTTAGACGTGCAACAACCTGCCCGCGTGAAACATAATCACCTTTATCTTTTACAATACTCAAAATTAACCCGCCTTCTTCAGATGATATTTTGGCTGTTGCATTAGGTTTAATAACACCAACAACATTAAAATTTTCCGTAAAAGACTTCGGCATTACTTCCACAACCTTAACATTTGTAAGCTGTGTTTGTTCACTAATCTGTGATTCGGTCTTCTTTCCGCAAGAATAAAAAACTATTGCTGCAAATAGAACAATTGATATTATTATTAATTTATTGATTTTCATTTTATATTTTTCGGATAATTTCTAATTACTTTTCTAAAAGTTGTTCTAATTCGGTTCTTGCATTTAAATAATCATAAATCGCCTGTACATACCCAAGCCTCACCTGGTTAACCAGCAATTCTGCATCAAATACATCTATCTGGTTTATCACACCGCTTTTAAAACTAATGTTTGCCAGCTCAAGACCTCTTTCCGCCATTTCAACATTTTCTTTCTGAGCAGTAATCCTGTTCTTTGCATCCTGTAATCTCAGAAGGATACTTTCACCTTGTGTTTTTAATTTTTCTCTGACATCAGCTATAGTTTCATCTGTCTTTTTTACATCTATCTCGGATTGATTAACTTTAAACTGGGTCTTGAATATATTCAAATCCCACGACATACCTATTCCTGCATTTATAGCAGTAAAAAACGGAAACTTAAAAAAAGATTTTCCGTCATTTTCAGCCGCTTGATTTTGAATCTGTCCAAAGAGATAAAACTTAGGCATTAAGTTTGCTTTAGATACCCTTACAAGTTCTTCATTTATTGAGCGTCCTATTCTCAATTGCCTTATTGCGACGTTCTTATCCGAAATAGTATTCAGAATATTTTCAACAGAGCCAAATACTTCCGTACTGTCATAATCTAAGCTTCCGGCAACATCTATATCCCGGTTATCTTTAAGACCAATTGTGGTTCTTAAAAATTTCTTGCTTATTTCAAAGTTATGTTCTGCCTGAATAAGGTTAGGCCTGATTGTTTCCACCCTTACTTTAGCTCTTAAGTAATCAAATTCCAATGCAGTTCCAACCCTGAAACGTGCTTCTACAACTCTTAAATTTTCCTGTGCATTATTAAGACTTAACTGATTTAAATTAACTACTTCTTTGGTCAGCAGAACGTTAAGAAAAGCTTTTGTTACATCTGTTTTCACTCTGTGTTCTACCTGGTTTACCATTTCATCCTGCAGCCGTGAATAATATTCTGCAATTTTTATACCCGACATTATTGGAGTACCCAAAACCGGGATAGCTTCTGTTACACTAAGTGTTGTGGTAATAGTATTATCTGTACCAACAGCAATTCTCTGGGTTTGTCCGCCAATACTCAGGGTAAAAAAGTTTTGCTTGATAGCTCTTGTATATTGCGAGCTTAAAGTTAATGTAGGTACAAGATTCTCACTGTAAACTTCCGATACTTTTTCTTCCGCTTTCAGCTTTTCGTATCTGACATTTATCAAGTCTGAATTATACCGCTGTGCTAAGGAAATTGCTTCTGTAAGGTTTAGTACTTTTACATTCTGGGAATACGAAACACCGCACAGGAATAAAAATAATATCAATCCTGTTGTAAATGTTCCTTTTCTTTTATGGTGATTAAATATCATATATTTTATATAGTCCTTTTTATCTTTTGACTTCTGTCTCTAATAATTTCTTTGTTTTAAGATATTTTTCTTTTCCCTGTTCTGTTAATATTCCGTTCAGAAGCATTTCAAATGTATATTTAAAAGCTTCCTGCATGGAAAACTTATTTCTTAAAATAAACTCAGGGTTTACAATAGCCCGTACTGTACTTATAAAAGATGTAATAATTATTTCAGGCGGATATGGCTCAATTAATTTTTCTTTTCTTCCCTGCTCGAGCAGAATTTTAACTATTGATAAAATTCTTTCTGTTCTGAACTTATCTACTTTTATCCAGATTTGCGGTGTATGCAGCTGCAGGTCCCTGTACCATTTATCACTATGTCTCATCATCCTGCTGCTGTACATATTTAATAATTTTACAAATTTTACAATTACATTTTCTCTGGAGTTAATTATTTCATCCAGGTCTGTAGTTGCGCATGTTATAAAATCTTCCGATATTTCTTCGACTAGTTTTTCTTTCGACGGGAAGTGCTTATAAATTGTTTTCTTGCTCATCTGAAGTTCACTGGCGATCTCATCCATAGTAGTTTTGTAAAAGCCTTCATTAATGAACTTTTCCTGCGTAAATCTCAGAATTTTTTCTTTTTCTACCCGATTATCAGTCACTTATGTTTTACCTAATTGGAAACTTATTTAGTTTTTCGAGTTTCCAAAATAATGAACTGAACCCGAAAAATCAATGGCAATGAATAGAATATTTCCGAAAATGTTGTTTAAATAATTTAAAGTGAAAATAAATTTTAAAAAATTTTAAAAAAATAAGAATTTTGTATTAACATTAATTGTTTTATATGATATAATTGTATTATGGAATCAAAAGATATATCATTGAAGAAAAAGGCTGCCCTCATTTCTTTAATTATTGGTTTCTTAATGTTTACCGGAAAAATGGGTGCCTACCTCCTGACAAATTCTGCCGCAATTCTTTCAGATGCACTTGAATCTGTAGTCCATGTTATCGCAACGTCATTTGCATTTTATAGCTTATATTTATCATTAAGACCGCCTGATAAAAAATATCCTTACGGTTATGGTAAAATAGAATATTTCTCTGCAGGATTTGAAGGTGCTTTAATCATAATAGCTGCATTGTCAATTCTGTATTATGCAATACATGATATTATCGCCGGTTCGAATATTAAGGAAGTTGATATTGGAGCAATTGTAGTTTTTATTGCAAGTGCAGTTAATGTAATACTTGGTCTTTATCTCATTCGTTCAGGTAAAAAAACAAAAAGCATAATATTAATAGCTGACGGTAAGCATGTTTTAACCGATGCCTATACAAGCATTGGAGCTTTTATTGCTTTATTGCTTGTACTCTTTACAAATAACACGCTGTTTGATCCCATTGTTGCAATTATTCTGGCACTTAATATTATATGGACAGGAAAAAGACTGGTACATGAATCTGTCCTTGGATTGATGAATATCACAGAAGACAGCTTGCTGGATGATATAGCAAACAGGCTTGAAACGGAAAGACATTCACATTTGAAATGGATTGATATGCATATGTTCAGATACTGGAAATCAGGCGGTAAATATTACACTGACTTCCATCTTACTGTTCCTAATTATATGTCTGTTACAGAGGGACATCAAACTGCGCATGATATTGAAGATATTTTCAAAGAAGTTTTTCACACTGAATCTGTTGAAGCCCTGGTGCATTTAGACCCATGCAAGCCCGAATGCTGTAAGCTTTGCAGAATGGAAGAGTGTGAAATAAGAACCGAAAAATTTTCCGGTGCATTGCTCTGGACAGATAAAAAAATTGCAGATAAAGCACCATACCTGGTTGAAGAAACAAGATACGACTAATGAGTTCTTAGAGTTCTTAGAGTTCTTAGAGTTCTTAGAGTTTGTCCACAACCCCTCTTTCCCCTGCCTGTTGCAGGCAAATTTACCTCATTTCCCTTTGGAAACCATTTGGAAAGTAAATTCAAATTTAAAACAAATCAATATATCCTGAATTTAAGGCCAAAAATCATTAAGAATAGTATAATTTAGATTTTTATTAATATAATTAATAAAATTAATAAAATTTATTAATATAATTAATATACATATTGACAAAATTAATTTCATATATTATATTTGTAAAAAACAAGAAAAATGTCATATAAATTAATAAGTCAATGCCCGGTTTGCAGTTCTGAGTTAAAAGCCACCAGATTAAGCTGTTCAACATGCGGCACAACAATCGAGAGCGAGTTTACGCTTTCAAAATTTGAGCTCCTTAGCATTGAACATCTCAATTTTGTTGAAATTTTCCTTAAAAACAGGGGGAGCATTAAGGATGTGGAGCGGGAAATGGGGATTTCTTATCCGACCGTAAAGGCTAAGCTGAATGATGTATTAAAAGCTCTCGGATATACAATTGAAGAAGAGCCCATTCAGCAAAGTGAATTAAATCAAATAATCGAAGAGCTTGATAAAGGTAATATTAATGTTGATGAAGCAATAAAAAAAATTAAGAAATAAGGGAGGAAAATAAAATGAACGAAAAACTGAATAACATATTAAAATTAGTTGAAGAAGGTAAGGTAGATTCTTCAAATATATCAGCACTTATAAATAATATTAATCCCTGGGTTTCTCTTATCATTCTGTAACTTTCTTTTAAAATGCAAGGGTTAAAACTAAAAATTAATTATAAAAAATATCATGAACGAGAACATAAGTAAAATTCTAAAAATGGTTGAAGAAGGCAAAATAGATGCAGCCAAAGCGGCAGAGCTTATTGATGCAATAAACTCAAAAGAAAAAGATGAACCTTCTGAATCTAAAAAGCCGTCAATAAAAATGCTTAAGATAAAAGTAATATCAGAGGGAGAAGATGAAAAGGTCAATATAAAATTTCCGGTCAAGTTTATTAAAGCAAGCTTAAAAGCATTCGGGAAAATGCCGATAAATATTGATGGAGATAAAGACAACGATATAGATTTGCAGGCAATCGCTGATGCTATTGAACACGGTATTGAAGGCAAGATTATGGAAATCACAACTAAAAAAGGTGAGAACGTGGAGATTGTAATAGAGTAGAATTAATAAAGCAGGATAGGTTTATATATCTATCCTGCTTCAAGGTTTTTACTTTATCAATACCATTTTCTTAGTTTCAGAAAAATCATTGGTAAATATTTTATAAAAATACACTCCGCCTGGATAGTTCGAAGCATTCCATTCAACCTCATAAGTGCCTGCATTTTGTTTTTGATTAATCAGCACATCAACTTCCCTGCCCACCACATCATATATTTTAAGCTTAACATCACTGCTCATTGGCAATTGGTAATTGATAATTGTTTTCGGATTGAACGGATTTGGATAATTCTGATTCAACATAAATTTCCCGGGTATCTGAGAACTAATGTTCTTTGCTTCAACCATACCCTGTCCTTCAATTGCAGTAACAAATTGATTGACTCCAACATTTGTATATTTATCTATAACTCCGCTTGGCCATTTGATAATAACAGAGTCAATAATCGTTGCATTGCCAAGTCCAAACTCAGCATTAAGGCTGTTCATTCCGCTGTTTGCTCCACCGGTTTGTGATGATACTACCTGCATTTGTCTTTTTGCTGTACCATTTATAATAGCTCTCACAAATACCTTAGCTCCGATTCCGGCTTTATTGGATATCATTCCAACACATTTTATGTTTATCTGTTTATTGCTGTTTCCGGTATTCATATAAAGAGTATTATTTCCTCCGAAATAATTATTGCGTGCAGTGAACAGGTCTAAATCGCCGTCATTATCATAATCACCAAACATAGCTCCCATTTTATAACTGCCGTCATTTACAACCGAGCCGGTATCAATCCTTGTGAATGAGCCGTTACCGTTATTTGTGAATAGAAGATTAATACCGTCATAACCGCCGATAAACAAATCAATATCACCGTCATTATCTATATCACCCCAACTGCTTCCCCCTGCCCAATGATTGTACGTTGCAATTGGGTCAGCTGTAATTTTTGTGAATGAGCCGTCACCATTATTCATAAACAACCTGTTATATCCTGTGCCAACAACACCGCATGTAACAAGCAGGTCAAGGTCACCGTCATTATCATAGTCACCCCAGCTTCCGCCGCTTGAGTGGGCAGATTCTGTAACTACAGGTCCGGTTGTAATTTTTGTGAATGTACCGTTGCCATTATTTTGATATAAGAAATCTACTGCGGGACCTGCATTAGCAACAAAGAGGTCAATAAATCCGTCATTATTGTAATCACCCCAGGCACAGCCGCCGGAATTACTGTTATCGGTAACTATTGCACCTGATGTAATTTTAGTAAAAGTACCGCTGCCGTTATTGTGATATAAAAAATTATTCTGATTCCTGTTACAGACAAACAAATCTATTTTACCGTCATTGTCATAATCGCCCCATGAGCAGCCAACCGAGTTGCCGCCGTCACTGACAATATTTCCTGTTGTTATTTTCGTAAACGTGCCGTCACCATTTCCGTGATAAAGAAAATTGTTTTCACCATAGTTCGTTACGAATAAATCCATATTACCATCATTATCGTAATCACCTGCAGTACAGCCGTAAGAGCTTCCTCCGTCATTTACAATTACTCCGCTTGTAACTTTTGTGAATGTCCCGTTACCGTTATTGAGGTAAAGAAAATTATTTTTATTGCTTGAATTATTATTGCATACGAATAAATCGAGCTTGCCGTCATTATTAAAATCAGCCCAGCATCCTCCATAACACCATCCGCCGTCATTTACAACAGGACCTGATGTGATTTTAATAAATCCCTGAGGGAATATATTTTGTGATACAACGAGTAATGTAAACAGTAGAATTTTTTTCATTTTAATTCCTCTCCCGCTAAAGCGGGATTTCAGTTGAAGTGATTTTATCACTTCAACATCAACATTCTTTTGGTTTGGATAAAGTCGTCAGTAGTTATTTTATAGAAATATACTCCACACGAATAACTACTTCCATCCCAATTTACTTCATAATATACGGTTTGAACACGATAAAAAATTGGTATTAAAATAATAAATCCCGCTGGAAAACCATAATACATTTTAATCCCTTTTTCAGTACATATTTTTTTCATTCATTCAAAATCTAACTAAATCCGTGAGCAGCATTTTACAGCTATATTACGACATGCTTTAGTTCATTTCGATATTATCAAAGAACGGTTATTACTAACAGTGATACATTATACATGCCACTACTATAAAATAATATAGCCATAGCTTATTGTCAAGTTTTATCTAAAAATAGTTCAATCACTCATTAAAAACACGTCAGAACCGGGATTTTCAGATTAGAGGATTTAACAGGATTAGATTTCCCCCTTGAGGGGGACTAAGGGGGTGTGAATTAAAATGAGCCGGATAAACCCTAAAGTATCACTTTAACTCCACCATTCCCAGCGACAATTAATCCACTATTATAAATTCATATAGCTATTTTAGTTAACGATATAGTGAAGATTGTAATTTGAAGAAAAATACTGATTTTGGGATATAATCGCCATTTTATTCATAGCATCCCGATGATTTTGACGGCGTTATCTCCTTATATTGCAATGACTTAACCCCTGTTTTACAAAAACGATAACCCAACTTGATACCAACTTGAACCCAACTCCGGCACAACTTGAACCCAACTTAGCTCTGTTTTGAACCCAACTCCGATAATTTCGAATTTCGCCTGCCTGCTGCAGGCAGGGATTGTGAATTGCGGATTAACAAGCATTTTTTATATGTCATTCCCGCCTGTCTGTACGGGCAGGCATGCTTTTAGCTAGGGGTTACACTCCGGGCCATCCACTCCTCACCACCAAGTGTCACCACTACGTGTCACCACTACGTGTCATTCCAGCCCGCCTGTACGGGCAGGCATGCTTTTAGCTGGAATGACAGGGCGAGGGAGAAATTATCCCTTGTATTTGAATAATTAACCGAAGATTTATTATTGTCTGAATCACGGATTACACTGATCATACTGATTGCACTGATGGTCAATAATTAAAGTCACACCACTCCTTACCAAATTTTCCTTAGATCCCTTTGGGACCATTTGGTAAGGTTTTGTCCGGAGATTTAAAATCCTCCGTGATACCTTTCCCAAATGGTCCCAAAGGGATCTAAGGAAAATTTGGGAAAGAGGTGTGCGTTTAATCCTGAAGGGATGATATTATAGTAGTAGTATCACAAAAAAGGAAATGAACCCCGAAGGGGTAATATTATTACAGCAAAAGAATTATGAGAGATTCTCCAAACCGGATGATGTGTGTCCCCACAGGGGTCTAAGGACAGGTCATTTATTGGAAAGCAAAGATAATACCTGTTTATTTCATTCATCAAATTTCCCGTTATACTTTTTTATTTGCAAGATGGACCTGACACTGCCCCTGATAAGATTAGAAATAGAATTATTTTTCTCATTTTAATAACACCATCCTTTTTGATTCTGAAAAATCTTGAGTAATTAATCTGTAAAAATATACTCCGCTTGGATAATTATTTCCATCCCAATTAACCTCGTATGTACCGGGTTGTAATTCCTCATTGAGCAATTGCTCAACTTCCCTGCCGAGTAAATCATATATAACCAGCTTCACTAACACACCCCGCCCGGCAGAGCCGGGCACCCCTCTTCCTGAAAGCAGGATCTTCGACGAGAGGGGAATCTCAAATCTTATTTTTGTTGTTGGATTGAAAGGATTGGGATAGTTTTGGGAAAGGGAAAAGGATAATGTTAATTCATTAGATACCGGTTCAATACCCACCATGCCGCCGTTAGTGGTTTTTAATATTACTCCGCTGTATCCTGCAATGTAACCGTTAACGGAATCTGTAAAATCCACAGAAGTTAGAAATACTGATGTTCCGCTAATTTGCTGTACCCAGCTAATCCCTCCGTCAATAGATTTCATTATTAAACCGTTTACCCCGGCAGTATAGCCGGTAGAAGGAACAGGAAAATCAACCCCGTACAACCCTGTTGCAAAAAGCTGAGTTGTCCAGTTCACACCGCCATTAGTTGTTCGTGATATGGCTCCCTGCCCGTCCCATACATTAGAAACGGCAATGCCTTTTAACGAATCAAAATGAATATCTCTTAAAGTGCCTTCATTATTGTTCAGATAAAAGCTTGAATAAATCCAGTTAGCACCGCTGTTTGTTGTTTTTGCAAATAACGGTGAGAAGATGGTGTTAACTCCCGCACAATATCCTGTTGCGGCATTAAGCATAAAAGCAGAATAAAATGTAACCATGTATCCTGTAGGATTACCAATTAACCAGCTTATACCTCCATTGGTTGTGTAAAGAGTGGTACCCGAGTTACCCACGCACACACCGTTAACTTCATTGTAAAATGATAATCCAAGCAGATGGTTAGTTGTACCGCTTGTAACTGATATCCAGTTAGTGCCCCCGTTAGTTGTGCGGAGAATTGTTCCGCTGAATCCGCAAACCAAACCTGTTGATGCATTGAGAAATTGAATTGACCTGAGCTCAACAGATGAACCTGTTACCAGTGCAGTCCAATTCATGCCTCCGTTGGTAGTCTTAATTATGGTACCGTTTACCCCGCATGCAAAGCCGGTTTGTGTATTAATAAAATGAAGTGCATTCAGATTTTGGCTTATGCCTGAATTGAGGGTAATCCATTGGGAATAAACATGAGGTGATATAGATAAAACAAGTAATAATATAATTTTTCTCATTTTAATAACACCATCCTTTTTGATTCTGAATAAGTTTCTGTTATTAACCTGTAGAAATATATTCCGCTTGGATAATTATTTCCATCCCACATTACTTCATAGCTTCCCGGCTTTCTCTCTTCATTGAGCAATTCCTCCACTTCCCTTCCAAGCAAATCATACACTACAATTTTCACATGCAAGGATTTGGGAATATCAAACTTTATTGTAGTAGAGGGATTAAAGGGATTGGGATAGTTTTGGGAGAGAGAAAAGTAAATAGGCTTTTCACTTGTTATTGGTTCTATACCTATTGGTACACCGCCATTTGTTGTTTTCAATATTGTGTTATTTACACCTGAAACATAACACTCATTAGTGTCAGTAACATAAACAGAAGCTAATAGATTATTTGTAGGAGATTTTTGATAATACCAATTAATCCCGCCATTTGTAGTTTTGGCAATAGCTCCAAAGTCTCCAATTGCATATCCAATTTGCGAGTTGAAAAAATGTATACCATAAAATCTCCAACCGTCTGATGATTGAGCTTGAATAACCCAATTAATCCCACCATTTGTAGTTTTTCTAATCATCATACCCATGCCGGCAGCATAACCAGTATTTTCATTTAAGAAAAAAATTGATTCACCGTCTGCGGGTATTGTAGTCCAATTCATACCGCCATTTGTTGTTTTATGAGCAGCTGTAAAAGCTGAAACAAAACCAGTATTTTCGTTTACAAAATATAGTGATTTGACAGAACCAGTGAGAGATCCAATAGATATCCAGTTATTACCACCGTTTGTAGTCTTTGAAATTCCTTGCCAACTCATACAATAACCTACATTTGGATTCACAAAATAAATTGAACAAATACCATGGGGCTGCTGTGAATTTTGTGAAACCCAGCTCAAACCGCTGTTTGTTGATTTAAAAAGTACCGGTGAACCTCCTGAAAGTTCTCCTCCTGCAACAAAAATAATATTGTTATCAACAACAGACAGAGCATTTAAGCTATAAGATGAAGCGGTATTTAATGAAAACCAGTTATTTCCCCCATTTGACGTTCTTAATAATTTTGTTCCCGATATTGCATATCCTGTATTTTTATTTAAAAACTTTAAACATAAAGCTCCATATCCATCATGTGCGGATGTATAATTATAATTCCAGGTTGTTCCATAATTTGTTGAATTAAAAATTTTACCGTAAGTATCAACCATTATTCCATTTGAAAGTTTCATATCAATAGACATACAATTAAAACTTTCCTGCATCACAACATTGGACCAGTTTACCCCACTATTTGTTGTAAATATCAAAATATTACTACAAGCAAAACCTGTATTCTCATTCAAAAAACAAACATCTTTTAATGATGAATTTCCACTACCTGTTTGCAAGATCCAATTAATTCCAGCATTTGTAGTTTTATAAATTGCTTGAGAAGAAGTAGGATAAGAAGTAATATACCCGACCGAAAATCCTGTATTATTATTTACAAAATAAATTGAATTTAAGGTTTTTGGTGGATTTATGCCTGATAATTGATTTACCCAGCTGTTTCCACCATCTGTAGTTTTCTTAATACCGAAAGTTCCACAAATATACCCTGTATTGTTGTTGATAAAACATGAATTATATATACTATAATTTTGAATAGCGTATTGTTGTACCCAATTTTGTCCACCATTAACAGTTTTATAAACTAATCCAAATGACATATTATTATGGGCTGTAACGTATGCAGTATCTAGACTTGTAAACTCAATTGAATACATATAGCAACCTAATATATTAAACTTTTCAATCCAATTGTTACCTGAATTATTAGTTTTCATTATTTTTGCTCCAAGATAATAAATTGTATTTGTCATATCCTTAGAACAAGTAACCCAACCTGTATTATTATTTTGAAAATAAAATGAAGTACAAATATAGCTTGAGTCTGTTGACATAATTTTCCAGTTTGCACCACGGTTAGTAGTTTTAAGAATAGTGCCGCATTTGCCGCCGGCAAATCCGGTATTTTGATCAACCAATTTTACGCTATATAAACTATTACCTTGCGGCAGCGGGTTTTGCCAGAACCATCCTGATTGTGAATAAATTGTTACGCAGCAGTATAGCAGGAAACTAATGGGGAATATTAGTCTTTTCATTATGACCTCCACCTATAATATAATAACTTATCAGCGGTTTATATATACAGTAAAATTTGTCTCCTCTTAATTCTCTTCATTTCAGTTTATCAATTTATTGCTTATTTTTGATATTAATCCAACTTCCATAAATAATTGAATAAAAACGAATCAGGGTATTTGATAGGAATAGATGCAGGTGCTACATCTACAGCGGCTGTGCTGTGCAGTTATGTGAACGGGCATATTAATTATCATAATTATAAAGAGCTTAAATTCCCGCCAATCAATTTTAACCTTGCCGGAAAGGAAAAAACAATTGAGATATTAGCTTCTGTTATAAAAAAGATAATAAAAGGGAAAAATATTTATGATATTGATTATATAGCAGCAGGTATTGCAGGTGCAAGACTTAAAAAAGACAGGGAAAGTATAAAAAAGCAATTAGTACAAATAATTAATTATAAAAACATATCAATTTATCCCGATACTGCAATTGCATTTGCATCTATATTCAATCACATTGATACAAACTGCGGAATACTTATTGCAGGTACCGGCTCTATTCTATATTATATAGACGGCAAAGGTGATTTAATACGAATCGGCGGATGGGGCAGGTATATTGATGATGAAGGAAGCGGCTACTGGATCGGGCGGGAAGGCTTAAACCGGGCAGTAAAATGTTTTGACGGAAGAACAAAAAAAACATCGATAACGGAAGCTTTAAACAAGAATTTTAAATTAAGTGATTCAACAATAATAAAAGAAGTTTATCATAATAAATTCGAGATATCAAAAGCAGCAAAGGTAGTATTTGATTGTGCCAGGCAGGGTGATAAGGAAGCAATAAAAATAATCCGTGAAGCAGCTGAGCGGCTTGCTGAACATTTTATCCCTTTAAAAAAGCACAAAGCTGTTATTGCTCTTTGCGGTTCATTATTTACAGAAGAAAAGCTGCTTGAAAAATATTTCAGAAAAATTGTAAAAGAAAAATATCCCAATATAAAATTAATTAAGCCGAAACATAAGCCTGTATGGGGAGCGGTTGAAATTGCATGTAAAATGGCATAAAAACCTCACCCCTGCCCCTCTCCACATGGAGAGGGGTGAAAAGGATTTATTATAAAATTATGAACAAGACGATTTCTTATTATGATAGTTTGTTTAAAGGGGCTGCAACATCTACATTTGAAAAAGCTAAAATCT
This sequence comes from Ignavibacteriota bacterium, assembly GCA_003820375.1. Lineage (GTDB taxonomy): Bacteria > Bacteroidota > Ignavibacteria > Tepidaquicellales > OLB5 > RPQH01. The sequence goes on from RPQH01000050.1 coordinate 25,773, forward strand.
TAAGACAAGAAAAAACAGAAACAGAGGAAATATTGTGGAGATTTCTTAGAAATAAGAAAATAGATAATTGCAAGTTCAGAAGGCAGCATGTCCTGAGTTGTTACATTGCTGATTTTTACTGTCATGAAAGAAAATTAGTAATAGAAATTGACGGAGGATATCATAATGAAAAAGAACAGAAAGAATTAGATGAAGCAAGAACTAATGCTATAAACGAATACTGTATTGATGTAATAAGATTTACAAACAAAGAAGTAAAAAACAATATAAAGCTGGTAATAGAAAAAATAACCAGGATTTTAAAAGAGAAAACAAAGAATTCCACCCCTCTCCATGTGGAGAGGGGCAGGGGTGAGGTTCATACAGGGAAAAATAAAGTATAGTAAGTGCAAAAAATATATATTACCTTTTAGAATGCAAGCCGATAAAATTATAATCATAGATTTCGGGTCACAATATACAAAGCTAATAGCACGAAAAGTAAGAGAGTGCAAAGTTTATTCTGAAGTTATTCCGTGTACTGCAGATATTTCACAATTGAAAAATGATAAATCTCTGAAAGGAGTTATATTATCAGGAGGTCCGGCAAGTGTTTACATGCAGAAATCACCCGGACTCTCGAAGCAGATACTCGAACTCAATGTACCTGTTCTTGGTATTTGTTATGGTCTTCAGCTTCTTTCACATCATTTTAAGGGTGAAGTTATCTCGGGAAGAATAAGGGAATACGGCAAAACAAAGATACATAATGCCGGTTCATCCGTATTATTCAATAAAATAAATAAAGAACTAACTGTATGGATGAGCCATACTGATTATATTAAAAAGCTGCCAAAAGAGTTTAAAGTTACATCAAGAAGCCAGAACGGATTGATAAGCAGCTTCCAGAATGAAGAAAATAAGATTTATGGGGTGCAGTTCCATCCGGAAGTAAATCATACTGAACACGGTAATACTATATTAAAGAATTTCCTTTATAAAATATGCAGCATAAAGAAGAAATGGGAGATTGGTTCCTTCATAGATGAAAAGATAAAAGAGATAAAGGACTTAGTAGGTAATGAAAAAGCGCTTTGTGCATTAAGCGGCGGAGTTGATTCAACTGTTGCAGCGTTTCTGATTCACAAGGCAATCGGGAAAAACCTGGTGTGTGTTCATATCGATAACGGGCTGATGAGGAAAAATGAAAGTGCAGATATTGTAAAATATTTCTCGAAAAAATTAAATCTGAAATTTATTGATGGCACTGAACTTTTCCTTTCGAGGTTAAAGGGAGTAGCAAGTCCTGAAAGAAAAAGGAAAATTATCGGTAAGTCGTTCATTGACCTTTTCCAGGAATATGCAAAATCAGTTGGTGATATAAAGTATTTAATACAGGGAACATTATATCCTGATGTTATAGAATCATCTTCATTTAAAGGACCATCGGTTACAATCAAAACTCATCATAATGTCGGCGGCTTACCCAAATCATTAAGAATGAAGTTGATTGAGCCGTTCAGGGAGCTTTTTAAGGATGAAGTCAGGGAAATCGGCAAAATATTGAAAGTTCCTGATATTGCACTTGAACGCCATCCTTTCCCGGGACCGGGGCTTGGTGTGAGAATAATTGGTGATGTTAATAAAGAGAAACTTGAAATATTAAGAGAAGCGGATTATATTTATATAAACACGCTTAAAGAACACAACTTATACAATAAGATCTGGCAGGCATTTGCAGTATTATTACCTGTTTCCACCGTAGGTGTAATGGGTGATGTACGCACTTATGAAAAAGTAATTGCACTCCGTGCAGTAGAAAGTGTGGACGGCATGACTGCAAACTGGTTCTTTATGCCCAGCGATGTGCTTGAAGAGATTTCAACTAAAATCACAAACTCGGTAAAAGGAGTGAACCGCGTTGTTTATGATATCAGCAATAAACCTCCATCAACTATAGAATGGGAATGAAAAATATTTATAAATTAAAATACTTATTATACTGTTACAAATATTTTGTAATTGCATTCATCGTATTTCTTTCATTGGTCACTTCAATGAAAAATATCTTTTCTCAAAATGTTGAGGTTGGCATTGTGCTTCCTCTTTTTGAAGACAGTGACGACCCCTCTAAGAAACAGCTTGGAACAGATATTCTGAATGGAATGAAATATGCGCTGGCCGAATACGGGACTTCCGACCCGATAGTGAAATATATAATAAAAGATACCAAAAGAGACACGTCAATTGGTATTAATAGTATCAGGGATCTGACAGTACTGGATTCCGTTGTTTGCATCTTAGGTCCAATATACAGTTTTGAATTGAATACTGCAGTAGCAGATATTGCATTGGTAAACAAAATACCTGTAATCTCCCCTACTGCAACTGAAGACGATATTGCAGAATCACACGAATATTTATTCCAGTTGAATCCTTCGTATAAGATGAGAGGGCGGCTGATGGCTAATTTCATGATAAAAGAAAAAGGTATGAAGAATTTTGTTGTGATAGCCGAAGATAATTACGGTATTAAATTTAAGAACTCATTTGAAAATGAAGTTAAGCTTCTTAACGGAAAAATAGTTTTATCCTCTGCATACAATAAAAATGCGGAAAACATAAACGGTATAGTTGCGGACATTCTGAAGTTAATTAAAGATAATGACCTGTTTATAAATGTAGGAAATCTAAATGTAATACAAAGAAAGAAGCTGGAAAACTTCGGAATACGCTACAGCCTGGTTGATTCTCTTGCAGCTTCAAAACAAGATGTCAGTATTTATTATTTATTCGGAAAGAATGCGAAAAAGGTTGCAGATACCATGAATATAAAACCATACCAGCTGAAGGATACAAACGGTAAATTCATACAGGGTTATATAGATGCAATTTATATTCCGATTTCAAATTCAAGTGAGATAAGCAAAATTGTACCTGAACTGTATTCTAACAACTTAAGTTTCTTTATTGCAGGTACAGGAGATTGGAATAACGAAGATGTTCTGAAAGAAAATAAAATATTTCTGAAGAACCTAATATTTGAATCCGAATATTTTCCCGATGAAGAAAATTCAGATTATACGAATCTGAAAGAAGGTTTAAAAAAGACCAAATACAAATTAAATAAAAATTTCTTATTCGGCTACGATGCCGCCAGGATAATACTTGGCATTATCTCGGAAGGAAATACAACACGTGCACAGATATATAATGCTTTAAATAAGTTAGTATCTTACAACGCAATAAAATCAAAAGTATCTCTTGATTATAACAGGGTAAACTCAGAGCTTAATATTCTGACATATGAAGACGGATTAAAGAGAGTTGATACTTATAAAATTTCAAAGTAATATTTTTAATGCATATTAAATTCTTTTTCCTTACAGCTTTTATCCTGATATTTTCATTCTGTGTATCCTATTCACAGGATGATATTGATGAATTAAGCACTGAAGAATGGGAATTTCTGCGTGATGAGCTTGCAGTAAAAGTTATTAAGCTGATGACAACACGTGACAGCTTAAACAATGAAATCGACTCACTCACTGGAATTCTTACCTCAAAAGAAGAAGATTTGGAAAAATGCGATAATGAACTTCTTGCTCTGGTCGGTATATCAAGAATTGAACTGGTTGAATTCAGAAGAAAGTTTGAAGAGACCGAGAAAAAGATAAACAACCGCAGTTCATCACCCGAGGATATCAGGAACAATTATTATGATGAAATTTCTTCAAGCAAAATATTATGCCTGCCTGAATTTTCCGACAGGTTTTTAGCTTTAAGAAATAAATTCCAGCCCGGTATGCAGGAAGAAAAACAACCTCAATATACGGGCGGAAATTACTTAGTAGTAAAAGGTGATTGCCTCTGGAACATATCAAAACAAAAGCTGGGCAGTCCTGTTTTATGGCCCGTGTTATGGGAAATGAACAGAACCGGAGTTTTAAATAAAGATTCTCTACCCACATATCAGCAAACAGTTAATAACCCTAATCTTATATATCCCGGACAGGTATTAAGGATACCTACACTCACAGAAGCACAGGAAAAACTTGAAAGTTCATTGAAAGAACTCAGGAAAAGTAAGTACAGAAGAAATAGATAAACTGTATACAAAAAACTACACTTCTACAAAAAACTTCAAAAACATATTAATATCAGCAATTTATAATTGTATATTTTTCCAGAAAGTTGCTTGACAAAATGGTAAATGTGTATTATATTTGTAGGTATTTTAATTAACCCTTATTTAATAAACAGCCATAACCTATACAGGAGGATTTCAAATGGCAAAATATAAAAGCATGCTTTATATGCTTCTGGTAGCAGCAATGTTATCCGGTTCATCCATGTTCATTGGATGCGGTGGCGGCGTTGACGAAGAGCAAATGCAGGCATTAAACAACCTGAAAGCTGAAGTCGAAAGTCTTCAGAGCCAGGTAAGAGCTAAAGAAGACGAAAGAGCTTCTTTACAGAGACAGATTTCAGATAAAGATGCAAAGATAAAGAAATGCAATGACGATATGGCAAAAACAAGAAGCTGCTTAGACAACTTCGGAAAGGAGAGCAAATAATATGAAACTGTATAAATTAATGTTATTATTCGCTCTTTGCCTTGGTTTATCATTTTCAACCAACGCAAAACTTTTTGCACAAGATGATGATGACGATGATGATGATGACCAGCAGCAGACCCAGATGGAAGAAATGGATGAAGAAGAGTGGCAGAGACAAATGGACGACTACAATGCACAGAAAACCCAGTTACAGTCCAGGCTCGCAGCTTTAAACACTGAAATAGACGGTTTAAAAGCAACCTCTTCACAGAGAGACAAAGATCTCGACAAATGTGAATCAGACATGTACGCTTTAGTTGGCACAACCAAAACAGGCGTTGCTGATTTCAGAAGAAAATTTGAAGAGACCGAAAAGAAGATTAACGGCAAAACCGGTACACCGGCTGATGCAAGAAAATCTTACTTTGATGAAGTCACAAACGATAAAGCAAGATGCTTACCCGAATTTGCCGACAGATATGCTTCAATGAAGAAGAAATTGGCAGATTGGGAAGGTATGAAGACTCCAGAGGGTACATACACAGTTGTAAAAGGTGATTGCTTATGGAAAATCTCCAAAATGAAATATAACTCACCTTACTTCTGGCCGGCAATTTGGGATGCTAACAAAAATGGCGTTGTTAATGCAGATCAGTTAACAAATTCAAGACATAAAAAGATTACCAACCCGAACTTAATTTATCCGGGTCAGGTTCTCAGAATCCCAACTTTGACAGACGCTCAGAAAAAAGAAGCTGAAATGAAGTCAAAGAAATACAGAAAAACCAGAAAAACCAAAACAACAACAACCACAACAGATACCAAGAAAGACGAAAAGAAAGACGTGAAGAAGGACGAAAAGAAAGACGTAAAGAAAGATGAAAAGAAAGACGTGAAGAAATAGTCTTTCAGTTATTGTTTTGATTAATTAAAAGTATCAAACTGTAAAACCCCTTGTACTCTGTATGAGGGGTTTTCATTTTTTTAAAACTTTATTAGTAAAATTTGAATTAAGAATTACATTGGCATCAGAAGAAAGAAACATATTATTGGAAGGTATTGACCTTATTAATTTCCTTGGATTTAATGACAGGAATATTGAAATAATCCGGAACAGGTTTAAATCTAATATCACTGTCAGGGGAGAACGTATTAATTTAAAAGGTGAACCGGAAGAACTTATTCAGCTGGAAACTATTTTTAAGGAACTTATGCTGCTCCAGAAACGCCAGGGAAGGATCTCGGACAGTGATGTAAACCTGATAATTGAGCTGGTTACAGATTCAAGGGATGCCGAAATTGAAAAGAAACTGGGCGTAGCAAGGGAAGAGCTTGATGATGTTATTCTTGTTGACAGGAATGACTTTGTTAAGCCAAAAACCCTTGGACAAAGGGAGCTTTATTATAAAACCAAAAATAATGAAATAGTTTTTGTCATAGGACCTGCAGGAACCGGAAAGACATACCTCTCGGTAGCCATAGCCCTTTCAGCATTAAAGAATAAAAAAGTAAACAGGATAGTTCTTTCCCGCCCGGCAGTTGAAGCAGGAGAAAGCTTAGGATTTTTACCCGGCGACCTGTCTGAAAAAGTGAACCCATATCTTAAACCCTTGTTCGATGCACTGGAAGATATGGTACCCCGTGAAAAGCTAACTAATTATTTCGAGAAAAATATTATTGAAATAATTCCCCTTGCTTATATGAGAGGCAGAACATTGAACAATGCTTTCTTGATACTTGATGAAGCCCAGAATTCGACAGCTTTACAAATGAAAATGTTTCTTACCCGCCTTGGAATAAATTCAAGAGCAATTATAACAGGTGATATTACACAGATAGATTTACCCTCAAGACAAACATCAGGGCTGGTTCAGATACAAAAAATACTTCAGCATGTGGACGGAGTGGAATTTGTTTACCTCGAAAAGAAAGACGTTGTCCGCCATCGTTTGGTGAAAGATATAATCAATGCATATGAAGAATTCTCGGTAGAGAACAATAAACAGCAGGGAGAAAGCTCGTAGAGTTCAAAGAGTCGGGAGTCAGAGAGTTGGGAGTTAGGAGTCAAACAAACTTAACAAACTTAACAAACTTAACAAACTTAACAAACTTAACAAACTTAACAAACTTAACAAACTTAACAAACTTAACAAACTTAACAAACTTAACAAACTTAACAAACTTAA
>RPQH01000051.1 GCA_003820375.1 Ignavibacteriota bacterium
AAGGGATGATATTATGGTAGAAAGATTTATCCCATATGGAACAGAATCCCGAAGGGATGATATTATGGTAGAAAGAAAAGCTCATCTAATCCAAGAAAATCCCGAAGGGATGACATTATTATTGTTAAAAGAATATTGGTAGTTAATCTCAATCATTAATAATATCATCCCTTCGGGATTCTGTTCATTGTCGAATATTCTCCCTACCATAATACCATCCCTTCGGGATTACATCTTTTTACATAAACTGCCCTGGTAATTCAAGTCTCCCTTTGCGGTCTTAGCGGCTTTGCGTGAGTAAAAGAAACGCGGTCATCCAATGGTCACTCAGCGGGCACTCCATGGGCACTCAGTGGGCACTTTACGGGCACTTTATGGGCAGGTTTTGGGCAGGAGTTTTTGGAAAATGGCTGTAACTTATTGCAGTATAAAGAGATAACTCCTGCCCAAAGTGTCAAAAATCACTCAAAATATGGCGATTATGAGCAGGAATCGAGGTTTTTGAAAAACTACTCCTGCCCACGCGAATTTAGGGAAATAATGAAGTTTATTGTCGCTATATTTTTAGAGTTAAAGTAAAACTTTAAGCTCATTCGGTTCAATAAATGACACACCCCTTCCGCTTCGCTCCCTCCCCTCTCGAGAGGGGAATTCTTACCTGCTTACTCTTCTTATATTCCAGGTCATGAAATAATGCTCTAAACACTCAATAAACTCAACACACTCAACACATTCTCAACTATTTTCATTAAAAACTTGACATGAGCCATTTCATATATTAATTTTAAGTAGTGATGATTGTTATCACTCATCACAGTTCTTTGTCAATATGAGAAAAATAAACAGTATGTCGTGAAATAATTATTAAAATATTATTTCTGAACCGGTAATAAGAACGGAAAAATTATAAAAATTCGAAAAATACGGGATGGGAGCTTTTTAATAATAAAAAAGCAGGTTTAAGCTCTCTTTCTTAAACCTGCTCCCCTCTTTTTTGTCATAGTCTAGTGAAATTGTTTTTTGTTCTACAGCTTAATAAGCTATTTACTTTACAAGTATCATTTTTTTGACGTCAGTAAATGTACCTGCCTCTATTTTGTAGATATAAATGCCACTAGCTAAACTTGATGCGTTGAATTCAGCAGTATATTCACCCGGCTGCCGGTATTCATTTGCCAATATTGCAGCCTGCTTTCCCTGTATATCATATACAATAAGCTTCACCATTCCTGCTTTAGGTATGGAATATGATATTATTGTCGAAGGATTAAACGGGTTTGGAAAATTCTGATTTAATTTATATTCTGACGGTGTTACAGATGTGTTATTACCAACCGCTGTTAATGTATTAAGTATATTCTTAAAAGTTGTCCACAATGGTTTTGTATTTGGCACACAATCCTGCCTGAAGTACCACCAGAAGTATCCTCCTACATAAAGCGGCGTTGTGATATTCATTTTATAATACCTGTTCATATAAGCTGCTTTTTGATTTGCATTATTTGTACCGCACTCGCCTATTCCTATCTTTGAATTGGGAAATATCTTATGAAGTGAATCAAATACTACCTGCCAGTTGGGCTGGTAGTTGTTGCAGTCATCTTCGTAATAAGATATCCATACATAATCCAATCCTGTTTTCATGTACGACGGGACATTGTTGTTTGTCCATTTGAACATCTCATTGTTTGAGTTAGCCCAGCAGTTTTTGTTGTAGTAAAGAGTCAGGGCTGTATTCTTTCCTGCATTATTAATGATGTTGTAAGCGGCAGTCATTTTTTCTACGGTATTTGAACCGAGCCATTCGCCGTTTATTTCGTTACCGACTTCCCATATATCAACTTTGCTTCCCAGAACAGATAAGTATTCATTTACACGGGCAGTGTACTGGGCAACTGAATAATCTTTCATATAGTAGCTGTCCAGTATTTCACCCATTATAAAGCTGACAGGGCTGAGCTGGTTAACTGCATTGGTGTAATCGGTTGCAGGTACCCACTCATCAAATACTATTCTGGTTGTAAGTTTTTTTGGAAGTGAAGATAAAGAGGTTTTGATGTCACTGATCGGGTTGACTCCATCAATGGTTACGCCGTAAACAGGTGTTACTTGAGAGTAGGCAGAACCGGAACACAGAAGAATGAGCAATAGGATTAAGGATTTTTTCATTTTGGTCTCCACGCAATAATTAGAGTATGTGGTTAGTTATGGCTTTGTCGCATTTCAAATTCTTATGGGGTGAGTAAACAGGTTTAAATTTTCCTCTTCTTTAAACCTGTTTAATGATGTCTCACCTCAAATTATCCGGTAGGTATAGATAATTTTTTTTAAACTAATGTTATTTTACAAGCAGCATTTTCTTAACATCTGTGAACGAACCTGCTTCAATTTTGTAGATGTAAATTCCACTTGCTAAATCTGACGCATTAAACTCAGCAGTATATTTTCCTGCTTGCATAAATTCATTTGCTAAAGTCATTACTTCCCTGCCGGTGATATCATATACTGTAAGCTTTACATTTCCTGCTTCAGGTATGTTGTATGATATCACAGTTGTTGGATTAAACGGATTGGGAAAGTTCTGTTGTAATGCGTAAACTCCGGGTTCCGTAACTTCTTTATCATCAAGCACAATAGGTCTTTTTGCAGTTGTATAAATAAAGCTGTAACACCCGGTCAGCGGCTCGGATGCAGGTATGATTTTTAAGAAATAATTACCTACAACATTTGTATTATAGACCAGGTTTTGCGAACCGCTTCCATTAATTGATTTTAGCAGAGTAGTATTTTTATATAATTCAATGACTGCATTATGTGATAAGTTGCTGAATGAAAAATTAATGTTAGTGTTATTCTTTGTTGTATTAAATTTGAACCAGTCAACATCTGTTAATATATTTAACCCTGCATTATATGTTGAATTCCTGAAAATGGTGTAAGCATTTTCACTTAGGTTATTAGGCTCCTGAAGATCATTACATGCTGACGGCGGCGGAGGCGGAGGTACTGTATCAGATAATAAATTATTCAAAGTAGTCCACAACGCTTTGGTTTTTGGAGTGCAGTCCTGCCTGTAGTACCACCAGAAATAACCACCGACATAATTTGGTGTGGTAATATTCATTGTATAGTACCTGTTCATATAAGACACTTTTTTAGCCGGGTCATTTGTTCCGCACTCGCCTAATCCAATCTTGGAATTAGGGAATATAACATGCAAGCTGTCAAAAACCTGCTGCCAGTTGGGCTGATAGTTATTACAGTCGTCTTCATAATATGATATCCATACATAGTCTAATCCGGTTTTCATGTAAGCCGGTACATTAGCATTGGTCCATTTAAACATCTCATTGTTTGAGTTAGCCCAGCAGTTCTTATTGTAATAAAGTGTTAATGCTGTCTTTAGTCCTGCATTGTGAACAATATTATAAGCATTTGTCATCTTTGCGACAACATCTGATGTGGTTCCAAGCCATTCACCGTTTATCTCATTGCCTATTTCGTAAATATACACTTTGTTTCCCATTGCATTAACATAGTCCTGCACGCGGGCTGAGTACTGTTCAACTGTAATATCTTTCATAAAGTAGCTATCCAGTATTTCACCCATTATAAAACTTTTTGTAGTTAACTGGTTAACAAAATCAATGTATAAACTTGGCGGCTGATTTTCATCAAACACGATTCTTGTTGTCATTTTATACTTCATGCTTTGAATTGCATCCAGTATTTCAGCATATGGCCATATTCCATCGATTGTTATACCATGAACTTTTGTGGATTGTGAATAAACAGGATAAGTATACAGCAGAACTAATAGTAAAATTAAAATTTTTTTCATTTTTGCCTCACTTGGTTTTTGTTAGATTTTAGATTAATAAATAGTTCTTACATTCTTACAGTCATTATTTAGCTTTTGGATTTAAACAGGTTTAAGTCTTAACTTAAACCTGTTTAATAATTCCATGTTTCGTTGTTCGGCTAAGGATAATAGCTATTTTATAAGCGACATTTTCTTAACATCGGAAAACGTGGCCGTTTCTAATCTGTAGAAATATACTCCGCTTGACAATGCCGACGCATTAAATTCAGCGGTATATTCACCTGCTTGTTTAAATTCATTTGTTAATGTCATCACTTCTTTTCCCTGTATATCATAGATAACCAGCTTGACATTTCCGGCTTCCGGAATTGCATATGATATTTTTGTAGAAGGATTGAACGGGTTTGGATAATTTTGCCTTAATGCATAGCTGGATGGTGTTTCTGATTTGTTGTCTCCCTTGTTCATTACTATATTGTTATTATCAACAGGTGCAAATACGTTCTTTAATGTAGTCCATAATGGATTTGTGTATGGTACACAATCCTGTCTGAATGTCCACCAGAAATATCCGCCGACAAAATTCGGAGTGGTTACATTTAATGTGTAATACTTTTGCATGAATGCAGCTTTCTTAAGCGGGTCTAAAGTACCGCACATGCCTATTCCTATTTTTGCATTCGGGAACATTGTATGCAGCTGGTCAAATACCTGCTGCCAGTTGGGCTGGTAGTTATTGCAGTAATCATCATAATATGATACCCATACATAATCTAATCCATTTCTAATGTATGCAGGAATGTTTGTATTTGCCCATGTGAACATTTCATTCTGGGGATTAGTATAACAATGGCTGTTATATAAAAGCGTTATAGCTGTCTTTTTATTTAAAGATTTTACGTAATTGTAGCCTGCATTCAACATGCTTGCTGCATTGGAAATTGAACCTACCGACTCATCATTGAATTCGCTAGCTACTTCCCATATTGTTACTTTATCACCAAGAGTCCATATATAATCGTTCATTCTGGCTCTGTATTGAGTTACAGTAAAGTCGTTAATAAAATAACTGTCCATAATATTACCCATAATATCACTTACACCGCTTATGGATGTAACAGAGCTCGAATATGCCGAGGCAGTGCTCTTATCAAATATCATTCTTGTTGTAGGCCTGACAGGAAGCTTTTGCAAGGCTGTTACAATATCAGCAGTTGGATAAATACCATCTATGGTCACTCCGCGTATTTGTGAAGTAGGTGGTGGTACTGTTCCTGTTTTGAATGAAAACACGGTTGACCATGCGCTTGATGTTGATGAATTTGATGCTTTTGCTCTCCAATAGTATGTTGTACCTGATGCAAGTACTCCAGCGGGTACGGTATATGCAGAGGATGTAAGACTTGTCTGATTTACTACCGTTGAAGTAAATGCTGAACCTGTTGAAACCTGTATTTGGTATGAGGTTGCATTTGTTACATCACTCCAATCCAGTAATGGTGTTGTTGAAACATTTGTTGCTCCGTTAACGGGACTTAATAACACAGGTGCGGTTAATGCAGGAGTTATTGTTCCGGTTTTGAAAGAAAACACTGAAGACCATGCACTTGATGTTGACGAATTTGATGCTTTAGCTCTCCAGTAATATGTCGTTCCTGATGCAAGTATTCCTGTTGGTACGGTATATGCAGAGGATGTAAGACTTGTCTGGTTTACTACTGTTGTTGTAAATGCCGAGCCTGTTGAAACCTGCATTTGGTATGAGGTTGCATTTGATACATCACTCCAATCCAGCAGAGGTGTTTGTGAAACATTCGTAGCTCCGTTAACTGGACTTAATAAAGTAGGAGCGCTAAGCTGCTGATTTTGATTAAGAAGTATATTATTTAATGTTGACCATAATGCCTTTGTTTTAGGTGTACAATCCTGCCTGTAATACCACCAGAAATAACCACCAACATAATTCGGTGTAGTAATATTCATGTTATAATACCGAGTCATGTAGGATACTTTTAATGATGCATTGTTTGTTCCGCATTCACCTATTCCAATTTTTGAATTAGGGAATATCTTATGAAGTGAATCAAATACTACCTGCCAGTTGGGCTGGTAATTATTGCAGTCATCTTCGTAATAAGATACCCATACATAATCCAATCCTGTTTTCATACTTGCCGGGACATTGTTATTTGTCCACTTGAACATTTCATTGTTGGAATTTGCCCAGCAGTTTTTATTATAATAAAGCGTGAGTGCAGTTTTTTGTCCTGCATTTTTAACAATGTTATAGGCATTAGTCATTTTCTCAACGACATTAGTACCGAGCCATTCACCGTTTATCTCGTTGCCTATTTCGTAAATATGGACTTTGTTACCCATTGTATTGACATAGTCCTGCACACGGGCTGAGTACTGAGCAACTGTGATATCCTTCATGTAGTAGCTATCCAGTATTTCACCCATGATATAACTTTTTGTAGTTAATTGGTCAACGAAAGAAGAGTATAGGCTTGCCGGCTGGCCTTCATCAAACACAATCCTTGTCGTCATCTTGACAGGATTACTTTGTATTGCATCTATTATTTCTGCACTGGGATATATTCCGTCTATTGTTACTCCATATACTTTTGTAGATTGTGAATAAGCATTAATGGAAAGTACCATTAAAGCTAGAATTAATGTTAAAACCGATTTCATCTTTTTATCTCCACTGAATAATTAGAAAATGTGGTGAATTAATTATGTTTATGTCAATTGTCTTTTTGGTTATCAAACAGGTTTAAGCTATTGCTTAAACCTGTTTAATTAATTCATGGCTTATGGCTTAATTATGGCTGATGATTATTTTACAAGCATCATTCTTTTAACGTCGCTGTATGTACCTGCTTCAATTTTATACAGATATACACCGCTTGCAAGCGACGACGCATTAAATTCTGCAGTGTGCTCCCCTGCCTGCAGGAATTCATTTGTAAGAGTCATTATTTCCCTTCCCTGGATATCAAATACAGTCAGCTTTACATTGCCCGACTCAGGTATTGAGTATGATATCATAGTTGAAGGATTAAAAGGATTCGGATAGTTTTGTTTTAATTCAAATGTTACCGGGTTATTAATGTTGTTGTTATCGTTTTCATTTACGCCATTTACATCCAATGGTCCTGATGTGCGTGTTATGATTGTATTCTTTAAAGTATTCCACAACGGCTTGGTTTTTGGTGTACAATCCTGCCTGAAATACCACCAGAAATAACCGCCAACGTAATTAGCTGTATAGATATTCATCCTGTAATATCTTTGCATGTAAGATGCTTTTAACGACGATATGTTTGTGCCGCATTCACCTATCCCGATTTTTGAATTAGGGAATATCTTGTTAAGTGAATCAAATACTACCTGCCAGTTGGGCTGGTAATTGTTGCAGTCATCTTCGTAGTAAGAAATCCAGACGTAATCTAAACCCTGTTTCATACTTGCCGGGACATTGTTGTTTGTCCACTTGAACATTTCATTGTTAGAATTTGCCCAGCAGTTCTTGTTGTAGTAGAGTGTTAATGCAGTTTTTTGCCCCGCATTTTTAACAATGTTATAGGCATTAGTCATTTTTTCAACGACATTACTACCTAGCCATTCGCCGTTAATTTCATTTCCAATTTCGTATATATCAACTTTGCTTCCCATAGTATTAACATAATCCTGCACACGGGCTGAGTACTGAGCAACTGTGATATCCTTCATAAAGTAGCTATCCAGTATTTCACCCATGATGAAGCTATGGTTGCTTAATTGATTAACGAAAGAGGAGTATGAGCTTGCCGGCTGGCCTTCATCAAATACTATCCTGGTTGTCATTTTGACCGGGAGACTCTGTATGGCATCTATAATGTCTGCGCTGGGGTAAATCCCATCTATGGTAATACCATATACAGTTCTCGGAACGGAAGGTTGGTCATTGTTTTGTGCTAAAATTGACGGAGAAACCAGTAAAACCATCAATAATATGTGCAGTTCTTTTAACATTTCTTTCTCCTGAATTATAGTTAGTGGCTAATACTACAAATATATACCCCTATCCGACTACTTGTCAATAGTGAGTACTTCCTAACCATTTCAGGTGGTGGTAGTTGTACTGATTACATTCGTAACTGCTTATATTTCATTGTGTTATCATGTGTACTCTAAAGCGGAATCTCCTAACATGAACACTCCCTAATTTATTATTATATATTATGATAACGGGGGGCTCTCTCTATGTCAATATTTACCATTAATTTAGAATTGCCATACTTGAAGCGACAAAATTATGGATTATCCGGATTGTATATAACGTGAATGGGGTAATTTCCTACAATATGTTATTTGGCATTGGCAAATTGCCGAAATCCTGCTGTTTTTCGCATATTTTTGCTATACCGTGATTAGGCTAAAAAGAGATGAGAGTTTGGAGAGTTTGGAGAGTTTGGAGAGTTGTGAGTTCGATCCCGCTGAAGCGGGATCTCCGCTGCGCTCCGAGAGTTGTGTGTTCGATCCCGCTGAAGCGGGATCTCCGCTACGCTCCGAGAGTTGTGAGTTTATCTGCTGCTTTTCAATAATCATAATCAGTGTTCCATCGCTTCCATCAGCGTAATCTGCGCTCATATCTGTGTAATCTGTGATTCAGACAAGCAGCAAATCATTAAAAATCACGCAAAAATCCACAATCTTTAATCTGCAATCTTTAATCTTTAATCTGCAATCTTTAATCTTTAATCTGCAATCTTTAATCTGCAATCTTTAATCTGCAATCCGCTAATCTGTGATTCAGGCAATCAATTTGCCCTAAGCACTTGATTCAGCACACTCCACAGCGGCTTGGTATAGGGCACACAATCCTGTCTGAAGTACCACCAGAAGTACCCGCCAACATAACCCGGAGTTGTGATATTCATCGAGTAATACCGTTTCATGTAATCCGGTTTAGAATCCTTGAATTTCGTGCCGCATTCGCCAATTCCGAGCTTTGAATTCGGAAATATCACGTGCAGGCTGTCAAATACCCTCTGCCAATCGGGCTGGTAATCATTGCAATCATCTTCATAATACGAAATAAACACATAATCCACTTCCTGCTTGATTTTCGCGTGAACATTCTTATTTACCCAGTTGAACATTTCATATTCCACATCATCAATGCAGTTTTTGTTATAATAGAGCGTTAATGCGGTTTTTCCGCCGCGGTCATTTACCAGGTTGAATGCATCAACCATCTTTTTAATCACAGTTTCCTTAGGTCCCAGCCAGTCGCCGTTAATCTCATTGCCGATTTCCCAGATATCCACATAGTCATCAAGCGTTTCGATATAGTCCAGAACCCGCTTTTTATGGTCTGTAACCGTATAATTTTTCATGTAATAGCTGTCCAGCAGCTCACCCATCACATAGCTGACATTACTTATCTCCTCAACAGCTTTACTATAATCCTTAGCCGGAACTTCCGCATCAAATACGATGCGTGTTGTAGGTTTTACGGGCAGCCGCTCAAGTGCTTCTGTGATTTGGTGCAGATTTTTCACATTATCCACTGTTACTCCGTACACCGGCTTATTAATCTGTGCATACAACAACGGAAGATATACGTACATTATGAATAAAAACAGCGTTCTGATTGACATATTTTAACTAAATTTAATAAAATCATATAAATATATAAGCTTATGATGTTATAATCAATAATAAACAATGAGCAATGAGCAATGAGCAATGTGCAATGTGCAATGTGCAATGAGCATCCCTTAATATACATGTAAAATCGATATGGGTTTCATAAATTCCCTCAATGTCATTCCCGCATGCTTTTGGCGGGAATGACAAGCAGGACTTTTCCAGCGACATGTACAATCCCCTAACGATTTCCATGAGATTTTTGATGCTTCCCGACCGCTCAAAATTTGCCGTTGACATTTTGTCATAGCAATATTGATTAGCGAAAAGGTGTATTTTGAAATTTATTTTTTATTGTGATTACAGCTTACAATCTGCATTTTTCAATAAAATTTTGATGTAAAATAATCGGATATCCCCTTATACATCAATCACTTAACCCAAATTAGACATCAAAACTCATCACTCCTACCCATTTCCAGACACAAAACCATCATTTTTCTTCTGATTCCCTCTTCGAAAAGGCGGCAATGGGATGTTTCTTTCATATGGAGGTGATTTTGCCAATTTGTCACAACTCCCCTCTCCTTTTTTGGCAGGATAATTGTTAAATATCTCCGCAGAAATTGTTAAATATCTTCACGGAAGTGGAGATCCCTGAAATGATACGGATAAATAAAAATGCATATTGATGCCAAAAAGGCACGCTCCCCTACCTCCTAACATGTCATTCCAGCGAACCCCTTCTATGTCATTCCAGCGAAGGCTGGAATCCATGCCGTAATGATACAGAAAATCTTTAATGTTGTATTAAACTGTTACAGATTCTATCGTGTTTATCAAAATCTTTAATGGTTGTGGTTTATTCGTATCTATACAAATGGATTCCAGCCTTCGCTGGAATGACAGGTGACGCGGTGCATGCCTTGCCCGTACAGGCGGCGGGAATGATATTGAACTGCGATTGGAAACCAAATGCCGGAAGTTATAAGATTGATTTAGAGTGTTTTGATAACATTGGGAAAGATTATGAATATCTGCAATAGTGTGATTGTTATTTGGGACAGTGCTTGATAATAATCACATAGTGATTACCTATATTAGATAATTAACAATCAATGATACAACTACAGAGTAGTTGCCTATCGATGATTTTCCGGTTAATTCTAATTTATGTTATGATTAAAAAACAAATGGGCAGCTCCGATGGAGTTTTTATGAAATGTATAATTTATCTAATACAGGGAATCACTCTGTGATTTTATACACTGCTCTAAATAAGGGGCAGTGTCAGGTCCATCTTGATGGTAACAGTAATCCTTCCGTAAAATAAGAAACAGAGTAAAAAAGAATTATCTACCTCTTCCCACACATGACCTTACATTGACTTAAGATATACAGGGGGGAAAACAGCAAAAAACTATAGAATTTGGAACTTTAGTATTGTATATTTGTTTAATGTATTGATTGGATAGGTATTTAACTGGCAAATGAGGACTTGACAAAACGATTATACCAGATTATCTTTGTAAAGAGTTAAAAAAGGACCGGGGTGTCCCCGATCGGTAAGAATGCCTGCGTAAGCGGGCTTTTTACTTTTATGGATATACCATTAAACTGCAATCTTTTTCATCCCAATGGTAAAACTTTTCTTTTAATATTTCAAAGGCAGGATTTGCTCTATCTTTGTCTATAATATATCTTGCAATAGGATATGCAGCCAAATCAGAAATTTGCAAACCATTAATATTCTCTTTTTTATCGTTGAACACAATATCTGAAACATGCTCTTTCAGAAAATCTGCTTCTATAAATGCAGTACCTCTTGATTTTATTCTTTGAAAATGTTCTGAGAGTTCCTGGTCTTCTTTCCTTCCTCTTTTTTCAATAAAAATTTCTAGTTTAAATTTATCCCCGTAATTTTTAATGAGAATTGATAAACATTTTTCGAAAATAAACGAAAGAGCAATTTCATATACATCATTTCCAAGCAGACCATGTTTTTTAAAATATTCATTTTTGTCTATGGCTGAAGCAATTAAGGTATAATCTTTTGTGGACATAAATTTATCTAACTTTGTGAAAAATTCTTTCTTAACACCAAGATCTAAAAGAATTTTAAATTCTTTTTCACATTTCCTTATATCTCTTGAGTGAAATATAACTTTTTTACCATGCCAAAAATGTTCTTTTATTTCATTAATTGATAAACGCAAATCTTCATAATCCTCTACAAGCATTCCACATAAAACGAAAACAGGAAATTCATTATTTATAGTGGTCAAACCATGGTCACCGCTTTCATCAATAAATAATTTATAATTCATTAGTATTTATTTTTCTCCTTCCACAATCTTTATTTCCTCTTCCGTTAATCCATATAGTTCATAGACGAGGTTGTCTATCTGCCTATCGAGTGAGCTGCAGCGGTTCTCATAGAATTCTTTATCACGGTCGGTGGTGGATATTATATATTATTGTTCAATTTTTTATTATATCATTAAATATTCGTTCTCCATATTTGTTAAATTTCAAAATATATTTAAATTCACCTTTTTTGTACTCTTTTTCATCATTTTCGCAAATTATAAAACCAATTATAGCATCATCAATTAATTTCGGAAAAGGTATTTCTTTATTATTAATCAGTCCATTTCCATATTTTTCTTTTAGTTTATCCCTTATATAAATAAAATCTTCGTAAGTACACTTGAATTTGTCAAAATTATCTTTGTTATAGTGTCCACAAAATTTTTTAGTATATCTGTTATCTATTGGCATAACTAAATGAGGTAATAGAAAATGAAGTGCTTTTGAAATTCCAACAACCTTTCTTTCTTGTGTAGCATCAACAATATTTATTTCTCTAAAAACATTTTCAATTATTTTCCAGAAGTCATTATTATCCAAATCAATATTGAAAAATTTATATTTACTTAATCTTATTATATTCGGTTCATTTTTTTTAATTGATTCTGAAAATGTATTGTAACTTACAATTGATGCACCTCTTGAATCAACATCCCATGTAATGAGTGTAACATAAATTAAGTAAAGAAACTGATTATTTTTTAATAGTTCTTTTAATTTTGATTTTTGGTGATATTTTAGAATTTGTTTATAGAAAAATGAACTATCTCTATTAGTTCTATAATAATTATGTGTAATATTGCAATATTTGTCAAAATTCTTTATTAGATTATTTATTTTTTTTTGTTCCATTTTATTATGCTTATATTAATTATTGTTATAAGAGTTTTTTGTAATAATCCAACCCTGAACAATTTTTATAATTGCATCTGTTGTACAACTAAATGCATCTAATAAATTAGATAAATCCTCTTCTCTGCAATTTGGTTGTCCTATACCAAAAAAATTGGTCATTTTATTATCTCCTATTGATGTAATTGTTGTATTAAAATGCTTATTCGAAAGGTGTAAATATTTAGATGTTTCTCTGTAAACATCTTCAATCCATGGATAGGTATCTTTTGAAATTTTAATTAATAAACTATCGATTAAAGGTTTACCATCAATATGTTTTAATTCCCTAAAAGATTTGCCTTTGTAAAATTCCATATAGAATTCTTTATCACTTCTTTTTGTAGAATAGAAAATTCTAATCAAATTATCTATTTGCATTCTAAGAATAGTAGCAGATACTGTAAAATGCCAATTATTAATTAATATTATAAAAGAATTAACTAGATCTAATGATCTTTTCAAAATCCCTATTACGAAATGATCAATTAAAACTACATTATTGCCGTTTGTGGATATAATTTCAATATAGAGGTTTTCATGATAATCTTGTTGACTTTTTAAAAAATCAAATTTTCCTTTTAAGGAAGGATATTTGTTTAAAGGATTATTTTCTGCTTCCATTATTTATTACTTCTCCCCCTCCACAATCTTTATTTCCTCTTCCGTTAATCCATAGAGTTCATAGACGAGGTTATCTATTTGCCTGTCGAGTGAGTTGCAGCGGTTCTCATAGAATTCTTTATCCCGATCGGTGGTGGATGTTAATAAACATTTTTTTGAATCTAACATTTGATTGACTTGAAAAACAATTTTGTCATGAAATTGTTTTTCAATATAATTTTGAAAGTTTATTTCTTTAATAGGTAAATTTTCTACATGATTTTTTTTTACTTGCGCAAGTGCTTCACCTTTTTCTGGATTTAAATAAGAATAATAAAAATCTATAACTTTTGAATTTAACAAGCCTAATAAATATCGAATATTGTAGTTATTGTTTTTTATAATAACTATATGGAGGTTATCTCTAGCTATGTAGTACCCTTCTATTAAAGTTGAAATTATTTTATCTCCTGTTTGTCTAACCATAATTTTTTCATTATGTAAAAATATTTCTGGTTTTCTAGGTGCTGCTAACCATTCACCATATAGTATCCATGAATTATTATCCCAAAGATTTACATAACGATTGATTAAACTTCCTCTTAGTAAAGGTTTCCATTTTTCTGTTGGTATTACTCCAATTTTAACAAATGGTTTTTCAGTCATTGTTTTTTGAGTCTGAGGAGGGTTACCTTTACCTTTTTCAAAAGGTTTAACACCATTGAAAACAGATGTGAGCTCTTTTAATTTAATAGAATTATTTCTAATCTTATAAAATAAATCTTTGTTAGATTGGCAGGAAATTATATTAATAGAATCTCCATTTCTTTCAATATTAGACATGTTTAGTGAATGTAAAAAATTGAATTTGTTGTTTTTATATTCTTCAATTGTCACTATGCAATTATTATTATTATTACTCTTTCTAAAAATTAAAACATTTGTATCAACAACAGCTTTAAATACCTTTTCGGGAAGATGTAATATTTTTTCCCATACAAACTCATTAACTAAATATTTTCTAATTTCTCTGTATGTAATAGATTGAAGCCATGTGTTTGATATAATAACACCTAAAAGTCCTTCATGTTTAAGAATTACTCCATATCGTTCTAAAAACAATAAGTACAAATCTTTCTGATAATTTTGGTACTTATAATTTTTTTTAAAATAATTTTGCTGCTCCATGCTTATTATATATGTGTATGGGGGATTTCCTACAATCGCATCAAATCCCCCATTCTTCATTATCTCGGGGAACCGGTCTTCGAAGTTCATAGCATTGATTTTTCTTTCATCTGCCTGTTCAAATAAGTTTCCTTCATAAATATCAGTGCCAATCAATGAATTACCGCAAACTATATTCTTGCTCAAATCAGGTAATATTTTTTCTTTAAATAATACCATCATTTCATTTGCCGATGAAAGTGTTACATCTTCAAGCAGCTTTAAAAATAATGATACCTGTGTTACCTCAACTGCCTGGTAATCAATATCTACTCCAAAAACATTATTAACCAATATATCCCTTCTCTGCTTAAGCGATAAATACCACTGTCCTTCCCTTAAAATACACCCGTCTTTTTTTGCCTGCTCTGGATGGTCATTATACCATTTTCCATGGTACTGTAAAAGAACATCATATACAGTTATAAGGAATGAACCGCTTCCGCATGATATATCTGCAAATCGCAGCTTGGAAATTTCCTTAGGTGTTTTGCCTTCTATTAACTTTCCTATCGTATTATCTACAATATATTTTACAATATACTGTGGTGTATAATAAACCCCTCCTGCTTTTCTTACTTCCGGTTTTTCTTCAATGGTAACTCGTTTTGCCGTTGTGTGAACAACCTTACCGAGAAATCTTTCATATATTGAACCGAGTATATGTATGGGTATCGAGTTGAAATCATAGGGACTGTTAAGCTCTGTTAATTCTTCGCAAATACTTCCGAAATCTTTATCATCCGGTGGATT
The DNA here is from genome assembly GCA_003820375.1 of Ignavibacteriota bacterium. Classification (GTDB taxonomy): domain Bacteria; phylum Bacteroidota; class Ignavibacteria; order Tepidaquicellales; family OLB5; genus RPQH01. The sequence continues at coordinate 15,308 of RPQH01000051.1, forward strand.
AAAAAAAACATTAGCTCCATCTGTCCGTATTGCGGTTTCCCCATCGCTTTTTTTGTTTTCAATTTTAGAAGGAGCTAATTTATTAAAAAACTCTTCCGCCTTTTTCTCTGCGTTTTTGTTTTGCATGTTTACCCCCCCCCGGGGCGATATGTAAAGAAAGCAGAGTGTTGGAAGGCGGAAGATCTATCAAATGATTTTTAAAAACTATTCCGTTATATTTTGCATTTAGCTGTTTACAGTCTGTAATAAAATCAATCCATGCTGTATTTTTATCACCATACGTGCTAATCCTGCGTTCCGGTTCAATTGATTTATCTTCAAGAAATCTGATAAACACAAGACGGTCAATAGTTCTTTGTACAGCTTCTGTAAGCTCTTCACTGTTTAAATTATTATTGTTCCGTTTAAAAGAACGGGCAAGTGTTTCCCTTATCTCATCAAGCTCATCAAGAAATGCTTCATCGACTGCTTTATATGAGCCGGCAAACAATCCTTTTTGAACTGCCTTGCCTCTTGGTTTTGGAAGTGCTTCTGCATATTTTTCTATTGAACCGTTTTCAACTGCCTCATGTGAAAGCAGGTAATAGACTTTCGAAAACTTTTCTTTATCTGTAAAATCACTATAATGAAACCTGTCGATTTTCCTGTTTATTGCATCACTTATAAACGGTTTAAATCTTGAATCAAGGATATGAAGCTCTTCAAAATCGGTTAGTATAGAAATAGGATTGTTTTTATTCCATCCATACCTGACAGCTTGAAAATAATCATCAGCATTAGCAAGCGAGCGGGATGGTTTTTTTGCTTCGACTATAAATTTAGGATCGCGGTAATTTGGAGCAAGAGCAAATGAATAATCTGCACGCTTTAATCCTTTTGCAACAACAACACCTTTTTCTACTTTTACCTCCTGTTCATAGGGATTCTTTTGTATATCATGGTTAACATCCCATCCAAGAGCAATAAAAAATTTATCGATGAAATCTTTTCTTACTTCAGCTTCCTGGTAAGACTGGGAAAGGTATTTTGTTTCGTTAGCTTTGAAGTTTTCAACAAGTTCCTGAACAGCAAAATAAGCAGTTTCTAAACTCATGAGTGATTTGGCTTAGTTCTTTTAATTACAGAAAGTTAATGGAAAATAATAATAATGAAAAGATATAAATCACGACTTAATCGGTATTTAATAAATAATGTCACCCTCCGGCAGAGCCGTATCTTCGACTTCGGGATTTAAAGCATGTTTATATACAGGCAGGAAGTTCGCATGTTTATACACAGACAGGAGTGCCTGCCTGTTGCAGTCAGGTCTGTGCTACCATGGGTTTTTCGCTTTGTGCCTTTGTGCCTTTGTGGCAGAAATCAAATAGTGAATCCGCCTGGGCGGAGTGAAATGGTGGTTTGTAAATCTGATAAATCTGATAAATCTGATAAATCTGATAAATCTTTATTAACTACTTGCAAAAACAAAAATCGTATTGTATATTTGTATAGTGATATAGGTTGTCACTGAAGAACTCAGGGCAGCTTTTCTTAATTGCGAATTGCGAATTGACAATTGCGAATTGAATAAAATTTTTCAATCCGAAATTGGCAATCCGAAATTCGAAATTCGGAGGGCTGCCTTTTTTTTATTTAAAAAAATGAAAAAAATTAAAATCAGAAGAAAAAGCAAATTATTGTGTGAAATCACGGTAGAGCCGGAAATGATAGAAAAGATGGCATCATGCGGCTTACCGGATGAAAAAATAGCTGAGATACTGGATGTATCAGCCACACAGTTCGCAAAAACCATCCGCAGGAATAAAGAGCTGTCGGAGGCAATCCAGAACGGCAGGAATAAGGCATACGCGGAGGTTCATGAAGCATTGTTCCGCAAGGCAACCGGCTTCGAAAAAACGGAGATATCTTACATAAAGCTTAAGGATAAGGTCATTGCCCAGCCCATAGTGAAATATCATCCGCCCGACCTGCAGTCAATTATAAGCTGGAAACTCCATAACCGGAAGCAGGACAAATGGTGATAACAATGGCGAATTGGAAGAGTAATCTACCTGTCATTCCCGCATGCTTCTAGCGGGAATCCACTTCAGATGAAATGGATAATCTTTTAAAATGGTAGTTTTTTCGATTTTCTATACAGGGGATTTTATTTAGTGCATCAATTACTTTTAGTTTATTCATACCTATACAAGTGGATTCCCGCTAGAAGCATGCGGGAATGACAAGAAAGGCGAGCTCGCAATTAGGTTAAAGTGGTTCTTGACTACTATATGAATATATATTATATTCGTAATAATGAAAGGAAGGTATGGAAGGTCCGGGGAAAATAAGTTCATCATTTTTTCACAGGAGCGGCAGAGGACCGCATAAACGCGTACGTCTTATGCCGATGTACAGCTTTCCGCATCATAAGGATGTAGGCAACAGGCTGGGCGGTTTTCCCGAGAGGCGGTACTTCATCCACCTTGATTTTGATGCGTTCTTCGCACAGGTTGAACAGCGTGATAACCCGAAGCTGAGAGGCAAGCCAATCTGCGTTGGCGGTGCACCGGGCTATAAGGGCATCGTCATGACATCATCATACGAGGCGCGGAAATTCGGCGTTAAAACAGGCATGTCAGTTTATGAAGCGCTGCAGTACTGTCCCGACCTTATCTCCGTCCCCTGCTACGGGCAAAAATATGAGTGTATCATGCAGAACGTGCTCTCCGAGTTCCGCAAGCACCTCCCCGAAGACTGCATCGAGCAGTATTCCGTTGATGAATGCTTCCTCGAGGTAACAGATGTTGTGAACGATTATTTCCAGGCGGCTAAGTTTGCATGGAAGATAAAGCAAATCGTGAAGGAGCTGGAGCATCTCACCGTAACGCTGGGAGTGTCGTTCAATAAAACCTATGCGAAGATGGCATCCAAGTTCAATAAGCCGGACGGGTTAACAATTCTGCGTGAAGAGAACCGCGCGGATATCTATGCACTGCCCGCAGTGAAGATGTGGGGTATCGGCAAACGCATTGAGCGGCGGTTAAATCATATGGGACTTTACACCATCGGTGATGTTGCCAACAGCACAATCAATACAATGCACAAGGAGTTCGGCATTAACGGCGTGATACTTCGTAAGCTAGCCCGCGGCGAGGATACAAGCAGTATTTCGCAGAAGGTTGATTATCAGCAGAAGAACATCAATCACAACCACACACTGCATGACGCGATATTTACCAACCCCGAGATTGAAAATGAGATACGCCGCATGATTGAATATGTAAGCCGCAAGCTGAGATTCAAGGGGCTGGTGACAAGGTATTTTATATTAACGATAAGATATGATGATTTGGGGTACATGTCGGAAAAGATACGGCTGATGAGCTACACGAACGATGAGCGTGAGCTGTTCAATACGGCAATGCATTTGTATAAGAAATTCCCTGAGCCGGATATACACCGCAAGGCGCGGATGTTCGGGATATCGGTGTTTGACCTGCGGCGTGATTACGGCGTTACGCTGGATTTGTTCCGCAAGTGGCTGAGATTCCCCTTCAAGGAGATGGATATACTGAAGGAAAGATACGGGGAGAAGATTATAAGAATTGGGGTAACGGGATAACAATGATGAATGAAGATTACAGATTAAAGATTGCAGATTGCAGATTAGAAGCATTGGGTTAATTATAAATCTCCTTATTCTGCCAGTGTCCTCGATTATTATTCATACAATAATTATAAAGCATCCATGAGAGACACTGGCAGTACGGGCACACGGGTTTATTCTGCCAGTGTCCTCGATTAAAAATAATTCTGTAATTATAGAACATCCATGAGAGACACTGGCAGTACGGAAATCTCTGTTAATCACCATTTCACCATTTTACATGTGACACTGGCGGTACAATCAATTTTCCAACCTTTCAACCTGGAACCTGCAATCTTGCTTTTCAATTCGCAATTGCCAATCCGCCTGCCTGCTGCAGGCAGGCAATTCGCAATTAAGTTAGGGACCTTCTCAGCTCAATCACCTTTCCCAGTATTGTAAAGGGTTTGCCGGTGATGGGCTTATACTTCTTATTTGCGGGTTCAAGAAAAATAGTATTTCTCTTTTTACGCAGGGTTTTTACTGTTGCTTCATCATCGAGCAATGCTATTACAATATCACCGTTATCAGCAGCACTTTGCTTTTTCACGATAACAGTATCACCTTCCAGGAAACCGGCATCTTTCATGCTGTCTCCTTTTACTTTTAATGCAAATAATTGTGAAGATGACTTGCGTGTTTTGGTCATGTAAACATAATCAACAATATTATCATCGGCAAAAGCGGGCTGCCCTGCCATGACCTGCCCGTATAACGGGATAACTGCTGCATTGGCTCTGAGGCTGAAATCACTTTTCAGCAGGCGTATACTGCGTGAAGTAAAGGGAATCTTCTCGGCAACGCCTTTACGTACAAGAGCATCCATCACCTGCTGTACCATACCTATCTGGAATTCAAATTCAGCGGAAATTTCAGCATAGGTTGGCGGATAACCTGTTCGGCACTGGTATTTATCTATAAATTGATAAACATCTTTTTGACGCGGACTTAATTCTTGCATGATTGAGTTTGTTAAGTTTTTTAAGTTTATTAAGTTTATTAAGTTTGTTAAGTTTGTTAAGTTAAAAAAAGAGCACTTGTCATTCCTATTCTCTCATTGTCATTCCTGTGAAAGCAGGAATGACATATAAGCCGGACTCTCCATTCCATTTATAGGCTTGCAACCCTTTCCAAATCTATTAAAATCTGCTGTTTTATTTACTTTTTTGCGAATTTATGTAATATTTCCTTTTATTTTCAAGCCCGCAATATATGCTCCGGGCAGCCCCTTATGCAAATATAGTATATCCATTTATAGTAGTCAAGGGTAACGTAAAATAGTGAATTTTCAATTTCCTATTGACTTAGTGGCTGAAATCATATATATTTATATAGTGTTATTTTATATAATGTTAATGTACGGGAGTCAGCCCTATGTACTACGAACAAAAACAAGCAATGGAATCTGTAGAAGTGATTGCACACTTTCACAATCTGCAGATTGACATTATTAAGTTTAAATGGAAAAATAAGACTTACAAGGTTGACCATGTTGCCAATAAATGGAAGATTAATGACGGCAAAGACATTGTGAGCCACTTTATCGCAATATGCAAAGACAGCGAGCTGTTGTGCGAGCTGTCATTTAATCATAGTGATATGAAATGGGAGATTATTCAGTGGGACAACCTTGTGTGACAATGGATACAGCCAAAATTGAGTTTCCCTCCTCCTCCATATCAGCAAAAAAGCGGCAGGGGTAATCGTTACTGCCGCTTTTGCTTGTTTAATACTTTCATGAAATATTTCTAATGCGGGATGTAATAGAATTTGCCCGATAAGAAAGGAAATATCATTGACTTAAGCCGCTTATTATATAATATTAATATGTTCTAACTATTGTTTCCCCAAATTTAAAAAATTAGGCATAAAATGAAAAAATTCATTTTACTGTTTTTTGTCTTCTCTATTTTTTCTTTCTCTATTTATTCCCAGCCGGCATCACAGCTTGCAAATGATAATACACTTTTTATAAAAGGCAATGAAGGAATGCTTGGCGCTCAATGCGTAGGCGGTTTAATATATGATGACAATACATGGGAAAACGGTTACGGCTGGAATCCCGGATATGGGCTTGGCAAGTGGGTTATGAAGATGACTCCTTTAAATTATCCGTTCACAATTAACCAGGTTTGTTTAGCTCTTACCAGAACTGCCGCAGGTTCAGCAAACTTTACTTTTGATATTGTATTCTATGATGCAACAGGTACAGGCGGCGGCCCGGGAACATTAGTTCATACTATTTCTAACCAAACTGCAACAGGTGTACCGATATGGCCAACTGTATCATGGTTTGATTTTACCGGTTTGACCGGTATTCCCCAATTAACAACAGGGCAGAGTTATTATGTAGGCTACAGTTATGACCCTGCAACGATGCCTTCTCATTATGTAGGTGCAGATGAAAGTACAACAACTACAATGAGACCGGGTTATGGATATATTCAGTCAGCTTGGGGTACAATTCAATCATTTTATGCAACATACAAAGCTATTGGTATAAGATGTGATGGTGCAGGTATAACTTATGCTCATAACATAGAAACAGGTCCGTTCCTTAACTTACCGACATTTTTCAGTATAGGCAATCAGAAAATTATAAAAGCAAAAGTGAAAAATCTTGGAACATCAAATGAATCAAACATCCCTATGAAATTCTTCGTTAACGGTACACATTTGAGTACATCAACCATGAACCTAAATTCAGGTGCAGTAGATTCAGTATCCTTTGCCTGGACACCTTATGATTCAGGGAACTATACACTTAAGATTGTATCCGCTTTATCAACTGATGAAAACAGAGCTAATGACACAATATCAACAATTGTTTATGTGTTTCCCCCAGGATATGGTTTTCAATGTTGGGGAACAGGAACAACACCTGTTGGATACCCTTTCTTTACATCATATATGGACTCGAGAACTGACATGCTTTATACTGCTGCCGAAGTAGCATTTGGTTTAAATGCAATAAGAAAAATTGGGTTTACTGTTTTAACAACATCTGCACAGGTCTTAAATGGATTTAAGATAAAAATGCAGAATACATATTTAACATCATTAACAGGATTCGTTTCAACCAACTGGACTGAAGTTTATAGTGGTACTTTTGCAATTACAACAGACAGTTTGCAATGGATAACATTACAAACACCATTCTATTATAATCAAAGCTGCAATCTTCTGATTGAGATTTGCTTTAATAATTCGAGTTATACTTCAAATTCAATTATTGCTTCAACTTCAAAACCTAATAGAGTGTTTCATAATCACCAGAACCTAGTCTCAGGAGATGGTTGTATTGATATTACATCCGGTTCAGTTCAGGCAACATTACCTAATTTATGTTTTATCGGTCATTATAGTCCAAATCCGGGACCTTGTCTGGTAGAAGTAGTAAATATTCTAAATGAAATTCCGAAAGTGTTTTCACTTTCACAAAATTATCCCAATCCATTCAATCCAAAAACAATTATCAGTTATCAATTGCCAATTAACAGTGATGTAAAACTTGTAATTTATGATGCATTAGGAAAAGAAATAACTACTCTAGTGAAAGAGAAATTACAGCCGGGGATTTATGAAGTAGAGTGGGATGCAAGCGACTATCCAAGCGGCGTGTATTATTATACTTTAAAAACTGAATCTTTTAATGAGACTAAGAAGATGGTGTTGTTGAAATAAGTTTGCCGTACATCGTGACTCCGGGAAACCGAAGTCACCTGCTTAATTAGTAAAACCGTATTCTGATAAAATCAAAATTTCTTACAACAATGCGTATGGTAAACTCTTGTATTTTTATATTTTACAACAAATCGCAAAAGATTAAGTTTTGTATGCAAAATATTCCGCTTAAACACCTGAAGTGATACCTGATTAAATACCTTATATTTCTATTTACAAAATTACAAATATATGTTATTTTAAATAAAACAAATGGCATTTCCGGCAGCTGCCGCGAAGAAGTATAGTGAATATGTTACTTTCAAACAGATGCATACGGAAATATTATAAAATGAATTATCAGGAGTTATATAGAGTAAAAAAGAAATAAAATAAAACGGGCAGACACAAACATTCTCTCTCCCTGCTTTTTATAACAGGATAAGCTTAGTCCTTTTATGAATTGTAGTTTTTTATTGTTTGTCTTTTATATTTTAACTTAATAAAAGTTAAGCACAAGATAAAAATAAAGGAAGAATGCATGGATCCAATATTTACAAATATAAAATTATTGCATTATCCAATACTTCTGATATATTTGCTTATACTGCCCGGAAACATAGATACTTTATTTTCCCAGGAAGAAAAAGGCGAACCACAGGAGTGGAGAAGAGATTGGTTTTACGGACAAAGAATGTACCCTTATGATTCAATACCCTCACGAGCATATATAAACTCTATCAATCAAAAAAACGCATCCATAAAAAATTCAGGAAATGACAACTATTTACAAGGCGAGTGGACATGTATCGGGCCTAAGCCATTTTTAGGGAGCTGTCTTGTATCACCAAGCCCGCAAGCTGCTTCAGGAAGAGTTGCAGCTCTGATGTATGACCCGCGTGATGCAAATGGATACAAAACTATTTGGATTGCTGCTGCAACAGGTGGTGTATGGAAAACAACAAATAGCGGGGAAAATTGGATTGAAAGAAACGTCATTTCCACAAATCCTTTAGAAATTTTACCGACTCTTAATTCCGGTGCTTTAGCAATTGATGATGAAAGAAATATAATATATTATGGCACCGGTGTTAATATTTTCTTTGATGAGAGATATATGGGAATGGGAATATTCAGATCTACAAATGAAGGACAGACATGGGAAAACATTAGCAATGGTCTTATGTTACCCACGCAGATTTTTAAAATTGCCATAGATCCAAGACCCGGTAAGAAAGACCATATTTTTATTGCCGACAGAAAAGGTTTGTTTGAAACAATTAACGGTGGACAAAGCTGGCAAAGGGTAACTCAGGTCTTACCACCTAACCCTGAAGTTAAAGGTGCGTATTGTACCGATGTTTGTTTTAGCCCAAACGGTGATAAAGTATATGCAATTGGACCTTCAAAGAACTTCTGGCCAGAGTCTTATTTTAACGGCATTGGATTCTGGATATCAAACGACTATGGTGTAACCTTCAATGAAGTGCAGGCATCAACAAACTTCCCGGTAACTATGAGACTCGGACGAACACATTTAGCTGTTTCCCGTCATACAAATCTAGCTTTTGATGGTTTATTATACGTTATGACATACAATGGAGATAATACCAACATTCTTATTTACAGAACCACTGATTATGGCTCTCATTTTTCCGATATTAGTGGTAATAACATCTGGACACTTGGAGGTAATGCAGGATATAATCAGACCATAAGATGCAGTGATTATGATCCAAATATATGCTTCATAGGATACCAGGAACTGTATCGAACCACTAACGGGGCTTCATTAAATCCCTGGGATGTGAAATGGACGAAAACAGCAGGTTCACTTACAGATGTGCACGTTGATTTCCATACAATAGACATCAGTCCTGCCAATCCTTATAATGAAGTAACAGTGGGTGATGACGGAGGCGTACATAAATCATCTAATCTGGGAACGAACTGGTTAAATATGAACAGTAACCTGTGCTTTGGTCAAATTTACAGGTTATCATCAAATTTTTATAACGCCGATAAATTAGTAGCGGGTTTGCAAGACCAGGGTCTTGGCTACCTGGATAAAGAAACAGGACCGGGATATTGGACTACAACGCCATCAATGAACGCAAACTGCGGTGATGGGTCGCAGGTTATATCGTCGCCATTTCATGCAAATTATTTTATTGCCGGTACTGTTTACAATTATAATTTATACTATTCGCGTGATGGTATCCATTTTTTCTCTTCAGATTTTTACAGGCCAAATAATGCAATAGGCAGCAGCATTGCATCTTTAGCAAACCATCCGGCACAACCCGGAGTAGTTTTTACAGTCAGGTTTAATAAAACTTCAAACGGAGAAGAAGTATTTTATACTCCATTTTATATATTGAAATCAACAGACTATGGAATATACTGGAGAGAATCACAGAACAATCAATATTTGAGAAGGTTCAATAACCCGTACCCATGGGGCTGTAATACTTTAATTGCAATAAGCCCCTCAAACCCAAATGTAATGATAATCGATGCCGCAAGTTCGAGCCGTATGAATTATAATGCTCAACATGGTTACAGCAGGCTGCTTAAAACAACGGACGGCGGGTTTCATTGGTTAAATGAACCGAACGGCTCAATCTCCTCTATTTGCAGAGGAGGTGAAAATGGCTTGCCTGATAGGTTCTTTACGCATGTAGAATTCAGCCCAACAAATTCAGATACAATATATTTAACAAGCTCCGGATTTGATTGCGGACATATTTTCAGGTCTATAAACGGCGGCTATAACTGGACAGACTTATCAGACGATTTACCTGATTCACCCGTGAATGATATGATAATTGTTTACAGCGGTGTAAACGAAAAGCAGTTGTGGATTGCATCAGATGTCGGGGTTTTTTATAAAAATGAATCATCGAATACCTGGATACCGGCTGCGCCATTATCACTTCCTAACTGTCCAATTATTGACCTGGATTACAACAGAATTTCGGGTAAAATTCGTGCTTCGGCTTTTGGCATGGGTATATGGGAAATCACATTGGAAGGACCAATATATGTTAGAGACAAGTTATATATTACAGATAACATAAACATTGATAAAGATATAATAATATGCCCGGGCGGCGAATTGCAAATTGGACACCCTGATTTAATATTTAATCCACAAACAAATTTTACTCTAAATTTTAAAAATAGTCACAAGATTATTGTAATGAACGGCGGAAAGTTATATGCACCGGGAGTAAATAAATATACATTGAGTTCAGATAATAAATGGGGTGGAATAAAGATCGAAGACGGCGCTAAAATTGATTTGGATAATGTTAATTTCAGTAACACAAATTCCCCAATAACTTTAAATACTAAAGACAAGCTTTCCGGAAACTGCAATATTTCATTTAAGAACTGTGCCTTCTTTAACACGACAACTGAATTAATCCATGGAAACAATATTTATTTTTATAAATGTGCATTCAATAATTCACCCGGCACTACCATCATAATTCTTTACTGTGACAATATAGTTTTTGAAAAAAGTACTATAACAAATGCAAAAACAGGTATAACAATATTGAATTCAAATGTAACTCTAAAAAACAATTTAATATCATATGGCATTAAGGGTGAAATTGGCATTAATATGCATAATTGCTATTCTTCGGTATTTAAAGGAAATACAATTAAAAATTTTGTAACCGGCATAAATATGCTGGACTGTGCACCTTATTTTTTAAAGAATAATTTTATTAATACATTTGAAAGTGCAATCAATGCTCAAAGCTCAAATAGCTTATTAAGACCGGGGTATGATGGAAATGGTAGTATAATATGGACAGCGGGACAAAATGTTTTTAATGATTCATATATTGCCCTTTCATTATATAAAGGCATGAATGATATAAGCTATGGCTTTAACGGAATAAATAGTACAAAGTATTATATAAAATGTTCGAAACACAACCTCCCAAATTATCCCGCTGAGTACAATTGCTGGGACCACGGGTTTCCTGATTTCAATAAATTTTTCTCGGATATATTTATTTCCTGGGACCCCATCAATTGCAATCCTTCTGAAGGAGCCTCAGAGAAAGAAGAACAGAACAGAGAAAGCCAAAGTTATTCTATAATTAAAGAACCGGTTCCACCCGGTAATCCTTTGCAGGACATTATTATTGATATGGGAAATGTGTATAAAGATACAGTTAATGTCACAAACGGCAAGTTAAACATGACACCTGAAAAAGTTCTGTTAACTAATTGTGAATTTCAGGAATTAACAGGAAATTTTGGTGCAGCTATAAATCAATATAAAAGTGTAATTGAGAATTACCGTGATAATCCTGTTTCAATAAATGCAATGAATCATATTTTAATTTGTTATGATAAACAGCAATCAGATACAGCAGAATACTCAGATCTCAGAAGATATTACCAAATACTATTACAGAACAGCAGCCCGGGTACAGCATTCAACAGGAATGCAGCAGAGCTGGCAAATAAAACATTTGTAAGGCAGAAGAAATATTCAGAAGCAATTAAAGCTTATGAAAATGTAATTAAACTCAGTGCTGATACATCTGATATATTAAACAGCGAAATTAATATTATAGAAATATACATGTTAATTAATTCGCTTGAAGGTGATACATTAAATTTTACTGGAGAGCTGTCATATTTGAAACCTGCAAACAATGAAGAAGCAATTAAGATGATAAATGAACGAATGCACCGTAGTATGAACCCGCAGGTTGATATTAAGCCGGTACCTGTGTTTTACTCATTATCGCAAAACTATCCAAATCCTTTCAATCCTTTAACTACTATCAATTATACCGTTCCCTATTCAGGGAAAGTTATAATTAACATTTATGACCTGCTTGGACGGCTGGTAAAAGTACTTGTTAATGAAAACAAAGAACCCGGGTTTTATAGTGTTTCTTTTGAAGGTAAAAATAATGCATCAGGAGTTTACCTGTACAGAATGGCGGCAGGAAATTTTGTTTCAGTAAAGAAGATGGTGTTAATAAAATAAGTTCACCTAACACCATCCCAGAGTATTCAGATTAACTCCTCTGCTTGTGGAGAAGGGAACCAAAGATTATTATTGAACTACCCTCCCTCTTCTCTTAGGAGAGGGAGGGTGAGGTTTTTCAACACATTCCGCAAAGATAATTTAAAGCAGCATCAATCTGCAAAGTCATCGTACCTGCCCGCTTAAATAATTACAACCGGGCTATTTCATAAACTCCGAATTTTTATGAAACTTTTCTGGTTACCTTTAGATATCCGGTCTATTATGAGTTGATTTCCTGCATTGCTGTAAATATTAAAAACATTTTGCTGATAATATTTTTCTGAATTTATGCAGTATCGGTTGCCGGTGAATAAAACAACGGGCAGTTGAAATCTCTGTTTCTAATTTAGATTTAAATTTCTAAAATATTTATTAACTATAATATTGTTATATGAAAATTATTACAGAATTATTTTTTGTTATTTTATTTTTTTGCTCCCTTCTGCAAAATAACAGTCATGCTCAAAGTAAATACATCAATGAAAACACACAGGATATCAAATCCGATAGTTTATTTTCGGAAAAAGGATTAATAGCATTTTACCCGTTTAACGGAAATGCCAATGATGAAAGCGGTAATAATAATAATGCAAGTGTCATAAATGCATCTTTAACTGCCGATAGATTTGGGAATCCTGATAATGCATATTATTTTAACGGGTTAAATAATTATATAGAAATACCTAATTCCAAATCGTTAAGCTCTCCAACTAAGGCTTTAACAATTTGTGCCTGGATCAATATTGAAACATTTTACAGAAACAATTGGGCTCCAATACTTGCCAAATCAGTTACATCCGATTATGGAATGTACGGCTTGCAGCTAACTAATTTCCCTTTAAAAAAAGAAATAGAATTCCATTTTAACTATAGATATTTAAACCTTGATTTTTCATTCGAATTAAATAAATGGTATTTTATAGCCGTTATATGGGATTCCAAAAAAGAGATTGGTAACCTAAGTTATTTTGTAAATGGCCGTGAGTATATTAATATAAGTAACCATTACTCGGCAAAATTAAAACCTGATGATGCACCTCTGCTTATTGGCAAAGATACACCTGAACTTACTGAGCATTTAAACGGGACATTGGATGATATCAGGATTTATAACAGGGCATTATCCATCAAAGAAATTAATGAACTATATAAATATATAGATGAGGATAAAAAGTTACAACAGTAAGAACTTCAATTTCTTATAGACAGCATATGCACCAATCAGAATATCAGGTGAAGCTTTCAATCATGTCCTCATCCAGATGAATTTCGGGAGGGGGTGTTATGAAAAATTTACTAAGAATCTTTTCATTCCCCTCTCCATATGTTGAGAATAGATAGAGTAAGATGAGGAATAACATGCCCTTTCAGAAACCATTATCTATATTGCTTATACTTATAATTTAATGTTAGGGATTAATACATTTATTCTAAAAAGCATTAATTATTAGTATATTGCAGAAAATGGAGATATGAAAAGGGGGTTAAACTATATTCTGTTTCTTATTTTATCATTGGTATTTTATTCCTTTTTTTCAGCACCGCAATCATTCGGTACAGGAGAAAGCTTCACTTCCATTTCCGACAGCAGTACATATAATAAAAAATATGCAGGTTTACCCCGTGAAATAAAATACAGCATAGGTTTAAGTCCCCCTGAATATTATACGCTCCCCGAAGATAATGAAATCACAAAATCACCGTATCAAAACATCAATATATCATGCGACAGTTTTCCGCAGAATGAACCATCGGTAAAGATAAGCAGGAAAAATCCCGACCGTGTTGTAGCAGCATGGCGTGATTTCAGAACTGGTGTTGAGCCTGCAAACAGGAAAATTGGCTACAGCTATTCAACCGACGGAGGCAATACATGGCAGCCCTCTACCCTGCTGCTTGCTTATAACCCGTTTTACATATTCAACAGTGACCCCGTAGTTTGCACGGATACGGCAGGTAATTTTTATATATCTGCAATTTCCATAGACAGGAATAAAACAAATTCAACAGTCCTGGTTTATAAATCAACTGATGAAGGAGTAACATTTGACGATGTTTATAATGTAACTCCGCATCCAGATTCAATCAATTATGGAGATGACAAATCTTTTATGACCTGTGACCTCGTAAATGGTAGTCCCTACATCAACACTTTATATGCAGTATGGAGCTCCGACAGTGAAAGTGTTTTGTCAAAATCAACAAACGGCGGCGTAAATTGGTCCAAAAGAATTAACATAGTACCTAACGGCGGAGGATATGCCCTTGCTGCCGCTGTTGGTCCGCACGGTGAGCTTTATATTGTATGGCTCGGTATGCTCAACGGTCATAAATACGGTTTACATGTAAGCATGTCAACAAACGGAGGACTTAATTTTACGACAAAATTTATTTGTCCTGTTGCTTCTTCCCTATCCTTCACACGGTTCCCCTCAATTGCAGTTGATGTCTCAGGCGGGAAACGTACCGGCAATATTTATATAGTATGGTCAAATAAAGCATCTTCAATTGAAGATGAAGATGTATATTTCAGCGTATCATCGGATAAAGGCGAAAGCTGGTCTGCACCGAAACGTGTTAATAATGACCCGTTAAACTCACCGCGGAAACAATACTGGCCGTCAATAACAGTGAACGGCTACGGCAATATTTACATCACATTTTATGATACAAGGAATACTAACAGCAATAATACTGTTGAAGCATACCTTGCACGCTCTACAAACGGCGGAAATACATTTCAGAATATTCCGCTTGCTAATTTCCATACAGAAATAAATTATCAGAATACCGATATAAGATTTGGCGACTATATCAGCATTGACTCATGGAAGAATAAAATTATTCCTGTATGGACAGATGAACGTGCAGGCGGATATAATATGGAAATTTATTCTTCGGTCATATCAGATTCTACAGTCGGCATCACAACAGTTTCAAAAGATATACCTGCACGATTTAATTTATACCAGAACTATCCCAATCCTTTTAATCCTGCAACTACAATAAAGTTTGACCTTCCAATGCCCTCATTCGAGAATGTTACTATATATAACATTCTCGGAAGTGAAGTTTCCATCCTTGTTAACGAGAAGCTCAAAGAAGGCACACACACTTTAAATTGGGACGCTGCAAACTACCCCAGCGGTGTATATTTATACAGAGTGAATTTTGGAATATTTATACAAACAGGAAAACTGCTGCTGGTTAAATAAAAACGTTTATCCATCTGAAAAATCAATTATTATATAAGAATATTGTTAAAAGATGCTCTTTTGTATATAAAAGAATAACATTTTTTTGTACATATTCTCAAAGGGTAAAAAATAATACATATTTTTTTCATCCATCCAAAATCTAACCAAATCCGTGAGCAGCATTATCAAACAATATTACGACATGCCTTAGTTCATCTCTATATTATCAAAGAACAGTGTTGAGTGATAATATGTATCACTATACAAATTTATATACGATATTTATGTTTGTCAAGTTTTTCATAAAAATAGTATGGAATGCGTGTAGTGCTTAGTGTGTATAGAGTGTTTAGAGTGCTTTTTAAGCAATTATAATCAATAGATAAATAAAGAGGTAAGGATTCCACTCTCGAGAGGGGAGGGAGCGAAGCGGAAGGGGTGTGTTTGATAATAAACCGGAAATACTTCAAGTATCACTTTAACTCTCCAACATCTGCGACAATAATATGCTACCGGATTTTTCCCATAACGATAATGGTTAATGATATAGTGAAGTTTTATTTTGATGAAAAATTAGCGATTCCGGCTCAAAATCGCAATTTTTAAATCAGAAATCTCACATCTCTGACGGCGTTATCTCCTTATGCTGCAATGAGTTAACCCCTGTTATTGAAAAACGATAACCCAACTTGATACTAACTTGAACCCAACTCCGACACAACTTGAACCCATCTCCGACTTGTTTTGAACCCAACTCTGAATTTTTGTGGAGAAAATCCACACGCGGCATTAATGAGACGATGACCGGATTGGTTAGTTGCCCGTTGTTGACTTGACTGCCTTTGGCAGTTGTTCTTCTTCCTTCCTGCTGTTTCACTCCTGTAAACAGGATTCAGGGCAGGCAGGATTCAGCATAAGCAAGTACAACTTGGGAAGGAGGGGAAGGAACTCTGATTCTCTCCTCTAGTCCTATCGCTAAATTAATTGCATTAATCAGAAATAAACAATATGTTACAAAAATAGATACCCATACACCATGAGAACTAAACTTAAAATTTTATTCTCGCTTCTTGTTGTCTTAATTATCATACTCGGATTTACTGTGCCTGTTAACTTAACAGGCGGATGGTACCAGCAGTTTATGCCTAATTTGAATAACATGCCCATATCAGATATTACATTTTTAGATAGTTTAATAGGTTTTGCTGTTACTGGAAATACTACACCATATGATACAAACTATATT
>RPQH01000052.1 GCA_003820375.1 Ignavibacteriota bacterium
AATCTAATCACGTAGTGATTACCCATAACAAAATTTTCAATAATAAGAAATCTAATCACGTAGTGATTACCCATAACAAAATTTTCAATAATAAGAAATCTAATCACGTAGTGATTACCCATATTAGAATTTATTAGTGTCTATCCATAACTCCATAGGAGTTACCCGTGTTGGTTCTTGTGAATAAATATTTACGGGTAACTCTTGCGAAGTTTTTTTAAAATTTCCATATAAATTCTATTACAGAAAATTCCCGGGAAATTCTTTTTTATTCATTCTTAATTACTCTCCAATTTCTTTAACGCTTCTTTTCCTGCATCATTATTTGGATTTAATTCAATAGATTTTCTGTAATTAACAATTGCAAGCTCTTTATCGCCATTTTTCATATAAGCTTCACCCATGCTGTCATACACATTCCATGAATCCGGGAACAACTCAACATTTAACTTAAATACTTCGATAGCATATTCCAATTTGCCTGTACCCATTAATGTATATCCAAGTGAGTTTAATTCACCTTCATTTGCATTAAGTTCATTTTTATTTTTCTTAAACTCCTCAATTGCTGAAGCTGCACCATTTTTCCCGATATTCTCGAATAAAAATCCTGCTGCAGATTTTTTCGGCTCAACATACGGTTTATCATAAAGTATATTAATGATTGATGAAGCTATTTCAGTTTCATTCATAGGCGGCGTATTGCAAAGTAAAATAATTGTACTTTTACTTTCGGGGATTCTCACCATGACAGTATTGAAACCATTTATTCCGCCGCTATGACCGATAACAGTAAAATTTTCAGTACCTTCCAGGCTTACTTTGTCTATCCTTATTCCATACCCGTATTCATTCATATATGGAGTTAGCATTTTTTGCATTGTTTCATATGTTACCAGCTTATCAGTATAAAGTGCTTCTCCCCATATATATAAATCTTCAACTGTTGAATACAAAGAACCCGCTGAAAACGGCAGGGACATATCGATGTAAGAAGTATTTCTCATTCCGTTAAATGATCTTTCATATCCTGATGCACGTTTAGGCAAAACGGTTTCCATATGGTCATAACCCGTATTCTTCATACCAAGAGGAGTAAAAATGTTTTCCTGCAGCATTGTTTCATATGTCTTGCCAGTAACCTGCTCAATAATTGCACCCAGCACTATATATCCCGAATTGCTGTAATTCCATTTTGTACCGGGTTCAAAATCAAGTTCTTTATCTGCAAAAGTTTTTATTAGCTGCTCAGGCGTCATCGGCAAAAAACTTCCTTTACGAAAAAAAGCAGGGTCATTAGTATAATTAAAAATGCCGGATGTATGATTTAGAAGATTGTGGATTGTAATCTTGTCACCGGTCTTCTTAGGGTAATACGGCAGGTAGTCTGATATTTTCCCGTCAAGCTTAACTTGCCCTTTTTCAACAAGCTGCAAAATTAGCATTGCCGTGAATTGTTTTGTGATTGAGCCAAGCCGGAATTTGGTATCAGCTTCATTTGGAATGTTCCATTCCAAATTTGCATATCCATATCCCTTTTTTAGCATTACACCGGTATTGTTTGAAACCAGCACTGAACCGTTGAACAATTCTTTTTCGAAGCATTTATTCAGGTATTCATCAATTTTCTGCGATTTATCCTGTGCATTGATACCGGTTATAAATATTGCAAAGAAAATGTATATTGAAAATTTGATTAAATATTTCATTTTTTAGTTAGAAAGGATTATAAGATTTAAAAAATGTTTAAAAACTCTAATTTTAGCCAGAGAACAATATATATCAGCCTTTATTATTATATTTTGACGTATTTAATTACAAGGAGGTTGCATTAATATTAAAATAAAACATCTATCAAGCGCTTAAAATACAGTGGCTTACAGCTTTTATAACCTTAACAAACACTACGAGTTACTATATTGGAGCAATTCTATCCTATTTCCAGATGGGTCATATAAAGAAAATCTTTTTCTGCAGGGGAATTTGTATCACTTTCTTTATCTCAATGCAGCTTTCATCCGGGTATTTCCTAACGTTATCAATATCATATATTTCAAAAACAGGATGTCGTTTACTTTTTATGCAATTTTCAACTCCCGGGTGAAGTTCAATATCTGCAATTTTGAACCAGATACCTCCACCCGGGCTTTAATGACACCGGCTTTTCTATTTTCAGGAGTTTAAGAATTTCTCCATAAAATTGTCGTATTTCTTCATCCATTCCGGAAGGTAAAGTTATCTGTATAAGGTCTGATTTTATAAAAAAATAAACATTTGAGTTTAGTGTTTTTATGAAAATTTAAAGAACTATTTAGAAATATTTCAACTAACATACAATACATATTTCAAATATACCGCCATGTGTTCAATAATTACTTTACGAACTTCTTATACGAAAGGAACACATATGAAAAACATTAAATTCTATTTTTCAGCTTTACTTCTTTTATTATTTTTAACGACACATACAACAATCGCCCAGATAGGTGGATTTGCAGCGTATTTTACAGGAGAACAGGAGGTGCCCCAGGTCAATACAACTGCACGGGGTACTGCTGCAATTGATTTAACCGGTCAAAATTCAATATCATTTGCAATTACGGTAAATGGCCTAAGTGGTCCAATCACCGGTGCTCATTTTCACGTTGCTCCTATTGGAGTAGCAGGACCTGTTGTCCGGAATATCACTGCAAATTTTACAGGTACTACTGCTACAGGTACCTGGGATAATATTCCGGATTCGCTTTTAAACGCATTAAAGACCGGAAAAATGTATTTAAATGTACATACCCAAATGCATCCTGCCGGCGAGATACGCGGTCAGCTTTTTCATAGTGCAGGTACAGGCTTAATCGCAAAACTGACAACTTCTCAGGCAGTATCTCCTTCACTTAGTCTGAATGCCAGGGGTACAGCCATAATGAATACAATGATTTCGGGGCTTTCTTATCATATAACAGTTACCGGGCTTGCTAGTCCGGTTAAAGCTCAATTCCGCTGGGGTCAAATCGGTTCAAACGGCCCTATACTAAGAGACATCTCTGCAAGTTTTAATAACGGCTTAACAGCAGAAGGCATATGGCCTGATATAGGTCCCGGTGCAATAGTTGACAGCATACTTGTTGGTTTACTAACAGGCAAAGTTTATATCAGTGTAACTGATCCGCTCAATCCCGACGATGAATTAAGAGGCCAGGTCGAAGTGGGAGGCGGCTTTGGACTTGCAACTTCATTAAACGGACTATTCGAAGTTCCACCTGTCGTAACTTTAGGAAGAGGAGCAGCGTCATTTACATTAATTCCACCCGGTTTGATATTCAAAATTACCATTAATAATCTGACCAGTCCAGCCATTGCTGCACATTTTCATAACGCTCCTTTCGGCTCAAATGGACCTGTGGTTAAAACTATTAATCTTACACAAGGAGAAAACAACACTTACACAGGTATATGGAGGGTTTTCGGTTCTGAAGCACTTACACCGCAACTGATAAGTGAACTAATAAGAGGAAATATTTATGTGAACTTCCATACCCCTTTATACCCTAATGGCGAAATAAGAGGGCAAGTGGTTATGCTGCCCATTAATACTTTCGCTGCAAGCTTCGGTGGTAACCAGGAAAATCCTATTGTTAATACAAATGCCAGGGGCACCGGAACATTTGCTTTAACACAGCGTGACCTGCTGGCATTCCAGATTACTGTTAACGGACTGAATGAACCCATTACGGGAGCTTCTTTTCACTATGGTTCAATCCGGCAAAATGGTCCAATGCTGAAAGAAATAGGACCTTTCTTTTCTGGAAACACTGCTTTAGGAACATGGAGGTTTTCCGAGCGGTCTGACTCTCTATTCAAGTCATTACTTGAAGGTAATATATATGTTAATATACGTACACAATCAAATCCTAATGGTTTAATAAGAGGGCAGGTATCGCTCAGTTCCGGAACAACACTTTCAGCAGTACTTGAAGGTAATCAGGAAATCCCTGCTCCGGTCAATGCTACAGGAAAAGGAATTGCCGCACTTCAACTAACTCCGTCAGGATTAGTGTATGATATAACTGTAAATGGATTAACAGGCCCGATAACAGGAGCTCATTTCCATTATGCTCCAATCGGTGTACCCGGTCCTATTGTTAAAAGTATAACAACTGATGTGCAGGGCAATCATATTCATGGAGTGTGGAATGAATTATTAGTTGGTACAGATGATTCGCTGTATATTGCATTGGTAACAGGAAAAATTTATGTGAATGTGCATACAGCAGCAAATCCGGGAGGTGAAATACGCGGACAGGTAATACTTGGTGAAGGCATGGGATTTGCCGGCAGACTAAACGGTCTGCAGGAAACTCCTCCTGTTACAACGACAGGAATGGGTACTGTATCTGCAACTCTTACAAATGCAGGATTTATATTTTATTCATCTGTAGATAGCCTTATGGGATCAATATCAGGCGTTCACTTCCATAATGCTCCTATAGGAGTACCCGGACCGGTTGTAAGAGATCTTGCACCGTTCATGGACCCTGTCAATAATAGAAATGTCAAAGGTATCTGGAGAAGAACCGATGATGAACGCTTTAAAAGCATGCTAATGTCACAGGTTGTAGTAAATAATATTTATATTAATTTTCATACATCTGTTTACCCTAACGGTGAAGTACGCGGACAGTTATTGAAAGATGCTATAACTCTAAATCCGGATATAAGCTCGAACGGAGTTAACGATATAAAGAAACAGTTCACATTAAATCAGAATTTCCCGAATCCGTTCAATCCAAAAACTACTATTAACTTTAAATTATCGCATGAATCATTTGTTAAGTTAGTAGTATATGATATACTTGGAAGAGAAGTGTCTGTTCTTGTTAATAAAGAATTAAAAGCCGGCTTGCACGATATTAATTTTGATGCATCAAATCTTGCATCCGGGATTTATTTCTATAGATTGGAAACATCAGGCTTTACAGATATAAAGAAAATGATGTTGATTAAATAGTTCGTGAGAACTATTTATGAAATCCCTGACTGCAGCAGGCAGGCGGCTCTGCGGGATTGATTAAAGCCGGTTATTTCATCTCGTTAAAAAGATTATATTTGTCTCCTTCTCAAATTAAAAAATTTGGGAATGGAGGCAAATAATTTATATCACATCAGTTATCGTCATTTATAATATATTATAAATTGCATTTCCCAAATTCCCGGCTGCAACATTATCATACTTAATTATATTTTTTTATTTACACATCGATAAATACTTTTCATGCATAACCCATTGGTTTTTTATTGGTTAATAATACACTTCGAAAACACAGTTAAATCATAAATTTATAAATTATTGAATTTAATTATTTTATTAAATTCAAATGAACGATTTTGAAAAAAACTTAATAATAGATATAGATGATGATTAAATAAAAATTGGTTTTTAATACAAAGACTTATTTTTATTTAATATTAAGAAAGGATGTATATGATTATGAAAGGTTTCAAGTTACAATTTTATATATTATTATTTTTACTTATAAAATCAACATTTTCACTTCAATCTAACTTCACTGCTTACTTCACAGGTGAGCAGGAAGCACCTCCTGTTAATACAAATGCAAGAGGCACTGCCGCAATTACTTTTACATCTTCCGGAGGCATAAAATTCGTAATAACTGTAAACGGTCTAAGTGGACCTATAACAGGTGCACATTTTCATGTTGCGCCCATCGGTGTGGCAGGTCCTGTCGTTAAAGAAATAACTGCAAACTTTTCAGGGACAACTGCCACAGGAATTTGGAACGATATACCCGACTCGGTTTTGAAAGCATTAATGACTGAAAAGGTTTACCTGAATATCCACACAGCCGATAATCCAAACGGTGAAATAAGAGGACAGCTTTTCCATAGTTCCGGAACAGGTCTATCCGCTAAGATGACTGGCTTACAGGAAATTCCATCACTTAATCTTGGTGCAAATGGAAGCGCATCTATGACTTTAATGGAACCGGGGCTTGCTTTTCATATTACTGTCACCGGATTGACAGGTACTATAACAGGTGCACATTTTCATTATGGGTTAACCGGGATAAACGGCCCTGTTGTAAAAGATATCACTGCAGATTTTAACGGTAATACTGCCGAAGGTATATGGAGAACTACAGGCACAGAACCATTAAATGATACATTAATTAAAGCATCGCTCACAGGTAAAATTTATGTAAACGTGCATACATCAGCAAATCCTAACGGTGAAATACGGGGACAGGTTGAGGTATCGGCAGGTTTCCCCTTTGGTGGTGCAATCAACGGTACTCAGGAAGTACCGCCTGTTACAACAAATGGTAACGGTACCGGTTCATTTTTGCTAACTGAATACGGACTAATATTTAAAGCAAGTGTTGACAGCCTGAGCGGACCAATCACCGGTGTGCACTTTCATAATGCACCAAACGGTTCTTCGGGTCCTGTAGTCAGAGACCTTATGACCGAATTAATCGGTAAAACTGTCGTTGGAATATGGAGAAGCACTGACAATCAGCCATTCAATCAGCAAATGATGCAGGAACTGTTCAAGGGAAATATTTACATTAATTTCCATACTTCTGCTCACCCAAATGGTGAAGTACGCGGGCAGCTTTCTATAAAGATAGGCTCAACTTTTTCTGCTAAACTTGAAGGTACGCAGGAAACACCGGCAGTTCATACCCCTGCAACGGGTACAGGTAATTTCACAATTACCTCAAGCGGACTGGCGTTTGAGTTATCAATTACCGGAATGACAGAAACAATTGCAAGCTCGCATTTCCATTACGGTTCAGTTGGTGAATCCGGACCTGTTGTAAAAACACTTACCACTTTATTTTTTGCAAACACTGCTATCGGCACATGGGGATTTTCAGACCCGCAGCCATTCAATGATTCCTTATATAGGGCTTTGTTTGATGGAAAAATTTATGTTAACATACATACTGCGTCTGCACCTGCAGGGTTAATAAGAGGACAACTGAAGGTTAGTTCCGGTGCAGGATTTAGTACTGTAATGGAAGGTTCACAGGAAGTTCCTCCTGTCAATACCGGAGCAAAAGGAGCCGGTGCTTTTACTCTTACGCCAAATGGGCTCATCTTTAATATTACTGTTAACGGATTAAGCGGACCAATTACCGGGGCACATTTTCATGTTGCTTCAATCGGTGCGGCAGGTCCTGTTGTTAAAGATATTACTCCCAACATTGAAAATGGCAGCCACATTCGCGGATTGTGGAATGAACTCACAATGGGTTCTGATGATTCTTTATTCAGAGCATTAGTTACGGGAAGAATTTATGTGAATGTCCATACTTCTGCAAACCCAAACGGTGAAATCCGCGGGCAGGTTATGCTTGCTGAAGGCATTGGTTTGATAGCTGAACTTGACGGAGCACAGGAAACACCGCCGGTTAATACTCCGGCAAAGGGAACCACTTCAGCATCATTAACTAATGCAGGGTTAATATTCTTCTCATCTGTTGACAGCTTAAGCGGACCAATAACAAGTGTGCACTTTCATAATGCGCCAATAGGTGTATCCGGTAATATTGTTAAAGACCTGTTCAGTACACTTGACCCTGTTAATAATAAAAATCTGAAAGGTGTGTGGAGAAGAACCGATAATCAACCGCTGGTTGATTTTTTGAAAGCTGAACTTGTCGGTAATAACATTTATATTAATTATCACACGGCTGCCAACCCAAATGGCGAAATAAGAGGTCAGCTTATTACAGGTGATGCAATCCGTATTGGAATAAAACCTATTGGCGGTGAGATACCGGATGGTTTCAGTTTAAGCCAGAACTACCCTAATCCTTTCAACCCGGCAACAACTATTAAGTTTAGTGTTCCTAAAACATCTGTTGTGAAGCTGAGGTTATTTGATATACTTGGCAGGGAGACTAATGTTCTTTTAAACAAAGAATTAAGAGCCGGAACATATGAATATAAGTTTGATGCATCAAATCTTGCAAGCGGTGTTTATTTCTATAAGCTTGAATCATCCGGGTTTACAGATGTGAAGAAAATGATATTAATAAAATAGTTTGGAAGAAGTGATTGTAAATTTCTCCTGAAAAAAATATATATTCAAAAAGGCATCCCTCCGGATGCCTTTTTGAATTATTTATTTTAAATCCCGCAGCCGGGTAAAGATAAAATCATTTAACCAGCAGCATCTTTTTAGTTTCGGTATAGCTTCCTGCTTTTATACTATAAAAATAAACACCGGAAGATAAATCCGAAGCATCAAATTTATAATTATACTCCCCTGCTTTTAAGACACCGTTAATCAGCTCAGCTACTTCTCTTCCTGATATATCATATACTTTTAACACTATGTCAGATTCCTTCGGAAGGGCAAAACTTATTGTTGTAGCAGGGTTGAAAGGATTAGGATAATTCTGATATAATTTATAATCCTGCGGTATTGCATTCCCGTTGTTAGAAATGTTTACTGAAACAGGTCTTAGTAATACATTTAATGTTGTAAGTGAGTCCTTCTTTGCATAAACATTAGTTACTGTCTTTGAATTATACCCGGTTTTTGAAAATGTTAATGAATAAGTACCTGTGTTAATCATCCTGTAATATTTTCCAAACAATGAATCACTCAATACTTCCGAGCTGTCCATATCAAATGAGTTAACTGTTATCTTTGCCCTGTTGATAGGCTGAAGTGTGATAGAATCTTTTACAGTGCCGTTAATTCCATATAAGCATCTCTGCATGTAATTCAGAAAAGACTTGTAATTATAATTCCAGTGAGCAGGAAGCTGTGCACCGGGCAGCAGCTTTGTGTTAGATATTTCAATAGTAACTTCTCTGCCTCTTCTGAAATAAGTCATATAATCCTGTCTTCCGCCTGTAATTCTATACCAAGCATAGCCGTTTGTAATTCCGTTGTCGAATTCATCCATATATGTGGAAGGTGCATTAGCATGAACAGTATCGGCATACTGTCTGCAAACATAGACCCACCAGCTGTTATCGGCAGAAAGCCGTGACCATGTATCCCACGGATAATTAACAACTTCAGCACCACCATGGAAATTAGCTGATAATACAAACCTGTTAGCAGTAAAAAGATTCATATATGCTATAGTCTCCGGCTGCCAGGCACCCCCGGGGTTCGGTCCGTCTGCAGGGTCAGGAAAGTTCCTGTTAAGGTCTTTACCATTTGCATTATACCTGCGTGCACCGCTTATGGTATTATTACTTTGAGGATAATATGTTCCATCTGGATTTGCCAGAGGATTTATCCAAATTTCAATATTGTTAACCAGGTTTGTTATTTTGGGGTCAGTATTATAATTTGTAAGCAACTGGTTTATTAATCTCAGCATTAATACATATCCGGTTGTTTCATCTCCATGCATTGATGATGAATATTGGAACTGCGGTTCAGGCTCTTTTGTATTTACATTATCTGAAATAACAGCAAACAAAATAGACCTACCATATACAGTTGAACCTGCATTTACTATCCTGCAAAGATTTGGATAAGCTGCTACAAACTGGTTCATCATTGTTACATACGCATCATATGTCGGATATGTATCCCATTCCATTATCTCGTCAATATTATCCGACATGCTGACATTGCTGACATCACCGGGTTTGGGAAGCATCTCAAATTTAATTTCGTACTGCATAAATTCAACAAGCTCTTCATCGTTTGCATAAGCATACACTTCATTTCCCTGAACATTATCAATTGAAATTATCTTAGATAAATTATTTATAACACCTCTGTCTTCTATTTTAAACTTGAAGTAATATTCATGTAATTGCTGTGAATAAGTTGTTGATGCGAACAAGAATAATATTATAAACAGTAACAGACGGTTCATTTAGCAGCTCCTTTATTTTTCCAAAATAGTAAAAGATGAATTAATCCCTTTTCAGAGATACATACATATTTAAGATGAGTTATGAAAATCATACAATGATTGCCAATTGCATCCCAAATTGGATTTATTTATTCAATGATAAGACAAAATTGAATTAATTGAAGTGATAAAATTGGCGTAGTATTAAGAGAAATCGCCGGTTTTTGCAATAATAAAGCTTATTTTAACGAAAACCAGATGTAATTTACAGGAGAAGAATTGAAATCAAATTCCGGAATGTGATTTTACTATGCTAGTTAATCTTACATTTCTTTCAGCAAGGTAGTTTATAACAAAATCAAAATTCTGTTTGATACTGCCGATAATTTCAGGAGCAAGAGTTCCTTTCTCCATTATTTTTCCCTCTGCCAACAAATTTACAACCGAAGCACAGGTATAACCTGTTGTTCTTGCCATTGATGATGTCCTTGTTTTTTTATCATATTTATCAAACAAATTATATTCAATATGTTTATCTGCCGTTTCATCTTCCCCTTTAATTATTATTTTCATTGCAGTAAATTCTTCATCATCTTCTTTCAGCTTCCAGTTATCAAACAACAGTGCGGATGTTAGTTCTATTGGTTTAATTTTTTTACTGCCAATTTCTAAAGGTTCATCACTTAACAGTCCCGTATCTTTAAGCAGTTGAATTTTTTCAATATGTCCCGGATAGCGTAAAGTTTTTTCGGCCATATCGGGAATATTCATTGTATAAAGCAGGCTTCTCAATCCGTCTGTATTAAATGCTTCCAGCTTTCCGGCATTTTCAAATTCAAGAATTTCTATATCAGAAAGTGCCGGTTTAACAATAACTCTTCCATCTTCCACAATCCTGGCAGGCCTGGTATATTCCTCAATGACATCAATGGGTGAAAACGGTGCTTTATATTCATAAGGAGGTATCCGTTCAAAAGGCAAACCGCCAACATAACATCTGAAAGAGTTTATTTTCATATATGAATTGTGATATCCGAGTACAATATTGCTCAAACCCGGTGCAACACCGCAATCGAAAACGGCAGTAACATTATTCTGTTTAGCAAGTGCGTTCAGTTCATAAACATCTTCCTTACAAAAAGATATATCAACAATATCCTTCTCAAGCTCAATACACATTTTAATAAATTCAAATCCAAGGAAACCGGGCAAAGCTCCAACAATTATATCGAACTCCTGTACAACTCTTTTATAATTATTTTTATCATTAAAATCAGCGGCAATAACATCGATATGGTCTTCGGGTAATTTAAAAAGATTCTCAATGTTATTATCGACAACACTAACATTGTATTTCGAAGAGAGGTCAATAGCAATTGCCCTTCCAACCAAACCCGCACCTGCAACAAGTATATTTTTCATTTAAATAACAATAATTTTCTCATTAATTACAATATTTATTATAAAAAAACTTTCCGGTTTCTTATAAAATATTCATAAAAAACCGTATTTAAACTAATTAAAGTGATAATATCACTTTATAATCAACATTCTTTTATAAAGGTTGTAATTAGCAGAAAATAATTTATAAAAATATACTCCACTGGGATAATCTGACGCATCCCATTCAACTTCATAAGTACCCGGAGATAGTTGTTCATTAACAAGAGTTACAATTTCTTTTCCAAGGATATCGAAGACTTTCAGGGTAACCGTTCCCCCTTTACTAAAGGGGGGCAGGGGGGTTCCTATATCAAACTTAATTTTTGTAGATGGATTAAAAGGATTAGGATAATTTTGATACAACTTAAACGATGAAGGAACATTTTCACTTATGGGAGAGATAAATGTCATTCCTCCTGTTGTTGTTTTGAAAATATTACCATTGCCGGAAATAGCCCAGCCGGTAAGAGCATTACGGAAAAATATGCCCGGCACATGCGGATTACCTGAAATAGCTTCAGCAAACCAGTTCAAACCGCCATTTGTAGTTGCCGCAATACCGCCGCTGTTTGAACCATTGCCGCCTGACGCAAATCCAACTGAATCATTTACAAAATGAATACAGAAGAATCCCGTACCTGAACCAAACCAGCCCGTTAATTGAGTTGTCCAGCTAGTACCGCCGTTTGTAGTTTTTATTATTACTCCGGAACCATATGTGCCGCAAGCCCAGCCGGTATTTTCATTAATAAAATAAACCGAGTATAATGCAGGAGTTGAACCGCTTGTCTGGTTAAACCAATTAGTACCTCCGTTAGTAGTCTTATAAATCTTCTGTGAACTTGCATTTCCTACTACCCACCCTGTATTCTCATTTACGAAAAAAACATCAAACAGCTTTTGCGATGTACCCGTACTTTGCAGGAACCAGTTCGCACCGCCGTTAGTGGTTTTCAAAAGCTTCTCAACGGAAAAATCACCGCCTGTAATCCATCCTGTGTTTTCGTTTACAAAAAATAATCCGTTCAGCACATCTGTAACACCGCTTGTTTGTGATACCCAGCTTACACCGCCATTGGTGGTTTTCTGAATTGAGCCGGTTATACCGCATGTCCAACCCGTCGTAGGATTTACAAAATGAACAGATATTTTTCTTGGACTTGAGTAATTAGATACCCAGTTATAACCGCCATTGGTTGTATAGCCAACTTTATCACCTGCTGCAAATCCAACAGAATCGGTAACAAAAAATACTGAAGACATCATTGAAGAACCAAGAGATGAAACCTGCTGCCAACCGTTTTGTGAATAAAGAGATGAAGTGAACAGCAGCAATATGAATGTAATTCTTTTAGACATAGGAAGAGTAATATATTGATATAAAATAAGAAGAAAATTTTTGGATTTGAATTCAAAAAACTTACTTATTCACCCATTTCAATAAAATACACCGGCAAATTAAAAATATACTAAGCAGCCTTCATAACTAAATATTACTAATTTCTGTCAAAGAAAGTGCGGTTAATATATAAACAATAAAAATTTTCAACCATATCTACATACAAATCAAATTTAACTGTTAACCGCACTGCTGTACAAAATAAATTTGGAACTCTTATTAACTTATGAAAAGAAACAATTTTAAAAATATATTCTTATATATTAGTCGATTTGTATTGCAATCCCCTGATTGAAAAATGTCATTTTAAAAATTGGCGTTTAAGAAATTGACTGAATGAGCGTAGCCAAAAAATCTGTTTGAGTATCAGCTTTGCCGGTATCATCAATGCCTGCATCTGGTTATTCTGATGGAGGCAAAGCTGATACGAGTTATTTTTTGGCAGCGAAATGAGGTCAATTTTAGCCAATTTTTAAACAGACTTGACTTTTTGGTTCTTTTTGTGTCAAGACAAAAAGAACATGTAAATATATTAATATTCTGTTCGCTAAACGGAAATTATTTTGGACAAATGTGAGTTAACTGCTTTTCTTAAATATATTTTTCTTTAGATTAAGTTTTATTAAATTGTAAATAACTGTTATTGTTAATGTTTATATTAAAACAGCTTGGATATTTTCTTTGAGTGAAAATTTATAAAAGATGATATAAAATGGATATTGATTTTCAGAAAAATATGGATGCAATTAAATAACTAAATTACTCTGTGACCATATGAATAACAATTTATTTATAGTGAATTATTCTAAATATTTTTTGCTATTAATATTATTGCTTCAATTTAATATACTGTCACAAGATTCATTGAGCGGTAAGCAAAAAGTTCAAATATCGATTTATTTAATTGATATCAATAACATTGATACAAAGAATCAAACATTCCAGATGGAGTTTTATATCTGGTTAAAATGGATAGAGGGACGCTCAGGAAAAAATATTGAATATATGAATGCTTCCGATACTAGAAACATTTTTTTTGATGAATGGAAAGAAGATTCGCTTCAAAGGATTTCAGCAAAAGTACAGGGTACTTTTAAATCACATTTTGATGTTGCAAAATATCCGTTTGATAAACAGGTTTTAAAAATAAGAATAAGTGACTATGACTGGAATTATGACAGTTTAATATATGAAGTGGAACAATCTAAGATTGGAATTTCGAATGAGATATTTAACGATGAATGGTATATAAAGCTTAAAGAAGCTAAAGCCACTAAGGAATATATTTCAGAAGATTATTTTTCTGTCTTTGAATTCAGTGTCGAGATTGAAAGAAAGTCTTTTTCGGTTTTTATAAAAATAATACTTCCTTTGTTCATAATAATGGCAATAGCTTTTTTAAATTTATTTATACCCAGAAAAGAAATTGAATCAGGGATTGGATTGGGAATCAGTTCTTTATTAAGTATAATAGCTCTTCATTTTTCTATAGCTTCTCAGCTCCCTGATGTTAATTATGCTACAAAGGTTGATATTTTATTCATTGTAAGCTTCTTTTACAATCTGCTGCTTGTGATTTGGGTTGTGTTCGGATTTAATTTATATGTAAACGACAAAATAATAGTTATTAATAATGTTAACAAATATGCAAAAACGCTTATTCCAATTACTTATTTCTTAATAACTTTATATATTCTTGTACTTTTCTAATGAAACAATTCATCTCTGCCTGAAATTACAAAGAAACCTTAACTAATTATTTCCATTATCCGGTAATTGAAGCTTATGGGATAAAGATATTTTAAAATACTTATATAATTATAGAGATTAAATTCCAACTAAGACACAACTAATATCGAAGAACTTTTGGTTTCACATTCAAAAGCACTGAAAAGAAAGACGCTTTTAGCCACAGATTTACAGTTTAAATTATATATAACAATTTAGTTCACGTAATAACCATGGACTTTAGTCCGTGGACAGTGAAATAAAATAGTATTTAATTTTTGTCTAGTGCTCTTTAAATATCTTAATTGCCCAATTAGCTGCTCTTGTACCGGGATAATCATTTATCAGCTTTTTTATAAAGTCATTAATAGAATTTTTCTGCTCCTGCGTTCCTTTATCTCTTGCAGCAGCAAGTGCTTCAATTAAATCAACATTTATTTTTGAATTAGGATACTTAATTAAATAAGGCTCTATTACTTCAATAAGATTGCCGGAATCTGTACTTTCAAAATAACTCTTTAGCAAACTATATGTATGTATTGCCATTTCATAAAAAACGCTTGATTTATATAAAGTCAGGAATTTAAAATATCCGTCAAGCTTTTCTCTGGCAGAATTAGTTATTAACAGAGGTTTTAATATTTGAAAAGCATCTGCTTCTTCACCTTCAGGTTTTTTTATGTCAACTGTAATTTCATTCGATACATAAGTAAATATATGTGAATATAATTTTAACGTATATTTTCCTGCAGAAATAAACTTGTACTTTCCTATATACTTGTGCCTGGTATCTGAATAAGCTGAATCTAAATATGAATTACAATAATATGATAATAAATCTATCTCCAAATACTTTTCTTCGTTTGGCTTAAATACATAATATCGGGGAATCATAAGATCATCCCAATCAGGGCGATACAGGACCAATTCATGTTTATCATTATGAATCTTTATATACTCTCTGAAATTATCAAACCTGGCTAAGGAATCAGCAGAATTACTTACATTCTTTATTTTTAATACTACCTGAATAGGTTCTACCTCTAAAAAAACAAGTTTAGAAACTTCCAGTGTAAATTGGAAATTTTTATCATCATTTTGGTTTTTATCAGGAATATAAGATTGGGTTGATATAATAGTAAAACATGAAGCTAAAAGGTAAAACGAAAAGCCATAAAGAAAATATTTTAACATCTTCACCTCAGTTAAAGCTAGCTGCCAATATCAGGATTTTGAAACTTATTGGATTAAAGTTGTTTTAATATAATAATACAATTATTGAGTTTAAATTCCATATAAGACTTTATCCCTTGAGGGAGCATCTTACTTGTTAAAGTCAGATGCGGAACGGGCGTTACGTGGTGTTGTATGATAAATTTTGTATTCCATCTCAGGGATTCCCGCCTTCGCGGGAATTCTGTCCAATACCTTGCATTATTCCAAAAAAATATTATATTATAATCTTTATCAAATTTTTAATTTATTCATGAATCACTTTTATATCAAAGATAACCGCCTGTATGCGGAGAATTTCCTTGTTGAGGAACTGGCAAAACAATACGGCACTCCGCTTTATATCTACAGTAAAAACCAGATATTACGCAATTACAGGGAAATAAATCAGCCGCTGGTGAACTCAAAGCTGGATTTCCTGAACTGTTATGCCATTAAAGCAAATTCAAATCCTGAAATCCTCAGGATATTATCGGAAGAAGGAGCAGGAGCCGAAATCGCATCAGGAGGCGAGCTTTACCTTGCACTTAAATTTGGTTACCTTAGAAATAAGATAACCTATACAGGCGTGGGTAAAACCGATGAAGAGATTGAATATGCATTAAAGGAAAATGTATTTAATTTTACGGTTGAATCGCTCCAGGAAATAAAAGTGATATCTGAAATTGCACACCGCTTAAGCTTGATTGCAAGAATTTCAATACGTGTAAATCCTGATATTGATGCTAAAACTCATCCTTATATAACCACAGGGATGAAGGAAAATAAATTTGGTATCGACAGCAGGGATATATTGTGTGTATTTGAAGAGGCAAATAAATTACCGAATATTGATATAATAGGCATTCACTCGCACATCGGCTCACAAATCACAGAAGTAGAGCCGTATATTGAAGCAGTAAAATATTTAGGAAGCTTAATAGAGAAACTAAAAGAGATGGGAATAACCATCCGCTATTTAAATTTTGGCGGCGGATTTGGTGTGCAGTATAAAAATGTTATCTCGCACAGGTATATCCCGGATGAAGAAGATGAAAATAAAGCTTATGCTTCTTTGGGAGAACATATTCAATCTGTCATAAGCTTGTTATCACATCTTGATAAAAAATTAATCATCGAGCCGGGACGCTCACTTGTTGCAAACGGCGGAATACTTGTCGGCAAAGTACTTTATACAAAACAAGGCGAGATGAAAAAATTCATTATCACAGATACAGGAATGAATGACCTGATGAGACCGTGTTTATACCAGGCATATCACCAGGTTGTGCCTGTTACACTTAAAGATACCGGTTATGAGACTGTTGATGTAGTTGGACCTGTTTGTGAGACATCCGACTTTCTGGCATCAAAAAGGAAATTGCAAAAGCTGGAAAGAGGTGATATGTTTGCAGTAATGACAACCGGTGCCTACGGCTATTCTTTATCTTCCAATTATAATGCAAGAGTAAGACCTGCGGAAATTCTGGTTGAGGGAAATAAAGTCCAGCTTATAAGAGAACGCGAGAAAATTGAAGAACTGCACTATTAGGATTGCGGATTTCGGATTGCTAATTGCGAATTGAAAAATTTGAAAATTCAAAAATTAGAAAATTGGAAGGTTGGAAGGTTGGAAGGTTAATAAGGAATTAAATAAATTAGAAGATTCAGTTCCCCCTTTCGAAGGGGGTTAGGGGGATGATTCTTTAAAGAAGTGGAGATTTAAACCACTATAAAAAGAGTAAGAACAATAATTATTAATCTTCTTGAGAATTGAAGTTATCATCCCCCTAACCCCCTTCGAAAGGGGGAACAATGTCGCGCATAAATTTTAGGTTATGACAAAGCTATTAATATTATTTATACAGTTACTGCTTTTACTCTATACTCAATCCTACTCACAGGAAGTTACACTTGAATATATTTTTTCTGATACTGCAATTGTTAATGCAAGACCTTCACTAAAATTTATATCTGCAAAAGATAATAAAATATTTTATTTCGCAGATGATGATTATGACGGCTCATTAAGCTTTTTTGATTATAATTACCGCACGGCTGAGCTATATAAATATTCCGATACTGCGGATACTCCTTCCGAATTTACTTTACTGTCAAACGGAGAGCTGCTTTTTATCATGCAGGGTGATTTATATGTATCAAAGAATTTTACTTCAACTCGTTCATTCTCAAAAGATGTACGGTTAACAAATACAGACAGCTATGAATACTCTCCCGAAGTGAGGGATGATTTTGTAATATACAGAAGAAGCGGGAATTATTTTATGAAGCTCATTGATTCTGCCGCATCTGAACTGCAATTAACAAATGATGAATCGGATACTTTATCAAACCAAATTATTGGAGTTTCAGGGGCTTACGGAGATTCGCTAAATCCATCAATCCGGCTGCTGTTTGCTAAATATGACAAATCTACAAGAGATGAACTTTTATTTCCTAATTATACACGCGAGTTTGTAACAGTCGATAAGCAGTTACGTGGTCAGTCAAAGGTTAAGCTGCTGGAGTATGAAATAAATACAACAAAGGGAAATTCAGGAAAACCGGTCATTAAAGAACAAATTATCATGTTCCCCGATACATCAATCAGGTATTCAACTCAATACACGCTTTATTCACCTGATGTAAAGAACATTATATTTGATGTTGATAACCCTGACAGGCACAGCCGCAAAATGTTTAATTATGATATTACCGGCAGGAAAATGACTGAGATATACAATGAATCATATGAAGGATGGTTTGAACGCCACAGCAATGCAACAAGGTTTATAAACGATAATGAAATAATATTTGAATCCGAAGTTAACGGTTACAACAGCTTATACAAAATAAATAAGGATGGCTCGGGATTTTCAAAAGTAGTTGGAGATAATTATACCATCTTAGAATCTGTTGTTGACAGGAAGAATAAGAAAGTGTATTTCACAGCTAATATTGAAACTCCGGTTAAGTATAATATCTATGAAACGGACCTGAACGGAAGTTTTATCAACAAGCTGACAAATGAAGAAGGTGATGCTGTTGACATGGCAATATCGCAGGATGCACAATACATTTTTTATTTATATTCTTATTTCACACAGCCATCCGAAATTTATTATTACGATATTGCAGGAAAAACAAATCTCCGTATTACTAATACAATAAATCCTAAATTCACTTCTGTGAACTGGAATATACCTGAAATTATTACATTTAATAATAAAGAAGACGGACAGTTAATTTACGGATTTTTATATAAGCCAAAAGATTTCAATCCAAAGAAAAAGCACCCGTTAATTTGTTTTGCACACGGGGCAGGGTATTTGCAAAATGTTACTACAGGTTACAGTCCTTACGGTGATAATTTTATGGTTAATACATTCCTCACTTCACAGGGATTTTTGATATTCGAGTGTGATTTCAGAGGAAGCTTAGGATATGGAGCTGACTTCAGAAGTAAAACGCATAAGAATCTTGGTTACTGGGAATTATCTGATTATATGAGCGGTATTGATTATCTTGACAACCGGGGAATAATTGACAGGGAAAAAGTTGGTATTTACGGCGGCAGTTACGGGGGATTTATTACGCTAATGTCAGTATTCCGCCATCCTGAATATTTTAAAGCAGGTGTTGCACTTCGTGCTGTCTCCAACTGGAGATTGTATTATTACGGAAACAGATGGTTCACTCTCGGGCGGCTTGGTGATTACAATAATGAGAATAAAAATTTTTACGAACAATCTTCCCCCATTACATTTGCAGAAAATTTATCAGTGCCATTGCTCATTACACACGGCATGCTTGATGATAATGTTTTCTTCCAGGATGCTGTGCAGTTAACACAAAAGCTTATAGATAATAAAAAAGATTTTGAAGTGATGATATATCCGAAGGAATATCACAGCTTCCATTTACAAACAAGCTGGCTAGACCAGTATAAGAGGATATATAAGTTTTTTGAAAAGTATTTGAAATGATTGATTGTCTGAATCGCAGATTTCACAGATAAAGCTGATTACACTGTCCATCAACATATTGCGGTAATCCGGCAGTTACCGGACACTCTACACACTCTACACACTCCGCACTCTAGTTCACTCTTTCCCCAATAAAATCCACAAAATTAACTAACGTTTCTTTTGTTTCGGAGGGCTTAAAGTTAATAATTTTTGATTTTGCGGTCTCACAAAATTCAGCGGTTTTTTGTTCGGTATATTCTATCCCGTTGTGCTCTTTGATAAAATCAAACACTATGTTTTTGCTCTTTGAATAAGAGCCGTTCTTTACAAGGTTTACAATCTCTTTCGATTCCCTTTTGCTTGAGTTATTCAGAGCATGAATTAATGGCAGAGTAAATTTCTTTTCCTTCAGGTCAGATCCGGCAGATTTACCCATGATTTTTTTCTTGCCTACATAATCAAGCAAGTCATCACGCAATTGGAAAGCAATTCCTGCACTCTCGCCAAACTCGCTTAAAAGGGCTACATTACTTTTGTTATCGGTAGCACTAGCTGCACCTATTTCACAGCAGGCAGTGATAAGCGATGCTGTTTTATCTGAAATAATCCTGAAATATGTTTCTTCATCAACTGCAAGCTTTCTGTTCTTCTGTATCTGGAGCAGTTCACCTTCGCTCATTCTTTTAACTGCCCTTGATGTAATTTGCAGAAAATTATATTCATTATTTTCCAGTGCATGAAGAAGCCCTCTTGAAAGAAGATAGTCACCCATTAAAACTGCAATCTTATTTTTCCAAACCGCATTAATGGAAGCAAGTCCGCGTCTTGTTTTTGCATCATCCACTACATCATCATGAATAAGAGTAGCAGTGTGAAGCATTTCTACAAGCGTTGCACCAATGTAGGTTCTTTCATTTATTTCACCACAAAGCTTTGCTGAAAGCAGCACAAGAATAGGACGAATCTTCTTCCCTTTCTGGCTTAAAATATACTTGCTGATAAGGTCTATTAAAGCTACCTTTGACTTCATTGCCAGCCGGAAAGCTTTTTTGAACTCATCAAGCTCATCTTTTATAGGCTCTGATATTTTTCTCAGGTCTAAATCCATGTATTAGGTTTACTCTTCTAAATTTTTCTTTTTTTGTGCAAACTTTGAGATAATAATGCTCAATTCATATAACAGGAACAATGGCACTCCCAGCAGCAGCTGGCTTGTAATATCAGGACCGGGTGTCAGCAGTGCCGCAAGTATTAGTATTATAACAACAGCATGCTTACGGTATTTCCTCATAAACTTTGGCGTCAAAATCCCAACCTTTGAAAGAAAGAAAGATACCATTGGCAGTTCAAACACAATACCGGCAGTCAATATAACAGAAATAACAAAGCTGAAATATTCACTAATAGCAATATTATTTGTAATTGCCGGAGAGCCAAACGCTGCAAAGAACATGAGTGCGGTTGGCAGCATAACATAATAAGCAAAAGCTGCCCCACCCAGAAAACATAATGTTGAAAAGAACACAATCCATGAAACGTATCTTCTTTCTGACGGAAGCAAACCCGGTTCAATAAACTTCCAGAACTGGTAAAAAACATTTGGAATACTTAATATAATACCGCCTATAAGAATTACTTCCATGTACAATACAAGCTGGCCGTAAGGTTTCAAGTTTATAAGTACAAGCGGCGGATTTGTTTTTAAAGCAGGAGCAAGTAGGAAATAATTCATTATCCAATCAATAAATATTCCGCAAATAATTGCTCCTACAACAATTCCAAATACAGCTTTTATTATCCGCCATCTCAGCTCTTCGAGATGGTCAAGAAACCCCATTTCATTTCCATCATCGTTTCCTTCAAAATCATTATTTCTTTCATCGCTCATATACTATATGACAGATAGTCTTTTCCCTATCCATTCTTTTATATATTCAAAATCTACTTCACTTTTAGCAATAGATAACACAAACTCAATAATTTCATTTTGTGTAAAAATTATTTCATAATTATTTTCTCTTAGAAAAATCATAGTAACCTGAGCTGCTGTTCTCTTATTGCCATCTAAAAAAGGATGATTTTTAATTAATGAATGAATTAATGCCGCCGCTTTATCTGTTATTGTTGGATATAATTCTACACCATCTGCTAATCCGGTAAATGGACGCATGAGGGCAGATAACAATAGATGTTCACTGATTAATCCGTTTTCGCCGCCTAACTCAGCAATTAAAGAGTCATGCAGTGTAATTATCGCTATTGGATTTTTTATATCCATTTATAAGTCAGCTAATCTCTTCCATGCTTCTCTGTTCTTCTCTATAATCTCTTTATATTCAACAGAATTCTTATCCAATAACTTTTCCGCACCTTCATATATTTTTTTTAAACCCTCTTCTGCATTTATCTCGTAAATCTTTTCCTTTCCTAATACATTATTTAATCTTCCAATTCTTTGTATTTCATTTTCAAATTGATCCAAAATAAACTTTTGATATTTTTCAGCGTCTTCTTTAGATTCAAATAATAATTCTATATTTTCTAATTCTCCAAAATTCAGTAAACCATTTTTATCAGATTTAAGAATAAAAGTCCATTTCATTGCAGAGCCAAGCTGTATCGGTTTCCATTGAAAACTCGATAAACCACAACTCCGGGGATCCATGTTAATCGAAATTGGAGATAGCTGTGAAATTTTTAAAATTTCCTCATCTTCAAGCTGAGTAATCTTAAATTTATTCCCAAAGCGAATGCTGCCAGCTTCTTCTGGATTATATTCCACAACTTTTATTTTCATAACTAATAATTAACTATTGAATAAAAAAAATACATTCAGATTAATATTACCATGTAAAAAGTTCAGGATACAAAGGATGCTCAGAAGTAATATCTGCTATTCTCTGATGTACATCTTTTTTGACATTCTCGTCGCCGGGATTGCAGATTACTTCATTTATCATATCGGCAATAAGCTCCATGTCCTTTTCCTTCATCCCGCGTGTAGTAAGTGCAGGTGTTCCTATTCTTATTCCGCTTGTAATTAATGGGCTCTTATCATCAAATGGAACAGAATTCTTATTAACGGTAATTCCAATTTCATCAAGCATTTCCTGTGCAGCTTTACCGGTCATGTTTTTATTTCTTAAGTCAACCAGCATAAGATGATTATCTGTTCCGCCTGAAATAATTTTGAATCCATGCTTAATAAGACGGTTTGCCATAGCTTTGGCATTTTTTATAACCTGCTCGGCATATGTTTTGAAATCTTCATTTAACGCTTCTTTGAAAGCAACTGCCTTGGCAGCTATTACATGCATTAAAGGCCCGCCCTGCACACCGGGGATAACCATTGAATCAAGCAATTCACCCATCATTTTAATCCTGCCCGATTTTGGCGCTTTAATTCCGAATGGGTTTTCGAAATCTTTTCCCATTAAAATAATACCGCCTCTTGGACCTCTCAATGTTTTATGTGTAGTGGATGAAACAACATGACAATGCGGCAGAGGATTATCTAAAAATCCTTTTGCTATCAATCCTGCCGGATGTGCTATATCTGCAAATAAAAATGCACCGACTTTATCAGCTATTTCTCTGAACCTTGCATAATCAATATTTCTTGAATAAGCACTTGCTCCTACTGTAATCATTTTCGGCTTTTCTGCTTTAACTGTATCTTCAATCATATTATAATCAAGCATTTCAGTTTCAGGATTAATGCCGTAAGCTTTAAAGTTATAAAGCTGTCCCGAAAAATTTACAGGTGAGCCATGAGTAAGATGCCCTCCGTGTGAGAGGTCCATACCCATAACTTTATCACCGGGTTTTACAAGTGTAAAGTAAACAGCCATGTTTGCCTGTGAGCCGGAATGCGGCTGAACATTGGCATATTCTGCACCAAATAATTCTTTTACCCTGTCTCTCGCTAAGTTCTCTGCCATATCAACATACTCACATCCGCCGTAGTATCTTTTTCCGGGATAACCTTCTGCATATTTGTTTGTCATCACGGAACCCATTGCTTCCATTACTTCTAAGCTTGTAAAGTTTTCTGAAGCGATAAGCTCAAGCTTTTCATTTTGTCTTATCAGTTCGTTCCTCAAAGTGCTGTAGATTTGAGGATCTGATTCTTGTAAGTTTGACATTTTAGTTTTTACTATTAATAATTGGATTTTATTGGATTTGTTTTAAGAGGAATCATTTAATATTCTTCAGTTGGTTTTAAGAACCATAACTCACCGATATTTACAGAAGCGCCAAAATGGAATACATTATCTTTTACCAATCCATTTGTCGACTTTCCGCGTATTTTGTAACCAAATACAAAATCAATACTATTGAACCTGCTGATTGGAACAGATAAGCCGGTACTTAAACCAATAGTATTTATTGACTCGTCATTTATTTTCAGATAGTCAGCAGCATAAAAACCGCCTATCCTGTATGATGCTCTTTCAAATAACGATGATTCCAGTTTTTTAGACGGAGTATATTCCAGTCCTGCTCCAACTCTCATGTTGCTTTTTATTTCAACCGGATGAGTTTCTATTCCGCTTGAATTTCTAATTTTATAATTATCCCAATTCTGCATATAGAAATCGGCAGCTACAACTAATTTATCATTGAATTCATTTGATATTCCAAAACCTATTGCCAGCGGAATCTTCAAATCACTTTCTGATACATTAATGGAGTCAATACCTGTAGATTTATTATATTTTCCGGTTACCGTGGACCTGAAAACTGCCGGTGTTGAAAAGTAAGCGCCGACTGTTAAATTATCCAGCTTCTTATTTTTTAATAATTTTCCGAATCCGTGAAATATTAAACCGGTATTTACATATATACCTGATATAGAATTGGAGTATATATTTTTTGTATTGAAAAGTTCACTGTTTTCAAAATCAATGGAGTTTTGTTTATTGATATTTCCAAATGCATAATTTATCTGGGCTCCAAAGCTAAAATTACGCAGTATAATATAAGAAAATCCTAAACTTATCCTTGTAATTCCTCCGTTGCCGTTGAAATACTGGGTGTACTTCTCATTGTCTACCGCGCCGGGTACCTGTATATCATAATTTACCTGGCTGTAATTATTTATTCCGGCATCAAATATCCATCCGTTACCTGTATTAATAGGAACTGAAAGGTTAAAGCCTTCAAAATTTCCGTAAGTTCTTTTTGATTCCCTTGTTCCGTCTGAAGACCTCAGGTTTTCAAAGTTAAACCGTGTTGTGAATTTTGTAGTCGGAATTCTTGTCCATGCTGCTGGATTCAGGGAATTTGTATAATTACCATACAAAGATAAACCCAATATGCCCATTCCGTCAGTTCTTGCACTTGAAGAATAACTTAAATCACCCAAACCGAAAATAGAATATACTGAGCCGCCGTTCTTATCGTTCTGCGAATAAACCGTACCTGCCGATACAAAAGCTAAAGCTAAAAGAATATAAAACATTTTTATCTTCATGGTATTACCCTCGGTGAATATCTGATTATAATTCTTGGTCTTTTATTTGGATCCGGAGAATCTATATTATGGAATGCAAACAAGTCAAGATTCAGGAACCTGTTTGAAGGAACAACCAATAATCCGTAGTTAGCTCCACCCTGTATCCATTTTTGAAAAGGATAAATCATTCTCATTGAATACTTACCGTTTAATTCAAGAGCAGAAAATTCACCTTCAGTATTCAAAGCACCAGAATCTATTGCAGATAACCCTATCACCTTTCTTTGTGTCTGGGGTGAAATTAGTGAATTATCCTGGTCAATGGTCAGAATAAGCTGCGCATCGTTGATAGTGGCAGTTGACGGAACTGCATTTGTGACAAACTTAAATAATTCAATATAATTTATCCCTCCCTGTAAAAAGAATACACCCGGGACAATTGGAA
Organism: Ignavibacteriota bacterium; assembly: GCA_003820375.1. GTDB lineage: Bacteria > Bacteroidota > Ignavibacteria > Tepidaquicellales > OLB5 > RPQH01. Next base: position 25,508 of record RPQH01000052.1, read on the forward strand.
TATCACCGTTGGCTAAGAACACAGTTTCAGTAGTATTTAACACCAGTGTATCTGTATCATTATTTTTAGTTACAATAATCTGTAAGGAAGGCTTAAGGTCAGTTTCTACTTTCCCTGAGTAAAAACCTTTTAAAACATTGGATGAAGAATTCGGTGATAAAACAATACCATAGTTCTTTGCAGAATAATTTGTATCAGCCGCATACTCAAGCCAGTCTTTTACAAGTGAAGTACTTAAATCAATATTAATTTCCTGTGAGTCTGCAGTTGGAGAACCAGTATATGTACCCTGCGGTATATTTCCGAATGAATTTGTATTGATAGAGTCTAAAGTCACAGCACTGTAAGAGATATTCTGCGATACTGTGTATACATCAAACCCAATCTGACCAAGAGAATCCTCAAAGGTAACAGGATAATAATAATTTCTGTATCTTAGTTTAAGCACTGCTGAAGTAACTGTAGCGCTGTCATAATCACTTGAAATCCCATTAAACTTTATTAATCCCTTAGAATTATATGTTCCGGATTGTCCAACAATCAGGTCAAAAGAATTACTAGTATTAATAAATCTTTTTACACTTGAATAAGTGACATCAATTGAATCAACATAAGAATCAAAAACTTTTACGCCTGTAGTTTCACTTGGAGGTACAAACTGAATACCCAGTGAAGTGGGTTCATCAGCACAGCCTTGAGTGAAAAGAGATAACAAAACTATAAAAAGAGTAGTAAAAACAAAATAAATGTATTTGTATCCTGTGTTATGAGTTATTAACTTCATTTTTCTCAATAAATTTGACAGCTTCCAATAAATTATTAGCAATAAAATCAATTTTTATACTTACATCAAGACATTTTTGTTTTGCTATTTTTCCGTACCCGGTCAAAACAAGAATGTTCCTTGTACCGGCATTTTGCCCGCATTTCATATCTGTAAACGAATCACCTATCATATATGATGATTTTAGGTCAATATTGTACTTTTCTTTTGCTTCCATTATCATACCTATCTCAGGTTTTCTTGAATGGCTTTCTTTTCTGTATTTTTCAATAACTCCGTCTATGTGGTATGGGCTGTAGTATATATCATCTATAACTGCATCAGGGTCTTCTTGTTCCAATTTTCTGAGCATTTCTTTATGAATAAGATAAAGTTCTTCATCGGTGAGCATGCCGCGGCTGATTGCAGACTGATTTGTAATTACAATTACTTTAAAACCTAACCTTTTTGCTATTGCAATTGCTTGTGCAGAACCTTCGATAATTTGAACCTGTTCAATTTTAGTCAGATATCCAAACGTATCCTCGTCATCTTGTCCCGGAATTTCTTTTATAATCGTACCATCTCTGTCGAGAAAAATCGCCCTGGAAAATGTCTCGGATTTATTATTCAAATATTATCCTCTTTAAGCAATTGGAAATGTATTGCCGGTTATTCAGATTACTTTTCCTTTTTTATTAATGACCTGTAAAGCTCAACATATTTCTTGGCAGATACTTCCCATGAAAAATCATAGGCCATTGCCTGCCTTACCAGCTTTATCCATTCTTCACGGTTCTTAAACAGCTTAAGTGCTCTTCTTACTGCATTTAGTAACGCTGCCGGCTCGTATTTCTCAAAAACAAAACCATTTCCTTTTCCGTTCTTATATTCCGATATCGTATCGGCAAGTCCACCTGTCGCTCTTACAACCGGGATTGTTCCATACCTCAGGCTGTACATCTGGTTCAAGCCGCACGGTTCATACTTCGAAGGCATTAAAAATATATCGGAACCTGCTTCTATTAAATGTGCAAGCTCTTCTGAAAATCCAAGATGCAGGCCGACTTTCTTTGGGTTTTTCTTCTTTAAGTTCTCAAATATCTTCTGGTATGTTTTATCACCTGTTCCTAATATAATAAGCTGGATGTTTTCCGACATTAAATCTTTTAAGATTGCTTCTACAAGGTCAAAACCTTTCTGGTCTGTTAATCTTGAAATAACACCCAATACAGGTACTTCTGCATCATAATCAAGCTCAAAATGTTTTAGTAAAGCTTTTTTATTTTCTCTTTTTAACGGAAGCTCTTTTGAAGAATATCTGAAGGGAATAAGCTTGTCTTTTTCAGGATTCCAGACAGTGTAGTCAACTCCATTTAAAATTCCGTACAGGTCTTTTTTCCTTTTTTTCAGAATGCCTTCGAAGCCATAGCCGTATTCGTGAGAAGCTGAAATTTCCTGCGCATATTTTTCACTTACAGTAGTAATAATATCAGAGAAATTTAAGGCAGTTTTTAAAAAGCTGAACTGGTCATAATATTCAACGCCATTTTCATTGTATATATTATCCGGCAATCCGGATTTCAAAAATGATTTATGGGGAAATAACCCCTGGAACGCAAGGTTATGAATTGTGAAGACAGATTTAACTGAATTCAGCAGCGGGTCTTTACTGTGTATAGTTTTTATATACGCCGGTATCAGTCCGGTTTGCCAGTCATTACAATGGATTATATCCGGCTGCCAGCCCAGTAAACCAAGAACCTGGACAACAGCCCTGTTGTAGAAAATAAAACGCTCGTCATTGCTTGGATAATCTTTTCCGGATTTTGCATCTACATATGGGCTGGTTTGCCCGAAGAATTCATCATTCTCTATCAGAAAGACCTGAACTTTACCTTTTGGAGAAACAATAAATGAGGATTTGATATTACAAATTGCAATTCTATCGCCGACAGGTACTTCAATTCCTGTTAACCTCTTTATTTCATAAATTCTTAGTTTTCTCTCATCAAGAGGTCCGTATTTTGGTGTAATGATACGGACGGCATGTCCAAGCGCATTTAATTCCTGTGGTAATGAATTTGAGACATCAGCTAAACCGCCTGTTTTTGAATACGGTGTAACCTCACTTGTGCAAAAGAGAATATTTAATCCTTTAGGCATATTTTTGGTTTAATTTTCACAAAATTATTAATTTGTGTTAAGATAAGCAATGAAATAAATTTGGGGTATATTTGATTTGTTGATTTAACTTAAGTTTTTGCAGGTTTTTGTTTGCTATACCGTTTGAGCCAAAGCCCGGATAGTAACGTTTTTTGACTACTATAATCATGTTATTTTTTGCTTTGTATATTATTTTATATAAATGTATTTTTAGGTTTATTAACAAAATTTTTTATGAAAAAATATATATTAAGTCTCGTATTAATAATTGCCATAGCTGCAATTGCTTTATCATTCAGGTCTAACAGCGGGAAATTCGGACCCCGGCTTACCAATATGTTAGATAATTCACCAAATAATCACTTTGTGGTTTACGTATTTCTTAGCGATAAGGGACCGGATGCCTTTAACTTGCTCTCTAAACCTCTGGAGCTTGTTACTCAACGTTCTATTGATAGAAGGCTAAAAGTAAAGTCACCCAATGATGTTGTTGATATGACTGATTTACCTGTTTATAATGAATATTTAAAAGAAATTGCATCTTCGTCTTTAAAAGTAAGACACCAGATAAAGTGGTTTAATGCTCTCAGCGTTGAGGTAAACCGCGACCAGCTTGAAGAAATATCTTCTAAAAGCTTTGTATCTCAAATCGAGCTTGTTGAAACTAAGATGGTGAAAAAAGAAGACCTTGTTGTTGATAATTCAATCGAAAATAATTCAAATGATAATGATGACCTTTTGGTTGATACATTAAATTACGGAACGGGCTCTGCTCTTACTCAGATTACACAGATTAATGTGAATTTAGTTCATAACCAGGGTATTTTCGGTCAGGGTGTTATGATTGCAAGCTTTGATGCTGGATTTTCCAATTTAACACATGAAGCTTTTACAACTGCACCAATGAATATAAAAACAAAATGGGATTTCCATACAAACTCACCTAATCTTACCGGACACTCACATGGAACAGCGACTCTTTCTTTGGTAGGTGGATATAAACCCGGTCAAATGATAGGTCCGGCTTTCAAATCAACATTCATTCTTGCAAGAACAGAAGTTGACCCCGGTGAAGTACCTTTGGAAATGGACCACTGGGTAGCTGCAGCACAATGGGCAGATAGTCTTGGTGCTGATGTTATTACAAGTTCTCTCGGTTACCTTGAATTTGACCCGCCGTATCCGACATACACATGGAACGATATGAACGGCAATACTTTAATAATTACAAAAGCCGCAGACCTTGCTGTTAATAAAGGAATAGTTGTCAGCAACTCAGCAGGCAATAACGGAAGTAGTTCAACACATAATACACTTGGAGCACCTGCCGACGGTGACAGTGTTATTACCGTAGGTGCAGTGACGTCAACAGGAACAAGAGCCAGCTTTAGTTCTGTCGGACCTACAACCGATAATCCTCCGCGTATTAAACCTGATGTCATGGCAATGGGAAGCAATAACCGTGTTGCGGGTACATCAGGCAATACTTATTATAACGGAGATGGTACTTCATTTTCATGTCCCCTTAACTCGGGTGTATGTGCATTAATACTTTCTGCAAATAAAAGCTTAACACCATTACAGGTCAGAGGAATATTAAGAAAGTTCGCAAGTAATAATGCTTCTCCCAATAACACAATGGGATGGGGAATAATTAATGCCAATCTTTCTGTTGATTCAGCAAGAAAGCTTGATGCTGCACCGCCTGTAATTTTACACACACAGCCGTTTACTAACACTACTTCAACCGGTATAATTACGATGAAGGCAAAGATAACAGATAACGGTATTATAAGGAACTGGACAAATGAAGCTCCAAGATTATATTTCAGGAAGAGCACAAATAATGGTTCAACATGGACTTCATACTCAACAGCAACAGCTTCAAGCACTAACCTTGATACATTCTTCTTCCCTATTACGGCGAGCACAATTGGTACAAGGGTAGAATATTACATCGCAGCACAGGATATAGCATTACCAACACCAAAGATGGCAACACTGCCTGTAGGTGGTTCCGGTGTTACACCTCCGGGTTCAACTGCTCCTTCGACGAGATTTGCTTTTAATGTGGTTGCGACAGGAATAACAGGTAACTATAGCGAGATTCCTTCTGTGTTCATGCTTTATGATAATTATCCGAACCCATTTAATCCAACGACAAATATCAAGTTCGATCTACCGAAGAGCACATTTGTAAAGCTTGTTGTATATGACCTGCTTGGAAGAGAAATTGAAACACTTGTAAATACAGATTTAACAGCTGCAAGTTACGTAGTGGATTTCGATGCTTCAAAGTATTCATCAGGAATTTATTTCTACAGAATTGAAACATCTGCATTTACTGATGTTAAAAAAATGATGCTGGTCAAGTAAATGTAGTGTATTGAGTTTATGGAGTGCATTAACCGTGTTAATGCACATTCTGAAAATAAAATTTTAAGGGAAACTGTTCAACCGGTTTCCCTTTTCCTTTTGTATCATAATAAACATAATAAATTATACGACACCTAACGGGTTAGTAATTTCACGGAAGAATTGTCTTATCTTACGCTGCTCCTTCTTTTGACAAAATTTCCATCACTAATCCGGGTAGCGAAAAGGTGTATTTTGGAAATTATTTTTTTCTGCTTTTACAAACAGCAATCAGCATTTTTTCTGAATTTTTCAAATAATAAATTTGGTTCATCATAATAATGCGTACCTAAGTTTGTGCAATGAATAAATTCTTAATGAAAAATATTCAATGTCTCTATAGCCATATGCTTTACGCTTTAATACTTTTATCTTATTATTAAACCCCTC
>RPQH01000053.1 GCA_003820375.1 Ignavibacteriota bacterium
TCGCCAAGCAGTTTTTCTATTTCCGGCATTTCCCAAACATAGAACGTTCCCTCTTCTTTATCCTTCATATTAGAGGCATCAAGAGCGCTTTCTGCGTCTTCAGCAGAGTAAAATCCCCCTCTACTTAGCTGAGATGAAACACCGCCATCTTTTGCAGTAAGCTTATTTGAAACATAATACAAAATATCTTCAGCAATGCTTGCAAAGAATTTTTCATTTGTAATCTGGTATGTCTCAAGATATGATATAACAAGCTGTGCCTGGTCGTACAGCATTTTTTCGAAATGAGGTACTACCCAGAACTTATCAACCGAGTACCTGTGGAATCCTCCTCCAAGGTGGTCATGTATTCCTCCTTTTGACATAACATATAAAACCTTAGCAGTCATGTTCAGAGCATTTTCTTCGTTATACCGTTTATAAGCTCTAAGCAGAAAGTTAAACATTACGGGTCTTGGAAATCTTGGAGCATTGCCAAAGCCGGCGACTTCGTCATCGAACATGGATAAACATTGCTCAAACCCTTTTTTCAACGGCTCATCTGTAAGCTCAGATGTTGTCTTTACATTTGCAGTTGCTTTCCTGATATGGTCTATTATTTCATTGCCGGAGTTTTCAATATCCTGTCTTCGTGTTTTCCAGGCATTATCTATTTGAATAATCAGGTCATCAAATCCCGGCATACCGTATTTAGATGTTGGCGGAACATATGTAGCACCATAGAAGGGCTTCAGCTCAGGAGTAAGAAACATCGACATCGGCCATCCACCGGAGCCGGTCATTGCCTGAAGGGCTGACATGTAAACCCTGTCAACATCGGGACGCTCTTCCCTATCGACTTTGATATTTACAAAGAATTTGTTCATCAGCTCTGCCATTGAGTCCTGCTCAAACACTTCCCGCTCCATAACATGGCACCAGTAACAGGTCGAGTAGCCGATTGATAGAAATATGGGTTTATTTTCCTCACGAGCTTTTTTGAATGCCTCATCACCCCACGGGTACCAGTCAACCGGATTATATGCATGCTGAAGCAGGTAAGGGCTTTTTTCGTTTGATAGACGGTTTTGTATTAACATGTAAACAGTAATTTAAATAGTTCTGCGAATATATAGAATCAAAACACATTTGAATAGATAAAAATTTGCGGAAAAGATAACAAAATAAAAATAGTAATCTTATTTAGACATAATATTTTACTCAGTCCATTGAGTAAAATTACTCAGTCCATTGAGTAAATTCTGCATACCTCATACATTCAAATTCATATCAATTATTTCTATATTGCAGTATTAAGCATTAGTAAAATGTCATTAGTTATTAAACTTTATTGACTAAAACTTATGGTAATAGTTTTCGAATTCATTTCTGCTATTCTTCAAATTATTGCATTCACTTTTATTCCATTTATTTTCTTTCTGTTCAGGAAAGATAAAAGCATTACATTTTTCCAATACATAGGGATAGTTAAACCGACAAAGAAGTCTATTTTGTATGCTGTTCTTGGCTCGTTACTTTTTGTGATAGCGGGAATAAGCTTAGTTTTGTTTGATGAAAGTGTGAAACAAGCAGTATTAAATCCTCCCAGTGTAACAGGAAAATTAAGAGCTATGGGATTTGGTCTTGTTACAATCGTAACACTTTTGATTACAGCATGGCTTAAAACATCCTTATCCGAAGAAATATTCTTTCGCGGCTTTATAGCAAAAAGATTGATTAACGGACTTGGATTTCAGGCAGGTAATCTTTTGCAATCTGCTATATTCGGAATAGTTCATGTATTGATCTTCTGGAGTATTATTAAGGGTGCTGTTATTCCCTTAATTGGGATTTTTTTGTTCTCCTCGCTTGCAGGTTGGATTATCGGATTGATTAAAGAAAAATATGCGAATGGAAGCATTATTCCCGGATGGATTGCACACGGACTTGGTAATACTGTTTCGTATTTTGTGCTGGCATTTTTAATTTAAAAATATGGTCTATATAGATCAAAGACTTTATATGTATTATATGCACTGCTGTCCAAAATAAAAATGGAACTCAATTAAATTGCGAAAACTAATCTTTAATGGATAAAAAAATATTTATAATCGACGAGAACCCCCCTCTCCTGGCGAAGCGTTTAGGAGAGGGGGGTTTTAAATTTTTTTACTTAAACGTTTTGGACGGATGTGTATTAATGTATCTTTTAGTTTTTAAATTAACTTGAATAATTAATATATATTACTTATCTTTAACGTTAGTATCGTAACACAGAAGTATGATTATTTCGTTTGGGTCAAAACAAACCCAAAAAATTTGGAATGGCGAACCTGTTAAAGAATTATCAATTCAAATACAGGAAACCGGAAGGAGAAAATTAAGAATGCTGAACAATTCACAAAATATAGCAGACTTACAAATACCTCCATCTAACCGCCTTGAAAAGCTAAAAGGGAATTTAAAAGAATTTTACTCTATTAGAATTAACGATAAATGGAGAATTATTTTTAAATGGAATAATGGGAATGCATTTGATGTAAAAATTATTGATTATCATTAAAAAATGAAAAAGCTAAAAAACATACATCCCGGTGAAGTTTTAAAAGAGGAATTCTTAATTCCTCTTGGTATCAGTGCATATAAGCTTTCGAAAGATATAGGAATTCCACAAACCAGGACTTCGGAAATAATAAATGGAAAAAGAAGAATAACTGCCGATACTGCCCTCCGGCTTTCAAAGTATTTTGGGAATTCTGCAAAGTTCTGGCTTGGACTTCAGGATGATTTTGATATTGAAGAGCAAAATAATAATAAGCAAAAAGCTTTTAATTCCATTCGCACATTTTCCGGCAGTGCCGCTTAACATTTTATTCTTTTGTCATTATTAATATTGAATAATCTACATTATTTACAGAACTAAAATTGAATATAGAAGATTTAATATTCAATTTTAAATAAATTCAATAAAAATTATGACAAAACAGATAATTTTTAAAGTAATCACAGCAATTGTTATTGCGGTTCCGGCATATTTTATTATGACATCAGTTGATAAATCAACCAGAATTACTATTGGATTAATTATCGCAATCCCTTCTTTTATACTTATGATTAGGTTTTCTTTTAATTATTTGGATGCTGTTTATACTAATACAGTCAACACAAGCTGACAGAGAAGAAAAAGTATTAACTGCGGCATTTGGTGATGATTATCAAAGATATAAAAAGCAAACATGGTTTTGAATAGATAATAGCTTATTTGACTTATATATTTGATTTGGAAGATGAAAGTACTGAGAAATAAAATGAAAAACAGTTATAGTGAAAAAAGACTTTTAAAAAGCATTGAATCGGAAGAATGGTTTTCTGTAAAAAATTTGAAGTCATATAAGAAGCACCTCCAAAAAGCTGCTAAAAGAACTATGCTTAAAGACCAGAGAATGAATATACGAATTGCAAAAAGAGATTTGGATAAACTGAAAGCAAAAGCGCTTGAAGAAGGAATGCCTTACCAAACATTAGTTTCAAGTGTACTGCATAAATACCTGAATGGCAAGCTTAAAGATTGTACGTAATATAAATTACTTAGTTTATGGGGAAAAAAGTAAACAGAGTAAAATACTATTTAAATTCAAAAAATATAAACACTTTACCGGATAATGAAATAAAAGTAATTCTCCGTGCTGCTGATAGTCTGGTATGTAAAGGAGGAAGAACCTTGCTTGCAAAGATTCTGAAGGGTTCTAAAGAAAAGAAAGTACTTGAGTTTAAACTGGATGAAAATCCTTCATATGGATATTTTAAAGATTTGAAGCCGGATGATGTATTGGCAAAGATAGATTGGATGATTGAAAACCATTATATTAGAATTGAATATGACTGGAAACTGCCTTTGATTAGTTTCACCGATAAAGGATGGGAAATTGAACGGGATTTATATGCCGGTGAGCTGCTGGAAAAATTGAAAATCGCATCTCGAAACTGCGAATATGCATTCGTTCATGAACTAAGAGACAGGAACCGAGGAATGATATTGCTGCTGCTTGATAAAATTAAATCGACAGGTGATAAAAGATGGATAGGTATTCTCGAAGAATGGAAAAAAAATGATTATAAAAAAGTGCAAAGAGCTATAAGTGAAGTGATTGAATATCTATCTAAATAACAAAACTATAATAATATTTTGAAATAATTATTGTTCTTGACAATTCTGAATGGATAAATATTTTTTGAAAGGTTATATTTATAGCAGAAGAAACTTTAACACTATAAGTGTTTAAATATGGTACAAGATAAATTTAATAAAGAGAAATTTATAAATTATTGGGTTGAAAGCTCGGATGAAGATTTCAAGACAATGAATACCTTATTCGATAATAAAAGGTATAACTGGTCTTTATTATTGGACATCTTGTTATTGAAAAACTACTTAAAGCTTACTTCATAAAAGTAAACAATGAGTATCCACCACTTATACATAACTTATTAAGATTAGCAGAATTATGCAGGATAGAGTTAGATGAAGAACAAAAACTGTTTATGGTAACTGCTACAACATTTAATATCAATACAAGATATGATGATTACAAGAATTCATTTTGGAAAAAATGTACGCCGGAATACACAAAAGAATGGCGGGAAAAAATAATACTAAATAGAAAATGGATAAAAAAACTGATAGATTAATAAGGCAATTTATAGCTGCGGCTGCTAAAGAATACACTGATTTGAAAATCGCTTATATTTTCGGTTCATATGCCAGAAATAATGAAAAACCGGACAGCGATATTGATATTGCACTTTTTATAGAAAACCTGAATGATGCTGATAGACTTGACCTGCAGGTCAAACTTTTTCTAATTGCATCCAAATTTGATACAAGAATTGAACCTCACCCGATACCTTACCAGGATTTTTTTTTAAATAATCCCTTCGCTGCTGAAATTAAAAAAACAGGCATTGAAATTACAATATAGAAAAAAACATTACCCCGTTTTTTCAATCAGTTTTGAATAGATAAAAATTTAGCTTATCACTAAATTACAGCATCTAAATTTATATCTCTAAATACTGAATCATGGAAGCTGTAACATATTCTCTCAAACCCGGGCAATCTAATTCCAATGCTTATTACAATGATGTACATACTTTCACAGATATTGTCTTATCCCACACACAAGATTCGCTTATGCCCATTGCAAATGAATATTACGATTTCCTCAACACATACAAGCTTGAAGAATTACGCGAAATAGAAGAATATATACTTGAGCTGATAAGCTTTGGAGTTCTGTGGCGTTCTTATGCGGGAACAGCATTAGCTGTTAAGCATGCACCGTTCATAACTCTTGCACGTATGGCTGAGTGGAGAAAAAAACATCAACGCATTAAACCATACATTGACTTTGCTCGCGGTATCCTGATGACCGGCTTCCTGCTTCCTGATTCTAAAAACAAAAGACCGGATATACCGACGCTCAGACAAATAGACCATGTCTGCAAATGGTTTGAAGCTACAGGTGAATTCAGAGAACAGGCATATAGATTTATCAGGTGGCGCGGCTTTTGGGAAACTAAATCACCCGGAGAGCTGCTGAAAATATTTACTGCTATAGAGGATTTCACACAATGGTTTGAAGAAAGCTCAATTGAAGCTCTTGGTAAATACACGCAAAATGTAGATAACTTTATAAACAGCAATTATAAACGATATCTCTGGCGTGAAGACAGGATTTCATGTACAAGAAAACGGATAGAATACCATCTTAACATGGTTGGTGCGGATTTAATGAATCGTGCCTTCCGAACCGAATACCTGGATACGGAAATAAAAAATGTCCTTGTACCGGGATGTATGCGTACACATGTTGATAAGAAATGCAAAGCAAAAAAAGTAAAAGAAGGTTTGATATGTGATGGATGCGAGCCGCAATGCCGGATTAACCGCCTTGGTGAGATGGGAAGGAAGAATAATTTCGATGTTTATATTATACCGCATGCATCGGACCTTTCATTATGGACGCCAAAAACAAATCAGCCAAAACGCGGAGTTGTTGCATCTGCATGTGTTACCACACTTGTTGAAGGCGGATGGGAATTGAAAAGATATGATGTACCCGCTCAATGCGTACTGCTCGATTACAGCGGATGCAAGAAACACTGGAGGAAAGACGGCTTTGCTACCGAGCTGAATGTGCTTGAATTGAAGAAGAAAATATTTGATGAGAAGGTATAACTCTTACAAAATCACCTCTCTCACAAACAAAATTCTTCAATATTATGCGGTGTAATAACAGATTGTTTCTCAACTGAATAATTTTTTGAAAAAGTAACTGGAAATTTTACCTTTGTATGTTTATTGTATTTAAATTCAACTGCTGATATTTTCTGATTTAACTCTTCAATATAATCAATCTCCTGTTGTTGTACTGTTCTCCAGAAATAACTTCTTGCATATATTTTATTATTATTTAGATATTTTATTCTTTCACTGATTATGAAATTTTCCCAAAGCTGACCTATATCGGATCTGTTGTCTATATTATTATAATTTCCAATAATTGCATTCCTTATACCATTATCATAGAAATATATTTTTTTACCTTTTTTAATCTCGTTTCTGAGATTCCCGGCAAAAGCAGGTAACCTGAATAATACATATGATTTTTCAAGCAAGTCGATATATTTTTCAATAGTCTTATTATCCGAACCTGTTAGTTGTGCAATTTCATGATAAGATACTTCACTTCCCACCTGTAATGCGAGAGCTCTTAACAATTTATCAAGTAAAGAAGTATTCCTGATGAGATCAAAATTAAGTATATCTTTATATAAGTAACTTCCTGCAAGATTATTCAAGAGCTCAATTTGCTCATTGCTTTTAACTACTATTTCAGGGTAATACCCAAAAATCAATCTCTGGTTTAATTTATTTTTTTCATCTAGAATTGAACTTTCATTAACCATCTCGGCAAATGAAAAAGGATAAAGCTTATATTCATATTTTCTTCCTGTTAATGGTTCTTTTATCTTTTCATTTAACTCAAAAGAAGATGAACCTGTTGCAATAACCTGAACATCTTTAATATTATCTACAATTAGCTTTAAAGTTAAACCCACATTAGTAATCCTTTGTGCTTCATCAAATACCAGTAACTTATTGTTACCTATCATCGCTTTTAATTCCGATAAGCTTATTTGATTTAAATGCTCTCTTATAAAAGGTTCATCTCCTGAAAGATTTAATGTTTTAATGTTTAACGTGTCTACAATAGAGTTAACCAGAGTTGTTTTGCCAACTTGCCTCGCACCAATAATAATAACTGCTTTACCCTTATTAAGGCTGTTTATTATATTTTCTTCTAAAAACCGTTTGATAATACTCATATCTGAAATTAATAATAATATTTTAGGATTACAATCCCAATATATTATAATATTTTAGGATTATAATCCTAAAATATTATAATTTCCACTAACTACTATATATTGTAAACACTTAAATCATAAGCAAATTCATAATCTTCATAAATACAGTAATTTATATGGATTAATATAAGTTCAAAAGCTATATTTCCTTATATTTAACTGAAAATATGTAATTATATTAGTAATATTGAATTAATCTATAAATGAAAATATTATCATTATTAATATTATATCTCGTATTCTTCTCTTTAAGCTCTTTTGCTCAGGTTCCGCACACTGCTATTAATGTTAAACTAAGTAATGACGGCAGATACATCACTGGTCAAAGTTTAAAGGAATATAAAATCAATTTGCTAAGAATAAACAAGGACAATGTGCAATCGGAAGAACAATTCAACATAAATGATGATACTACACAATATGAATATTCAAGAAACATTATTTACAGTGAAGAAATATATGAAATGACAATCGTTCATCCGGACGATACTATGACAGTACGGTTTCAGTTAAACTTAAATTTATTGCCCGGTCCGGATTCAAATAAAAAAAACAAATATCTTTTCTTTGCTGCTTTTTTATTTGATATTCCGTTTCAAAAAGGTCAATATGAGATTACTGATTTTAAAGAGCTGGATTCCGGAAACAGCTTTGCACAGGCTGATGATTATAACTGGATTCCAATAAATCCTAACAACAGAAAATTAAAAGCAAAACAGTAAACCCAAAGATAAAAGATTAAACTAAAAAACATAACGGCAATAAGAATGAAAGACCTCATTATAGAGAATATAAATAATCCAGAGAAGCTTGAAAGCTTGTACAGGGAAAACAAAAAAGATTTCCGGCAGAGCTTCTATGAGATATCTCCACAGTATGATACAGAGCTTATTAAATTCTGGAAGATACGATTAGATTCGGAATCGCAAAAAGAAACAGGCAAATTTGATAAAAAAGATCTGATTGCAGTTATACTGATTTCATTAATTGCAGGAACATTCGTGAAGCTGCCTGATATACTGCCATGGCTGAAACACGAGATTTTTTATCCCCGGAACCTTGCAATAATTGTCTTCAGTGGTATTATTTTTTACACACTCCGGCAAAACAAGATATTCGAAACTAAAAAATTTCTTACATATGTATCAACTGCAATTATATTACTTATATATGTTAACCTGCTGCCTTATATAAAAAGTGATTCTATAAATAATGCTTTCTATCATGTACCTTTTATAATGTGGTGCATTTGGGGAATTGTTTATACCGGCTTTGAATATAAAAATATTGATAAAAGAATTGATTTTATAAGGTATAACGGGGAGCTTGTTATTATGACCGGCTTAATTTTAATCGCAGGCGGTTTTTTAACGGGTTTGACTAATGTACTTTTCGAGGCAATAAAAATGAATATAACTGAATTCTATTTTAAAAATGTTGCTGTTTACGGTGCAGTTTCAGCTCCCATTGTGTCTATGTTTTTAATAAATACATATCCTAACATTACAAGTAAAATTGCTCCTGTTATTGCCAAAATATTTACACCGCTTGTACTTATAACTCTTGTAATTTATTTAATAACGTTGTTCTTTTCAGGCAGCAATTTATTACTAAACAGAGACCTGTTAATTGCTTTTAACATTATGCTCTTATGTGTAACGGCATTAATAATATTTTCTCTTTCGGAGTTAAGCAAAACAAATGAAAAAAATGTAAATGTTCTTATTCTTTTTTTACTTTCCGTTGTAACTATTCTGATAAATCTAATTGCTTTGGGAGTTATTATTTCAAGAATAATAATTTATCTTGAATTGACACCTAACAGAACAGTTGTACTTGTTTCCAATATTCTTATATTTATTAACCTGATACTTATTTCAAAAAACCTTTACCTGTCCTATTTTAAAAATAAGCAAATTGATTCGGTTGAAAGAACTACGGCTTCATATCTGCCGGTATATTTAGTATGGACACTGGTGGTAATATTTATTTTACCGTTTATATTCTGGTTTAGATAAACTTTATTTTTTACATTATAGAATTGTGTGATAATGATAGAATTATTGCAAGGAACCTATTTTAATACATCAGCGTTGCTCCCTTACATATTTTAGCAAAATTAATGAAAGGAGATGCTATGTCATTACAAGATAAGTACCGTCCTGTTATAGATATGGGACAAAGTATTGGAGCAAGAAACGTTTCAGTCCGTGAGGAAGATGGAAAGCTAAAGTTCAGCGGAACAGTAAAAGGACCTGATGAGAAGGTACAGTTATGGAACAAGATTAAGGAGATTGGCGGCGAGAATCCAACCGATATCGAGGCAGATATTACAATGGATAATCCCGGCGGTGAAGCCGGAGGTGCTGCAAAATCTGGCAAAACATATACGGTTAAAAGCGGTGATACACTTAGCAAAATAGCAAAGGAACATTACGGTGATGCTAACCGGTATAATGAAATATTTGAAGCTAACCGCGATAAGCTTGATGACCCCAACAAAATACAACCCGGGCAGGAACTTGTAATACCATAAGAAATATTACAATCATTTTTTGGAAACATCATGCAATCATTTATAAATGTTTGTATGATGTTTTTTTTTGAATAGATAAAAACAAATCCATCAATTAATTTAAAGAAAATGTTATAGAACTAATGAGCAACGTGACCAAGAAAGCATTCCAGGGCTTTTTTTTCCTGATGATTGTTTGGGGTTTATTTGTTTTTCTTCCTGCAGGGACAATTTATTACAGGCAAGGATGGCTTTATATGCTTGTTTTCTTTGGCTCAACACTCTTCATCACAATTTATTTTTTAAAAAAAGACCCGAAGCTTATTGAACGGCGTGTGCATGGCGGTCCAACTGCAGAGAAGGAAAAAAGCCAGAAGATAATTCAGGGTTTAGCAAGCTTCTTTTCAGTTGCAGCAATAGTTATTTCAGGATTTGATTACCGCTATCAATGGTCACATGTTCCTGTGTATCTTGTAATAATCTCGAATATAATAATACTGCTTTGCTTTTTCTTTATTTTTCTTGTATTCAAAGAGAACAGCTATACTTCAAGTATTATTGAAGTGGGTGAAGAACAGAAAGTAATAACAACAGGACCATATGCTATTGTCCGGCATCCGATGTATACAGGGGCTTTGGTCATTTTTTTATTTACACCTTTAGCGTTAGGTTCATTTTGGGGTATTCTTTTTGCAGTTGGTGTTATAGCTGCAATTATTCTAAGATTGCTTGATGAAGAGAAATTTTTATCAAAGAATCTTGAAGGATATGATGAATACTGCAGCAAGGTTCGTTACAGATTAATACCCTATATTTGGTAAGTAATCAGACACCTCACCCCCCAGCCCCCTCTCCACATGGAGAGGGGGCTGGGGGGTGAGGGGGTAGGATTCGAATTTGACAATTATACATTACGTAAAGTTATAACTATAAATAAAAATTAAACTATGACTAACAAATACAACCTAATTCAAAGTTTAGATAATCTTGACATCTTTGATGCAGAAAAATATAATGCTCTGAACATTGGCATTAACATCGATAAAGTATCAGATACAAACCTGCTTGATGGTGACTGGAAAAGCTTTGTAAATGAATGCGTGGTAAAATTAAAAGATTTTAATCAAACGATATCAGTTCACGGCGCTGCATTTGATTTGAATCCCGGAAGTCCTGATAAACGGGTAGTTGAGCTGACAAAGTTCAGGTACAAACAATGCATATATATTGCAAATATGATAAATGCTTCATTTGTTGTGTTTCACAGCCAGTTTAATCCGTGGATAAGAGACCAAAAAGTACAGGATATAAAAATTGACAGGCAGGTTGATTTCTGGAATGAATTAGCTAATGAAGCCGGAGACAAATTAACTTTACTGGTAGAAAATGTTTATGAAAATAACAGCTCGAATCTGCTTTCACTCATACAAAAAGTAAACTCACCAAAAGTACAGGTTTGTTTTGATACAGGGCATGCACTGCTAACATCAGAGTTAGAGCATTGGATAAAAAAATTGGGCGAACACATTAAGCTTGTTCATTTACACTGGAATGACAGAACTTACGATGCTCATCAGCCGCCGGATGAAGGTGCATTAAAATATTTTAATAAGCTGATTAGTGATTATAATATAAATCCGGTTATTGAGCTGGAATATAAAATTGAAGATATTGAAACGGAAATAAAAAGAGTAAGAACATATTTGACATGACAATAGAATTATGGGATATACTTGATGAGAACTTCAATAAAACCGGCAGAACCGTTGAACGCGGAAAACCAATGAAACCCGGTGAATATCATCTTGTAGTTCATATCTGGATAAAAAACAGCAAAGGTGAATATTTAATTCAGAAGCGGACAGCAAATAAAACATACCCGTTGATGTGGGATACTACCGGCGGCTCTGCAATAACAGGTGATGACAGCTTAACTGCAGCACTTAGAGAAGTGAAGGAAGAAATGGGTATTGACCTCTCACCCGGCAATGGCAAACTATTATACAGAATAAAAAGGAAACATTTTGATTCACCTGATTTTGTTGATGTGTGGTTGTTCAATGAAAATATAGATATAGATAGATTAATTTTTCAACCGGATGAAGTTTGCGATGCAATGTGGGCAGGACAAGAAAAGATATTAGCGATGATAGATGAAGGTATATTTGTAGATGTTTATACTTACCTGGATGAATTGTTCAATAACAAAAAGTAAAATAATAATTTTTTAGAATGGATAACATCAAAAGAAAAGCAATAAAAGGCATAACAATAATGCTTATTGCCTGGGCATTAATTATATTTTTAACCGCATGGTCATTAAAATACTGGCAGGGATGGGTTTACTGGTCGCTATGGGTTGTATGGTCAATAATTGTAATCCCATACTTTATGAAAAAAGACCCGAAATTTATTGAACGGCGACTTTCAGGTGCTTCTAAAGAAGAAGGAAAAGCCAGGAAACTTGTTCATCGGCTTATGGCAGTATTTTCATTCATTATGATTGCATTTGCGGGAATTGATTTTCAGTTTCATCTTTCGAACATCCCTGTTTATTTAGTAATAGCCGCTGATATATTAATAGGAATCGGATTCTGGATTATTTTTCTAACATTCAAAGAAAATAGTTATGCTTCAAGCAGCATACAAGTTGAGAAAGAACAGGAACTGATATCAACAGGTCCATATGCAATCGTCCGGCATCCGATGTATATGGGCTCATTGTTCATATATATATTTTCACCATTAGCATTAGGTTCATTATGGGCTTTGATATTTGGAATTGGTGTAATCATTTCAATGGTAATCAGGCTGCTTGATGAAGAAAAATTTTTGATTAAAAATTTGCAGGGTTATGAAGATTATAGAAAGAAGGTTAATTACAGATTGATTCCGTATGTGTGGTAAATCTCCAATTTTATAAGAATCTAAACTTATAATTCAGATAACATAAAATAAATAACTATGAAATATCTAATTCTTTCAGCGTTATGGATTTTATTCTGCATAATTCACAGCGGTATGATTACACAGACTGCTACGGGATTCTTAAAGAAGAAGTTAGGCAATTATTACCGGTACTACAGGTTATTTTATAATGTTGTTTCTCTTTTAGTACTGGTCCCGATTGTTATTTACTCATACTCAATAAAAGAAGAACCGTTTTTCACCTGGGAAGGATACTTTCTTCCTGTTAAGTATTTCCTTCTTGCAATTGGAATATTATTATTTATTCTTGGTTCCAGGCATTACAGCATGTCAAGTTTTTTTGGCATTGCTCAAATAAAAGAAAATACAAATCACAACTTAATGAATGAAACAGGAAAGCTTGATTCAAGCGGTATACTTGGTGTTATCAGGCATCCGTATTATTCAGGTGTTCTCCCTCTTTTATGGTCAAGTGACCTTGATAATACTACTTTAATTATTAATGTGATATTAAGTATATATATCGTTGTTGGTACATTGCTTGAAGAACAAAAACTGGTTCATGAGTTTGGAAATGAATACATCCAGTATAAGAAAAAGGTATCAATGCTTGTACCTTTTAAATGGATTACATCAAAAGTGCATTAAGGATGAATTCAGAAATTGAAATATAAATTATGTCTGAAAATCTAATTGGATTGCCGCGGGATATTGTTAGATTATCACTTTATTCCAAAAGATGGGTAAAAATTTATAAAGACGAAGAAAAGTTACTTCATGAAGCATTAGGCGGAATTGCACTTGATATCCAGCATGTAGGCAGCACTTCAATTCCGGGATTAATATCAAAGCCGGTTATTGATATTGCTGTGGCAGTAAAAACCTTTTCCGATTGTGACAAATGTATCGGACCTTTAATTGAGCTTGGATATCATTATAGGCATGGTGCTGGAGTTAAAGGAGGGTATCATTTTGCTAAAGGTCCTGAATCCAACAGGACTCATTATGTTCATGTGGAAGAATTATTCGGAAAAATGTGGTATGACCATATATTATTCCGTAATTATTTAAGAGCTCACAGTGAAGCAATGGAAAAATATGCTGAATTGAAAATACAGCTGGCAGAGAAATTTCCTGCTGACAGACCGGCATATTTAGAAGGAAAAAGCGGATTTATAACTGAAGTAGTTGAAAAAGCTAGGATAGAGTATGAGATAAAGGATTTGTTGGATATATAAATCTGCCTGTTCCTTTTTCCTCATAGTTATATAACTTCAATTTGATTATTTTTACAATATGAGAGAGTATGCTAAAATAATATCTTATGTAATATTTGTGATTATTTTCACTATCCTTTTTTCCCTTTCAAATACACCGGCTATATATAATTCGCCTACGATAAATGACGATACAATAAAAAGCTTTATAAATGAGGAAAGTTTCGATGATAAGAAAGACTCTCTTGAAAATAAAGATAATGAATATCCATGGGGTACTTTTTATTTGGTACAGGTTGCCGAAGGATATAATTACAAAAAGCTTCAGAACATATGTGAAGAATCTGCAGCATTGCTAAACACAAAGGTCGATTACCAGGATAAAACATTTGATCCAGAAAAAGGATTAATATATCCTGATAATTATGAACCAGATCCAATATATGCAGGAGAATATTTTCCCCGTCGTCCTATGTATATTCAGAATTTCCTAAGCATTGAAATGAAGTATTTTTATGATACAATTGACTATAAATTTGCTGATAAAAAAAAGATGATTGTGATTGCAGATTTTTATTCATTAGATGAAAAATTATCAGCAGATAGTTTGACAAACATTCTTCTGTCCAAATTTCCGGATGCCAAATATTATAAAACAAAAATTTATATGGGGTGCATGCACTGATGGCTTCAGCAAAATTAAATAAAATATTTCCACCGTCAGAACCCTGTTCATGTGATATATGCAAAAGCTATTGCTCAAGACCCGGCTGGTGGAGCGTTGATGAAGCTATTGCAGCAATTGATTCTGATTATGCAAACAGGTTTATGCTTGAGGTTTCGCCTGAGTTTACCTTCGGTGTAATCTCTCCTGCTTTTAAAGGAGCGGAAACCAATTTTGCATTACAGGAATACTCCGGTAACGGATGCACATTTCTTAAAGATGGATTGTGTGAGCTATTCGGTACTGGTTTACAGCCGCTTGAGTGCAGGTATTGCCATCACAGCAGAGTTGGATTGGGTGTTAAATGCCATTACGCTCTTGAAATGGAATGGGATACTTTCCGGGGACAAAAGGTGGTTGAAAAATGGATTGAAAAGGTTGGTTTTATGTGGAAAGACTATTATAATAATTTAATTTCAAAAAATAAATAATATGCCTACAAGTATATTTACCGATAAATCATCCAGGCCGGATGAAAAATCACTTGAAAAAGCCCTGAACGGCAATTACAAATTATGGAAGGAAATCAGAGATTATATTTATAAAAAATATCCCACAGCATTTGAAGAGTGGGCGTATCCCGGGAAAAGCTTTGGATGGAATTTCCGCGTAAAAGATAAAAAACGTGTGCTGGTTTATTTTATGCCGTGTGATAAGTGTTTTAAAGTATCATTTGTAATTGGCAGCAAAGCAACTGAAGAAGCAATGATTAGCGGGATTTCAAAAGAAATTAAGGATATAATTTCCGCAGCTAAGGTTTATGCCGAAGGAAGAGGATTCAGAATTGATGTGAATAATAAAAAGATTATTAAAGATATAAAGAAGCTGGTTGATATAAAACTGGCAAATTAAAAAAATTAAGAATAGCTTCTCATTGAAAAATAATAACCGCGGTAAAATCATATTAAGTTTATCAATACCTCTTGCATTACTTGTAATATTTTCCAGCTTAGTTGGATTACTTGTCCCTGATATGTATTCCAAAGAAACCCAAAACTGGATAATTCAGTCAACCGGGCAGGATGCCATAGACCTGATTCTTATAACACCGGTATTATTGATTACATCAATACTTGCTTTCAGAAAAAGCAAAGCCGGGTTTTTACTTTGGGGTGGTACGGTTTTTTACCTTATTTATACTTTTGTAATCTATTGCTTTAGCTTACATTTTAATAACCTGTTTGTAGTATACTGTATTACTCTTGGATTGTCTTTTTATTCGTTTATATATTTTCTTTATTTAAATTTAACTGAACCAATAGATGCATGGTTTAACGATAGAATACCGCGTAAAACCACCGGTGTTTATTTTATAATAATAGCATTCCTGTTTTATTTTATATGGCTGTCTTCAATTATTCCTGCTCAGTTAGCAAGTGATATTCCCAAAGAACTCGCCGATACCGGTTTATATACAAATCCGGTACATGTTCTTGACCTTTCAGTATTATTACCGGGAAGCTTTTTAATTGGTCTTTTTCTGCTTAAGAAAAAGAATATGGGCTACCCTTTTGCTATTGTAATGCTGGTATTCTTTATATTAATGGATATTACAATAGGCACACTGGTTTTTTTAATGAATAGAAAAGGACTAGATTCAGATTTGAACCTGCTGATAATTTTCAGTGTATTAACTTTGTTCAGTATATATTTGTTAACAGGATTTTTGAAGAACATTGAAAAGAACAATTAAAAAAAATTTAAAAAGAATATAACATGAGAATTTCATATGTATTATTATTTTTTATACTCTTCACCGGAATATCATCTGCTAATGACGGTTCATTCTATGCCTCAGGCGGTAACCTTTACCCCATGGAAGAAACTTCAATCGAATTAAAAAAAGAAATTCTTACGCTTAAAAAAGTACAGGATAACTGGATAAGTGTCGATGTATATTTTGAGTTTTATAATCCCGGTGATAAAAGAATCCTGACCGTTGGCTTTGTTACACCTTCTGCAAACGGCGATGTAGACTTTGAAACCAGTGAACACCCGCAAATTAAAGATTTCACCGTTATCTTAAATGATGCATCTCTGCCTTTTAAAATCAATAAGACAATAGATTCAAGCAGTAAGAGCATAAATTTCGACCAATATACTTATAACTTCATATATTATTTTGATGCTGAATTTAAAAATGGCATGAATATAATCAAACATTCATATTTATTCAGAGGAAGTACCGGAGTAGAAGGCACAAGCTACGATTATCACCTGCAGACAGGTACAAGCTGGGCAAATGGAGAGATTGAAGATTTTGAATTAAATATTGACCTAGGTCCCGGAATCCATTATTTACCGGCAACATTTCACAGTAAAAATGACAGCGTTGACTGGAAAATAATCGGAACAGGTAAATTTTATCCAAAGCTAAGGACATATTACGGATGGGAATTTGATGAGGTAAGGTGGGATAGAATAGTAGAAATACAATCCGGATATGTATCATACATGACAAAAAATTTCCAACCTTATCATGATTTGAAAGTTGGTGAATACTTTAAGGAATTTAATTACGAACCATATAAATAGATAGAATTATTTATCCCACTCAACAGGTGTTACGGTATTATTAAGCCAATCGGTTTTTAATATGCCGTAACCGATTGTATCAACATTTTCACTATCCAGCACCCGCCATGATTTTCTGAACTGTGCTTCCTTCACAAAGCCGCATTTTTCAAGTACTTTCCTCATTGAGGTATTGTCTATTCTTGTAAAAGATTCAATCCTGAATTTATTAGGATAATTAGTGAATACAAAATCAACAAGCCATTTTACCGCTTTGCAGCCAATACCTTTATTTCTGAATTTACTGTGAATTTTAATGTCAAACAGCGGTGTTTCGGAATCGTCGACATCTTTTCCAAGATCAAATAATCTTACAAATCCAACTGCTTCATTTTCATCTTTTATCCAGAAAGACCTTGTGCTGTTATTAGAATAAAATCCTTCTTCAATGCTTTTCAAAACCTCGTCCCTATCCATGTTAACTGTAAGATGGAAATTCCATGAATCAAATGTCATGAAATCGGCAAGAAGGTGTTTATCTTCAAGTATAAATTCATTGAATGTGATATTCATATATTAATTTATTATTTTATGACAAAATTATTGATTTAGGGCTATCCAAATCAAAAAACGAATAACTATATTACTAATAACTAAGATTAAGAAATTCTTAAAAATTACTTATTGTTTAAAGATAATAAATTAAGTATTTTTATTAAGTTTAAAAATAAAATGAAAAATAATATAAATATTAAAAGTGATAAGCCTTTAGTTGTACTGCCTCTTGAGGATTATGAATCCTTAAAAGAAACTATTGAAATATTGAGTGATAATCCAAAAATTTCGAAAGAGCTAAAAAAGGGAAAACAGGATTATTTAAAAGGTAATTATTTTCATTATGATATAAATACCAAGAAACTTACAAAAAACACTTTTAAATCAAAGCGGAAGACAGTATGAGTTATCAAATTGTTTTTTCCGCAGCTGCGGAAAAACAATTCAGAAATATTAAGAAGAATAAATCCTTATTAAGAAGGATTGAAAAAGCTCTTAAAATAATTTCCGGAAATCCCTATAGCGGTAAATTTTTGACCGGAGATTTAAAAGGATATCATTCATACAGAGTAGGAACACACAGAATAATTTATGAAATTATTCATGAGCAGATAGTTGTATTAATTTTAAAAATTGACAAGCGAGGAGCTGTTTACAGTTAATTATTTTTTTCTTCATTGCATAAGATCTTTGTTAAATAACTCCTTTGAACTCTTCATTGAAATTCATACACGATGTTTATTGTTTTGATATAATAAATTAGTTATTTTTAGTATTAAAATTAATCTGAAAAAAATTCAATAAATTGCCAATAAAAATACAAAATAAAAAAGAATTAGGTTCAGGCATTTATACTATTCCTGATATTGGCTTATTATTGGGCTATCCTTTGTATAAGGTGCGAAGATATATAAAAAAATATTGGGATGAAGGAATTGGAAAAGAGTTGTTTCATGATAATTATAGCTGGTCTGTTAAGAATTACAAGAAGGCAGTAAATTTTTACGTACTTATTGAACTTTATACTTTTTTCCAGCTCCAGGAATGCGGTGTACATACAAAAGGAGTAGTGAAAGCAAGAAAAGAAATTGCAAAACATTTAAAAACTCCTTATCCTTTTGCAAATCGTAAAATTCTTACGGATGGCCAACATATTTGGTATTACTTTGAAAAGGACCTTATATCTGCCGACCCAACTTGTCAGTTAAACTTTGGAAAAATTATTGAGAGCTTTGCAAACAAAATTGATTTTTCAGATGATTCGTTAGCTGAAAGATATTGGCCCAGAGGCAAAGATAGCAGTATTGTTGTGGATCCTCACCATCAATTTGGACAACCTGTTATAAAGGGAAGCAACATAGTTACTGATACAATTTATTCTATGTATCAAAGTGGAGAAAAAATAAAAACCCTATCCGTTTTGTATGACATTTCCGAAAAGGAAATTTGTGATGCAATAGAGTTTTATAAAAAAGCTGCATGACACTTATCTATTTAGATGAAAACCTTTCTGAATATGTTGCTGATGCTTTAAACTCCTTAAATAAAGGTTATTTTGAAGATTTTATGGTTATGTCAACAAAGGAAAAGTTTGGAAAAGGTGCTAAAGACGAAATAATTATTCCTGAAATCGGCAAAGAAAAATCCATACTAATTACTAAAGATTTTAGAATCCAAAGAGACAATCTACAAAATGAACTATACAAGAAACACAGATTGGGTTTTTTTTCTCAGTATACCAAAAAATCTAGCCAAACATTGGGAAATGGTAAAACTACTTATAAATAATTGGGAGCTAATGATAAACACAATAAGGAAAGAGAAATTACCATTTGCTTTTAGAATTAAGATGAGAGGTAAAATGGAGAGATTATAATTTTACTTCTCCTTCACCATTCTCTTCTTAATCTTCTTCACCGCAAATGGTCCTTCATAAATAAATCCTGTGTACATTTGAACAAGTGATGCACCCAGGTCAAGCTTTTCCTTCACATCTTTTGCAGTAAACACTCCGCCGCAGGCAATAACCGCAAGCTTATCGCCGGCTTTATCTTTTATGAACTTGATTACATTGTTTGCCATTTCCTTCAGCGGCTTGCCGCTTAATCCGCCTATTTCATAGGTCACGCCATCAGGAAGCGATTCTCGTGAGATTGTTGTGTTGGTCGCAATAATTCCGGTAAGATTATTATTGATTGATACTTCAATTATATCTCCAATTTCCTGTTCGGTGAGGTCAGGTGCGATTTTTAGAAATATATCTTTCGAGCCATCAGGGTAAATCCTATCAAGCTCCTTATTTAATTGCTGAAGTGAATTTAAAATTTTATCTATATATTTTTTCTGCTGAAGCTCACGAAGTCCCTCTGTATTAGGTGAGCTGACATTTATAGTAAAATAGTCCGCATATTCATAAAGCTTTTCGAAGGAAAATTTATAATCCTGGTAAGCTTCTTCAAGGGGAGTTCTTTTGTTCTTGCCAATATTAACCCCCGTAATAAAGTCATTGGATAAATCTTCTTTTGCAGTATGAATATTTTTTTCAAACTCATCTGCACCATGATTATTAAATCCGAGCCGGTTAATAATTGCCCTGTACTCAGGTAAGCGGAACATCCTCGGTTTTGGATTACCTTCCTGCGGCAAAGGTGTTACGGTTCCGACTTCAGCAAAACCGAAACCCATTGCATCCCATGCATGAAGTGCAGTGCAGTTTTTATCCATTCCGGCTGCTAATCCAATAGGATTGCGGAATGTGAGATTACCCACCTTAACCTTCAGCTTTTCATTCTCATAATGATAAAACGGACGCATTACATTATCCATAATGCCTATAGAAAGCATATTCATAGTAAAATTGTGAACCGCTTCAGGATCAAACTGGAACAAAACGGGACGGACGATTTTCTTATATATCATTGTGTAATACAAAAATAGTGGAAAAATCGGAGAGAAAGAAGACAGTTTGTAAGGTTTGTAAGGTTTGTAAGGTTTGTAAGGTTTGTAAGGTTTGTATAGAGAAGAGTTTTCCATACCAAAATTTCTTCACAATAAACTAAACCTAATTTCCTTCACACCACTCCTTACCAAATTTTCCTTAGATCCCTTGGGGACTATTTTGTAAGGTTTTAACGGGTGATTTGCAATCCTCCAAAAGAACTTTCCCAAATGGAAATTTGGGAAAGAGGATGTTGACCTTACAAACCTTATAAACTTTATGAACTTTATGAACTTTATGAACCTTATGAACTATTTTGCATTGCATTCCCCCACTATTTAAAATATTTTTGCAGGTTATGGAAAATATTTATTTAGATAATGCTGCAACTACAAAAATAGATGAACGTGTGCTGGATGCCATGCTCCCCTATTTAAAGGATAGCTACGGTAACCCGTCATCTGTGCATTCGGCAGGCCGGCAGGTCAAAGTTATGCTTGAAGACGCAAGAGATTTAATTGCAGAATTTATTGGTGCCCGTTCATCGGAAATTTATTTTACTTCCGGCGGTACTGAGGCAAATAACTTTGCACTTAAGGGACTTGCATTTGCACATCTAAATAAAAAAAATCATATCGTTGCATCTCCTATTGAACACTCAGCAATAAGAGAAACACTGGAGTATTTACATTACAGGTTTGGGTTTGAAATTACTTATACCCCAATAAATAAATACGGTGAAGTTGATATAGATTTTATTAAAGATTCGGTTACAGATAAGACATTACTGGTATGTGTAATGCACTCAAATAATGAACTGGGTATTATAAATGATATTCCGGCAATAGTAAATATTGCAAAAGAAAAAAATATTTTTGTTCATACCGATTCTGTACAGAGCATAGGGAAAGTTAATTTCAATGTTAACGAAATTGGAAGCACAACTGCAACAATATCTGCCCATAAAATTTACGGACCAAAAGGAATCGGAGCACTGTATATAAAAAAAGAAACTCCAATTGATAAGCTCATACATGGCGGCAAACAGGAAAGGGACAGACGCGGCGGTACTGAAAACATTCCCGCAATTGCAGGTTTCAAAAAAGCTGTGGAAATATTAAAGGAAAAAATGGATAAGGATATAAATCATTATGCTAGTTTGAAAAAAAGACTATTTAGTATATTAAAAAATGATTTTGCAGATAAAATAATTATCAATTCAAAAGAATCAGGTAATTCTTTAAATAATATTGTTAACATTTCTTTTAATCCGCAAAATACTTCAGTTGATGCAGATACACTTCTTATAAAGCTTGATATGAATGGAATTGCAGTATCATCCGGTTCTGCCTGCACATCGGGCTCAGTGCAGCCCTCCCATGTATTAAAAGCAATCGGCTGTGATGACGAAACAGCCAGGTCTTCACTCAGAATTTCCTTCGGAAGAGAAAATAAGGAAGAGGATATTGATAATTTGGTTGATGTATTGAGTAAGATGATAAATTAACTCTACCTTTTAAATTTTCAGTTTAGTAACATATTACAATATAAAAAATACTTTTTTAGATTTGATACTCCTTTTCAATATCTTCAATATATTTTTTAGATTCTTGACGCAAATTGAATGCTTCTCTCATTTTATGAGCAATTTTTTTTATTGTATTTTCGTTTGGTAGATAAACCAAAATCTTAGCAAAATCATTGTCCGATACGCAAGGAATAGCAGCTCCAGTTCGGTACATAAACATTTGCTTTAAAAAAGCATCACTTTTTAAGAAATATAGTAAGTAAAAACTATCTATTTTGAAGTTTCTTAAAACTCTAAAGCCATTTGAGCAAATAAAGCCATTAAATTCCTCAGTTACAAGAGCTGTTGCATGTTTTTTAGTGCCGACTGAATTGCCTGCTAACGAAGTAATAATATCATCAGTTTTGATATCATATGAAGCTCGTGTAGGAAGTTCATGAACCTTAAATGAAGTTGAATTAATAATTTCAAAGGAATGTGTATTTATATCTGATAATTCGATATATTCAACTACTTTATCGTGTTGTTTTAAAACATTGCTTTTATTTTTTACTATATAAGCAATATCTCCCAAATAAACTGCATTCTTATTTATTAAAATTGATATTAGATTTCTATTTTCAGGTGAATAAAAATCATAATCAAACCTACCATTTAAATTTGCATAATTTAATTTAAAGGAATTATCTGTATTAACTATGTTTGTATCTTGAAAAATTTTATATTCATTAATGACTTTAGAAAGATCTTCATCAACTAAAGAATTTTTATTAATATCTTTAATTATATTTCCAAATTTGTCTTTTTGATAAATTGGAGTTCCATTTTTGTTACCTTGATAACCAATTTTTTTTATTTTGCTAAAGAAAATTGAATAATTTTTTCTAATGTTAGAACTATCCTTTTTTAAAAATAATAAAGAAGTTTTTACACCAGTTCCGTAAGGAATGAAAGTTTCTTGTGGTAAGTTTACAATTCCTAAAATTAATGCATTCTTCTTAATAAAAAATCGTAAATATTCTAAAGATGAATTTTCAAAATGGCCATTTGGTAAAACTATACACATTCTACCACCTTCTTTTAAAAGATTTAGACATCTTTCTATAAATAAAATTTCAGCAGATTGTGCATTAATTAATTGTTTTGTTTTTATGTACTCTCCATTTAAACTTGTCCATTTATGACCCATTTCAAACTGACTTAGAATTTTCCTGTCTGTTATTTTACCCATTGTTCCAAAAGGGGGGTTAGTTAATACTATATCAAATCCATCGTTAAAATTGTTATTTTTACCAGATATTAAATTTAATTTTATTTCGTCTAAATCATCCAATGAATTTGTGCAAAATATATTTGTATTTCCATTAGATTCTAATAATAATTTCATTTTTGCAATTCTTGCAATACTTTTATTTATATCAATACCAAATAACGAATTAGAAATAATAATTGACTCATTAGCATTTGAATTATTTTTTATTAGAAAGTTTAAAGCTGAGATTAAAAAACCACCGCTACCACATGCAGGATCTATAATTGTTTCGTTTATTTTAGGCTGAATAATTTCAACGCAAAAATTAATTATTGGCTCTGGTGTAAAAAACTGACCTCTACTGTCTTTTTCCTGATGAGCTAAAAATTTTTGAAATGCTAATCCTTTTGAATCATTAGAAGAATCCGATAAAGAAATGTTCTGTAATTTATTAATAGTGTAACTAAGTGAAGAAACAGATAACCTAATCTTTTCATCAATATCAAAGATATCTTTATATTCTTTAGTGGTTTCTTCGAGTAATATTGAAATTCTATTAATGAAATTAACAGATGTTATTGATTTTTTGATATTATTGATTTCGTCAATGGAAATATTAAATAGGTTTTTTTTATTTCGTTCATCAAATATCTTGATAAACAAAATTTTTATTATTTCTTCTAATGTCTGTTGAGGTGATAATCCATCATTAGCATAAATAAAATTATGTATTTCTTCAAATCTTCTAAGTAGATTGTCGACTTTGGATAACTCGAGATCAAGCTGTGGTTTCATATTTACACTTTTGTGTAAATATAATACACATTTGTGTATAAAGCAAGTTTATCTTGAATCTAGTTGACTTTTATCTAGTTTACGCGGTTGTGGATTAGTTTTACTAATACAATCATCTAAATTATCAAACCAAGGATCTAATAAAGTGTTTCTTTTAAAATTGTTTAATTCTACTAAGATATCAATTGTATAATTTTGTTGTAGATGATTGGGTGATTTTTTTTGATGATTTAATTTAGTACTATTTGCAAAAACAAATTCATGATTACCGGTTTTTAGAAATAAATCTACACATAATATATTGAACTCAGTTTTTAACGGTCCGGTACTTTTGATTTTAGTCTGCAGATCCACTCTAGTTGATGGCATATGTGTTTGTAACAATCTAACGGGTGCTTTTAGATTCCAAAATGCTTCTTCAGTAAAAGCACCAGCAGAAAAACTTTCAATCCACTTTTTTATTTCCTCTTTATCTTTCCATAAAGAATTTAAGTCAGGTATACCCGCACCAGGACTATTTTTGTTCCAATTGAAATCTGGAAAAGTTTTCCCACGATTTTTCTTTTGCCATTTCTTCTTGGTATCTTTGTAAGCATTAATACCAGATTTATAAATACTCTCTATATGTTGATCTCTTTCAATTGAGTGTTTAACCAATACATTTATACAATTGTCAATTTTTATCAAACCACACCTTTTTTCAGAATTAGATTTAACACCTTTACATTCTATTACAAGCCATTCATCTTTTTCGGTATCTTTTTTTCTAATATAAAAATCACCTCTTGCATCATCACTTTTTGCATTATTTCCACCTTCTGGTTTTTCTTTTATTCTGAACACATCATATCCTAATGATTCTGCATATTCTTTAAACAACAGTTCACCTATCGAACCCAGCAAGTATCCTTCCGCACCTGGGCTCATTTTCAAAACTTTTAAAAATACTTGTTCTTTTATTCCAAACTTTTCATTTATATATTTTTCTAATTCAATCATTTTTCACTCGAAGAATTTTGATATTTTTATATTAAGTGCCATAGCTAATTTTTCGATAACTGTTATTGATACATTTCGATCACCCTTTTCAATACTTGGTATATAAGTTCTATCTAGTTCAGCCAAATTCGCTAGCTTTTCTTGGGAATAGCCTTTTTCCAATCTTAATTGTTTTAGCTTTTTTCCAAAATTTTTCTTAATATCCATTATACAAAATTCCAACTAAGTAGACTATTAAACAACGGACTACTGTCAACATGGATTTATTATTTATATATTTTTCTATATGTTTACAAAAACATTACATTAGTAATTAATATGACAAACAAACTTTTTTTAGAAATATTAGCAAATACGCCAGAAGAATTAAGTAGATTTGTTGAAATTTCAATGATTATTCCTGCTCAAATAAATTGTTATTTAAAACAGAAAAATTTAACATTGAAAGATTTAGCTGATAAGCTTGGAAAGAAAGAGTCGGAGATTTCTAAATGGATGTATGGTAATCATAACTTCAGCATAAAAACAATAGCTAAGATTGAGGCGGCTTTAGGTGAAGATATTCTGATTGTTCCAAAATATTCTGATCGAAAAACCCGGTTCCCTGATGAATCTAAACCAGTTACCGGCAAATCTTTGAAAGAAAACATCCCGGCATCAAAAGTAATTTATAAAACGAAAAAGCAGAAATCTTTGGTAGCTGATAAAAAGAAGAAGTATGGAAAGAAAAAGTAGTTTTTAAACGGCGGTGTTACCTTCCCTTCTTAGCATTTGCAGCTATTCCAAATTGTAAAAAATATTCATTAAGCGAATCAAATTCATGGTCAATTTCTTTAAAAAATTCAGGCTCAGTTAATAACGAACAAAATACTTCTTTGCTTCTGGCAATTTCTTTTCTTCTGCCTTTCCATCTATTATCTGCAAGAGTTAATTCAAAAAGTTCCAATGCCCTTATAAATGATGATTCAAATCTTTCTTTATCATTTGCTTTGAACCATCTTATAGACCTCCCTACTTCGCTTCCTATATTTGCTAATTGTTCAACAAGAGAAAATTGACTCCATTTTCCACTTGCCATGCCTTTATGTTGAAATTCCTTCAAACTAAATTGTTTATTATATTAATAATTTTTTCTCTGGTTTCAGAACTTTCCACTCCTTTTGAACGATTATTTTGTCTTGGGCGTATATTGATCATTGAATCAAATTCTATCCATTCTTCCCTGTCCTTATTTATCCATATATTTATTCCCCATAAGTTTTGTTGAAGTGATCCATCATCAAGAAGCATTGCTTCTTCATCAGAATGAAGCTCACCACCTATTGCCATTATTTCTCTTTCTACATCGACAACAGCTTTGACCATATCTCCATAATATTCCTCAGCTTCTTTAACTAATATTTGGAATGGTGTTTTTTCTTTAATAATCTGCATTTCTTCACAAATTAGTTGTTTTAACTTTCATCTCTTCTTCGGTATCTGCATGAGCGGGTCTGAATAGTCTTCTTACAAAATTCTTTAAGGCCCGGAAAATCCCTGTACTTAAATAGAATAAGCAAAATGCAAACAAACCATCACCCTTGGTAACAATAATCATAATAATGATAAGAAGTATAATTATCGATTTAACCGGGTGAGCTTTTAATTCCCTGATGGAAAATTTTGGTAGAGTATCGTATTTGAACTTTGAAACCATTAACGCAGGCAAAAGAAATGCTAATATATAAATAAATATTTCACTAAGCTGCGGTGAGAAGTTTTTATTGAAATAAAAAAGAAAAAATGCAATTAAGGTTAATGCAGATAAAGGAGCAGGCACTCCGCTGAAATAATTTTTATCAAAGCCGACAAGCTGTGCATTAAACCTTGCAAGACGGAGGGAAGTAAAAATCATAACCAATGAGGCAATTGCTATGCCGGGTCCATCCATCTGGTAGAAATAGAACCTGTACATTATAAACGATGGTGCAACACCAAATGATACTACATCCGAAAGCGAATCAAGCTCCACGCCAAATTTTGATGATGTTCCCGTAAATCTTGCAACAACTCCGTCAAATGCATCAAAGAGTGATGCATAGATTATAAACAAACATGCCTGCTCGAGATTGTTATTTGTTGCATTAATTATAGAAAGAAATCCGCAAAATAAATTTAATACGGTAAATAAGCTTGGAATAAAACGTGCGGAATTTCTCATTTAAACCGGTACCTCCGCTAATACAGTTTCACCGCCAATTACTTTTTGATTAACAGAAACTTTTACAATAGAATCAACAGGAAGAATTACATCAACTCTTGAGCCGAATTTTATCATGCCGAACTTCTCACCAATCTGCACTTTATCTCCTGTTCTTAAGTCACATACTATTCTTCTGGCAACAAATCCTGCTATTTGCTTAAATAAAACTTTAAACTTCGCTGTTGAAATGCCTATCTCCGTTCTTTCATTTCTTTCGGATGATTTATGATTGAATGCAACAATGTATTCACCTTTCACATAATTAAAATAATCTATTCTCCCGGAAGCAGGCAGGCGGTTAACATGAACATTTAACGGAGATAGAAAAATAGCAATCTGCTTAGCTGGTGATTTAAGAAAAACCTTCTCATCTATTTCTTCAATCATCATCACTTTTCCGTCGGCAGGAGAAATTATTTCGTTCTGATTTAATCCGTCAGGAAGTTTCCTTACAGGGTCACGGAAAAAAAATAATGTAAATCCAAAAAGCAGTATTGATAAAAATAACAGGATTAATTTAACAGTTAGAACAGGTATTAATACTGCGGCAATATCAATTGCCAGAGATACTAACATCATTTTAATGACAACACTTTTTCCGTAAGCGGTAAGTCTCAATTTTGGAACCTCTCTCTAATCCCTTAAATACAAATTCTTTTTTTCACTTCAACATAAGATTCATTCACTTTGCCGAGGTCAAATCTGAAGCGGTCTTTATCAAGCTTCTCATTTGTTTTATCATCCCATAAACGACATGTATCTGGCGTAATCTCATCCCCGAGCATTATTTTGCCTTTTGAATCTTTCCCAAACTCTAATTTGAAATCTACAAGTTTTAAATGTCTTTTCTTAAAAAAAGGTTTCAGAAGAGAATTTATAGCCTCAGCCATTTTTTTCAGAGTTTTCATATCTGATTCTGTTGCTATTCCCATTGCAAGAGCATGCGAATCGTTAATTAGCGGGTCACCAAGTGCATCATCTTTATAATAAAATTCAACTATTGGGTCTTTCAAAACCTTTCCTTCAGTAAAATTTGTCTTCTTTAGTAAGCTGCCGGCGGCTATATTTCTTACAACTACTTCAATAAGGATAATTTTCAGCCGCTTTACAACCATTTCACTATCGGAAATTTTCTCTACAAAGTGCGTTTTTATACCATTTTTCTTTAAAAAATTGAATATATAGGCTGTTATTTCGTTATTAATGATGCCTTTATTCTCAATAGTGCCTTTTTTCAATGCATTAAAGGCAGTTGCATCATCCTTAAACTCCTGTATTAATAAGTCTTTAGAGCCTTTAATTGTATAAAGCTTTTTAGCTTTTCCTTCGTAAAGGAATTTATCTTTTATGTATTTTTCAGACATAATTATAAGGGTTTGTTTTTAGTTATTCAAAATTAAACATAACGAATCGAAATTACAATGATTAGAAGCAGATAAAAATGTATTGCCAAAGTAGTTGTTATCTCATATATTTATAAACCATGAAAAAATTTTATATATTTATATCGTTATTGTTCTTCTCTCTGTCGTTAAATAATAATTATTGTTCTACCCAGGTAGATTTTTTACTGACGCTTTCTGATGGTGTTAAACTTGATTGCACTAAATTTATCCCGGATGGAAATCCTCCATCAGGCGGATGGCCATGTATTATAATGCTTCACGGCTTCGGGCTGGATAAATATTCCGAAATAGATTATGCTGAAGATATGGCAGATAACGACTTTTACACAGTTGTTTATTCAATGCGTGGACAGGGTGAGTCACAGGGATATTCAAATCTCATCAGCACTACCGAGATGTATGATTTTATCAGCGTTATTCAATATGTTATGAACGACGCAAACACAAATGACAGCAAAATCGGTGCAATTGGCGGCTCACAAGGCGGTATTATTCCCTTTATGGCTGCCTGCTATAATGCAAATTTAAAATGTGTTGCACCTGATCTTGCAACACCCGATTTCGGTTCTAACTGGATTGAAAACGGTTCAATAAAAATGACATTGCTCTGGACATTAAGTTATGGTACGGATATAGTAAGATATAACAATCTTACTAAAGCAATGAGAACGTGGATACTTTCAAGCCAGAAGGATAAATGGGATAGCTTAGCATATTACATGCCTCTGAACAGGGATTTTTCTAATAAAGTAAACACCTGCAATGTACCGGTATTTTCTTCAAATGCATGGCAGGACAAATTTTTCAGTGCAAATGGAATAATAAATGCTTTGCCTTCACTTCACTCGCCTTACAGAATGTATTGGGGTTCTCGTGACGGGCACGGCTCGGATGAATCAGAAGAAGAACTTGAATACCAGTCAGGTGTTGTTGAGGATTGGTTTGATTATTGGCTAAAAGGAATGAACAATGGAGTTATGGATGCCAATAAAAAGTTCGTATATGCATCAACCGTATACCCGCGTGTTAATGGGTATGAATGGTCATTCGAGCAATCATCATCTTCTGTATGGCCTCCGGCTGGCATTAATTCTGTCAAGCTTTACTTTCACCCGAATTTCCAATTGCTGCCTGTCGCTTATTCAGGGTCAACATCTAATGTAATTTTATTAAATGATGTAAAAGACCCGACTCTTACAATGGAACAGGCAGTGAACTACGAATTCACCGGCAGTGTGTTTGAATCCCGGTTTGGTAAGCAAACATTATCGTTCGTAACCCCGTGGTTAACTCAAAGCTGTAAATTAGCAGGTATCCCTAAAGTCAGTTTATATTATTCATCCGATGCTGACCTTTGCCAGTATAATTTCCAGATATGGGAAATCCATCCTGACGGCACAACTATGCTGGTAAACAGGATTAACTGGACTGACAGGGCATACACTGTGAATACAACAAAGCAAAAAACCATAAATGGTGTTGCTCATTCGCATATCTTTACTGCGGGAAGCAGAATCAAAGTTGTTGTAACTAACCTTGATAATCTCACATCTTATGAAAACACTTTCCTAAGAACTAATCCGTATGTTCTGCCTGTGCTGAAAAGAGCAAATAACAAGATATTTGTTAACGGTTCATCACAATCTTATATTGAGTTGCCGTTAACATCTTTTGCAATTGGTGTTGAAAATATTTCTTCTGATGTACCGAAGCAGTTTAGTTTACATCAGAACTACCCGAACCCATTCAATCCGAATACACTGATTAAATATGAATTGCGGATGACCGGTAACGTAAAACTGGTTGTATATGATATAACGGGAAAAGAAATATCAACGTTAATAAATCAAAAGCAGAATGCAGGTACTTACCAGGCTGCATTTAATGGCGATAATTTACCAAGTGGTGTTTATTTCTATAAACTCATAACAGATGGATTTACTGATGTGAAGAAAATGATATTAGTTAAATAATAAAATTGTAAATAACATAAAAGAGGCTGTCTCAAAAGGATAGCCTCTTTTTTTTATTATTTTTTATTAAAACAATGAAAAATAAAGAACATAATAAATAA
>RPQH01000054.1 GCA_003820375.1 Ignavibacteriota bacterium
TATTCTGTCTTAATAATCTCTTGTCCTTTTATTCCAAATCCATGACTGAGTAAATTACTATCCATCTCTACTCCTTTTTTTATTACAAAAATAATAATAAAGTACGAATTATTATGATGAACCATAAATTTCGAATATCCCCTTATATATCAATCACTTAAGCAGTTTTCAATAAAAAAATATAAAAAATTAGTATGTTTTTGAGTCAAATAAACATATTTTAATCAAAATTGACGCAGTAACGGTCAATATTAGCGTATTTTTCAATCTTACTATAAGTTTTGACAAATTGTCAAAACCTTAACCGGGAACTTGTCCGTTCTTTTACTCATCTTTCTTTTTACTCATCCGATGACTATGTTAATTTAAATTATCTAATCTTTGCCAACTTAACATACTTATCAAGTATAGTCATCGGATGAGGAGAAAATTCTATTTTTACTCATCTTTCTTTTTACTCATCCGATGACTTTGTTAAATTAAATTTTACAATCTTTATAATCCTGATGTACTTATACGGTATAGTCATCGGATGAGTAAATAATTATAGATACCTCTTAACAAACTTAACAAACTTAACAAACTTAAAGAACTTTCAGAAAACCATTTAAAAATCCGCTTTGTTATCACTTAGACTAACTTTTCGGTACGCAATGCTTTTGTATTAAACATATGTTAATTTGTGCAATACTCAGATAAACAACTTGCCATAACCCTTCAAAGTTAAACAGAATATGTCGTTTTCTTAATAAGAAAATTTGAAAATCCAATTAATATTACAGTTATGAGAAAAATAATTTTCACTTTCATTTTGTTTATTCTGCTTTTCCCGGGAAGCACTTATTCCCAGTTCGAAGATATTATAAAAAATATCCCCGGAGTAGAGGATATATTTTTTGAAGAAGCGGTATCCACCAGCATTAAAGATTCTTACCCGGCAGCATGGTGGCTTACGGAACTTGATAAACAAATCGGTTTTTCACCTTATACAAAATATAATGATAATCTCCCGGCCGGTTATTACAAGTATAACTTTAAGACATTCTGTTTGCACGCAGGTGCATATACACCGGGTGAAGGAAACGGTTATCTTGTCGCACCATTAAAGGGCTCAAAAGCCAAGCTTATAAACAAAATATTAAATAAATATTCGGAACATCCGGAAATTGTGCAAACAGATGTTCAGATACTTATATGGGGTGTTGAGGCGGGAGCAAAATACAGCACTTACCAGCCCGATTTCCAGTTCAGGATTGCTCCCCTTTTAGACCCTGAAGATATTGCCCAGATGGAAGTTGATGTAAAAGAAATTGCTATGGACCTGCTTCCACAGGATGTGAAAGATATTTTAAATGTGTACAATGGTATAAGGCAAAAAATTGCTGACCCTCTTGCAACATATGAGCAAATAGAGCAGATTGCCGTAAGAACCGGAATCCCGCCGCTGGGAAAAGGAAGCAGGTCAATTGATGCAGGTGTTTGGACTGCGTTAGGAAACAATACATATATCAGAGCATTCCCGTTTGGTTTTAATAAAACCGAGGTTGAAGTTTATATTCCGTCAGAGCCGGAAATAAAGCGTGATGCACAAAACAGGATTGTTTCGCTTGATGACGGAAACTCAAAGATAGAAATTACTTATGATGATGCACCCGGAAGCAACTCACTGAACAATCAAAATCCAATACACAGGTTTAAAACTATTATCCTTTCAGACCTGAATACCGGCCAATCGCAAACAATTGAAAACGAAGGATGGTATATACCATCATTAAAAAAGCAAAGCGGTGAATATACCAGAAGTAATGACCCTTCATTAGATGAATATAATAGCAGGAAAGATATGACGGCAAAATTCATAAAAGAGGTTAAGAGGTCAATAAAAGGAAAGAAAACAAAAAAGCTCAGCAAAACAGATTTATCTGCAATAGAAGAATTAAAACAGCTTGAACTAAGTTTAAAATCTCTGTTTACAATTAATGAGCCCGTCAAAAATTTGAACGGAAAAATTTACAAGCTTGCCATAGATGCCTCCAATTCATATCTAAGCAGCTTTATAACAACGGATAAAAAAGGAGGAAGTTATAACAGTCCTCCCGGCGGTATAACCAATTTTGTATTTGCACCTGCCAATACATCCCGGCAGAGATTGGGAACATCCGGTGAAGGAGATCCTACCGGTGACCCGACATCTGGAAATGAAGGCGACCCTACATCTGGAAATGAAGGTGACCCGGGACCTGAGGAGGAAAAAGAAAAGAAGTGTGAAGTGAAAGTTACTTTACAGCCGGTTGAAGAAAATGAATTACCGAAACCTGATTGGGTGTTTTCTGTCATAGCAAACATACAAATAGAGGGTAATGCTGATAACTGCAATGCAGAAGAAATTTCGTGGGAGCTGTTTGACGTAAGCAAAGAAAAAGGAAGATATATGAATGATAAGGAAAAGATGGAAGATGTTGAGGAAGATTTGCAGATGTCTGATGCGAATGAAGGTTATACATTGACAAAGACTACTGCAAAAAAACAAATCGGCGGAAAGAGCCAGACACAGGCAATTCATATAGTGTGCAAGGATTACGGTGCTTACGGAAAGATAAAAGTTACTGTAACAGTTGGCGGTAAGCAGTATGAAGGTATTGCTGAGGGTTCACAGTTTGTCTCAATCCCATTAGACCGTGATGATAATAAAATTGCAGACGGTTGGGAAAAACAAATGGGTGTGCCTGGCATGTCTGCCTTAAGTGATGAAGATGCCGCACCTTCCGGACAGGCAAGAAACGGCGACGGTATGACAAACTATGAAGAGTACAGAGGATTTTTTGTATCCGACGGCAGCACGGGCTCTGAATATAAAAGGATGAACCCTAAGCAAAAAGAAATTTTTGTTTTAGATGAATACCAACTCTTCAGCATTGTATCATGGAAAGCGGCAAGCGATATAACAGCTTATTGGCTTACCGGTGATCTTGTATACGGCACAAAAGCAGGAAGTATGGATAACGACCTGTACCGCTGGGTTGATTTTTGTAATGGTTATGCACAAGGTAATAAATATGCAGTAAATATATTAAAGTCATTCGATATGAATGACCCTAAAGGAGTAAGTAATGATAAATATGAACTCGGCTATTGCCCGGTTTATGGTCCGCCTGTTAGGTCAGGTTATGTAATGATATTTCCTGAAAGGATTAAAAACTGGCTAAAAGAACAGAGGGATACACTAATTCATTACCTGAAGCAGCGCCCCCAGGGATATAAAATTGATGGTGTTATATACAGGGCACCGGTTATACAAAAATTAATTGATGCTTTAGGAGATGCCCAGAAATTCCAGGTAATTTATGATTTTGTAATGTACTATGCAGTTATACATGAAGTAGGTCATGCATGCGGTGTCAGGCATCACGGCGGTGGAGATGAAAGTAAAATTTTCTCCGGAGATATAAACTGCCCAACTAAATACAGGAATACTTCGGCAATTGCCGCCATTACGGCAGGGCTTGGTCCTATTCTGGAGATAATTAAAAGAGAAGGGGTAATACCCAGTGTGACATATACAAAACTAAAATTCTGTACGTCACCGGATAACTGCTGGAAGCAAATTAATGTGAATGACAAGTGAGGGAGTTCATAGAGTTTGTTAAGTTCTATAAGTTTATTAAGTTTGTTAAGTTTGTAATTTAGAGGCAGTGTCAGGTCTTAGTTTGATGATATAGATTAACTTAGATTAACCTGCAAATATTACAGAGAAAGAAAGAACTTAGATTAACTGATATTGACCTGACGCAAGCGTTAGCTTAAGATGACCGGAAGATCTTCAATTGTACATAGACAAGTCGTAGATCCCAATTAAAAATCCTTTTATCAGAATGATTGTGTCAGGTCAATTTTGGAAAATTTAAAATCTTTCTCTGCTTATGATACACAATCGTTAATCTAAGTTAATCTATATCATCAAACTAAGACCTGACACTGCCTCTAAATTACAAACTTAACAAACTTAATAAACTTATAGAACTTAACAAACTTAAAGAACTTAATAAACTCTAAGAGCTTACTTCGTACGTTATCTGTACAAGTCCTGAGTTAAAATTTTTGCTTTCTTTTAGAATTAAATTTACTTCGCTTTTGATTCCATGAAATAACGGAATGCCGTCACCGAGTATGATGGGATGAATAGATACAACAATATCTGTGAGTAAATTATTATTTATGAAATTTGCTATAAGCCCTGTACCGCCTACAAGAAACATATTTTGGAATGAATCATCCGATTTAATAAAGTTTAATACATCATCAAGTGAACAGAAAATCAATTCCTGTGTTGAAGAGGGGTAAAGATTTCTTTGTGAAGTTACAACAAAATTTTTAATACCCGGAAAAGGAGGATTGGAATACTTCATGGCAAAATCATAAGTTTTTCTTCCCATAACCGCTGAATCGATGTTATTCATAAATTCAGTATAGCCATAGTCCTGGTCTGTAAAAAGCCAGGAAATATCACCATCCTTTTTAGCAATAAATCCATCTAAGCTTGATGCGATGTAAAGAATTATTTTTTTATCCATAATCAATTAAATTTTTTACCACAATAATAAAGGGTTATGCAGTTATTGTTAATCTGGAGTAGGTTACCAATATGTTTTATTATCGAAAACCATTCGTACTTATATTAGTGACCTTAGTCCCGCAAGGATTGTAAATTTTCCGATCATCTTAAGCTGATGCTTGTGTCAGGTCAATCTTAGGAAATTTAAGTTCTTTCTTTCTCTGTAATATTTGTAGGTTAATCTAAGTTAATCCATATCGTTAAACTAAGACCTGACACTGTCCCTAATCTGCAATTTGTAATCTGTAATCTGCAATTTGTAATCTGTAATCAGTTAATCACTTTTCCATTTTTGATAACACTTTCCACACAATTTACACCAAAATGATAAAGTAAGTTGTTATAATCCGGCATATCAAATATTACCACATCTCCCTGTTTGCCAACTTCAATGCTTCCTGCCCTGTCTGAAATACATAATGCCGCTGCTGCATTAATTGTTACAGCATTAATTATCTCTTCCGGCTTCATTTCCATCTTATGAGCGGCAAGGCTCATTAAGAGCTGTATATTCTCTGTCATACAGCTTCCGGGATTGAAATCAGTTGCAATTGCAACAGGTACATCATTCTCAATAAATCTTCTCGCCGGTGCATATTGTATGTTTAGAAAATAAGAAACACCCGGCAGTACACATGCAACAATGCCCGTATCCTTCAATTGCTGTACTTCACTTTCCTTCATCACTTCAAGGTGATCAACCGACGATGCCTTGTTAGCAATTGCAGTTTCTATTCCTCCAATTGAATAGAACTGATTTGTATGAAGCTTTGGCACAAGTCCGAAGCTTATTGCCTGCTTAAATATCTTATCTGTTTCTTCAGCACTGAAGTAATACATCTCACAGAATACATCGATGAAGAATGCAAGCTTTCTTTTGGCAATCTGCGGAATCATTTCATATAGAATTATATCTAAATATTCTTCCTTGGTTTTATCTTTTGGAATTGCATGTGCACCAAGAAAAGCAGGAATGATATCAACGGGCAATTCATCATTTAATTCATTTATCACTTCAAGCATTTTTATCTCATTCTTCACATCAAGTCCATAACCCGATTTAGCTTCCATTGTAGTTACACCGAAGCTTATAAAATTGTCAATTCTTTTTTTTGCAAGCTCTTTTAATTTTTCTTTAGAGCATTTTCTAACGGCATCAACAGTGTTAACAATACCTCCTCCGGCATTTGCAATCTCCTCATATGTTTTACCCGCCAAACGCATTGCATATTCATTTGCCCTGTCACCTGCAAATACAAGGTGAGTGTGAGAATCAATAAATCCCGGCATTACTACTTTATTTTTTGCATTAATTTTCTTCACATTCTTTTTCAGCAGGTCAGCCGGTAACTTTTTCCCAACCCATTTTATCTTTCCGTTTTCAATATATATGCTTGAGTTTTCGAGCAAGCCTATCTCAGATTGAGCTTTGCCTGATTTAAACCTTGTTCCTTCAGGACTGCAGGTTAATATTTGTTTTGCGTTTTCTATTAATATATTATTCATAATACAAATATAACAAAGAGTTCTAAGAGTTGGGAGTTCAAGTGCCGGGAGTTCAAGTGTTGAGAGTTCAAGTGTTGGGAGTACAAGTGTTGGGAGTAAGAGAGTTGAGAGTAAAAAAAACTTAAACAAACTTAAAGAACTTAACAAACTTAAAGAACCTAATGAACTTTTTAATTTTGGTTATTTTTACTATGTTTGTTAACTTTAAAATTTAAAGATAATCGATGAAATCAAAATATTTTTTGTTTGTATGGATGTTAGGGGTTTTCTGCTTTGCTCTGCTGTATCCGATTCCGTTCATTCCTGCACTGGGTGATAAGGCAAGAGTGTTGTATTTTCATGTACCTACAGCATGGGTTACAGTGCTGGCTTTTCTGTTGTCAATGGTTTACAGTGTACAATACCTGCGAAAAAAGGATATACTATATGATTATAAAGCCGCATCTGCAGCAGGATTGGGTTTATTATTCTGCATACTGGCTACAGTGACCGGGGCTGTATGGGCTAAATTTAACTGGGGTGCATTCTGGAACTGGGACCCGAGGCAGACATCTATATTTCTTCTATTATTAATTTACGGAGCGTATTTCGCTCTTAGAAGCGCCACTGAATCGGAAGAGACAAGAGCCAAATTGTCATCTGTATATGCTGTACTCGCATTTATTACAGTACCGTTCTTTATGTTTATATTACCACGTATTGTTGAATCACTTCATCCTGACCCGATAATCAATGAAAGCGGCAAAATTAATATGGACAGAAGCATGCTCATGATATTTATAGCATCACTTGCGGGATTTACATGGTTGTTTATCTGGATGCTGAGAATTAAAATAAGGCTGGCAAAAATTGAACTTTCAGAATTAGAT
The DNA here is from genome assembly GCA_003820375.1 of Ignavibacteriota bacterium. GTDB lineage: Bacteria > Bacteroidota > Ignavibacteria > Tepidaquicellales > OLB5 > RPQH01. The sequence goes on from RPQH01000054.1 coordinate 6,988, forward strand.
TAAGGAGAGAAAACACAATGGATGCATTATACAGCTTCCTCGAAAGAAACTCATATTATGTAGTGTTAATAATTACCCTGATAATATGGCTGGGTTTATTCCTGTATATGTTGTCAGTCGATAAAAAGCTTAAGAAAATTGAAAAAGAGCATGAAGTGTAATTAATACTTCTGCTCTTTGTTTCAATATTACTTCTTATTCTCCAGGCTTGCTCTAATAAACTCTCTGAATAATGGGTGAGCTTTCGTTGCTCTTGATTTCAATTCCGGGTGGAACTGGCATGCAACAAACCACGGATGGTCGTTAAGCTCAATTATTTCCACAAGGTCTTTATTCATATATATCCCTGAAAATATCATTCCATGCTCAGCAAGCAATTCCCTGTATTTATTATTCACTTCATACCTGTGCCTGTGACGTTCATCAACATGATTTTTCCTGTATGCACAATATGCTTTTGTATCTTTTGTTATTGTACACGGATAAGACCCAAGACGCATAGTACCGCCTTTATCGGTAATCTCCTTTTGTTCTGCCATAATATCTATTACATTATGCTGAGTTACTTTTATCTCTGTACTGTTTGCATCCTTTAACTTGCACACATGCCTTGCAAACTCAACAACTGCACACTGCAGCCCAAGGCAAATCCCGAAGAACGGAAGCTTATTTTCACGTGCATATCTGATAGCTTTAATTTTTCCTTCAATTCCCCTGCTGCCAAATCCGTAAGGTATCAATAGTCCATCAATTCCTTCGAAATATTTATCTATATTATCTTTTGTTTCAAGCTCTTCCGCTGATATCCATTTTATATTTACTCTTGCATCATTTTCAGCACCTGCATGAATGAATGCTTCGGTTATGCTTTTGTATGCATCAGGAACTGAGTTATACTTGCCGCACATACCAATAGACACTTCATGTTTTGGCTTTGTTATCTTCCTTACAATTGATTTCCATTTTATTAAATTCGGCTTTCCTGCTTTAAGCTTCAGCTTTGATAATACGATTTCATCGAGATTCTCTTTTAAATATTCCAGCGGTACTTCATAAATCGAATCAACATCTCTGCCGGAAATAACACAGTCTGTTTGCACGTTTGTGAACAAAGCAATCTTTTCTTTTATCGGAACGCTTAATTCTTCCCTGCTTCTGCAAATTAATATATCCGGCTGAATTCCGATTTCCAATAATGTTTTAACGCTGTGCTGAGTCGGCTTGGTTTTTATTTCACCTGCAGATGCAATATAAGGAACAAGTGTAAGATGGATAGATAAGAAATTATCTCTTCCAACCTTCATCATCAACTGCCTCATTGCTTCAAGGAATGGCAGAGATTCGATATCACCGACTGTTCCGCCAATCTCAGTTATAATCACATCATATCCGTTTGTTGCGGCAAGTGCCATCATCCGGCGTTTAATTTCATCAGTAATATGCGGTACTACCTGAACTGTTGCACCAAGATAATCGCCTCTTCTTTCCCTGCTTATTACTTCAAAATAAACCTGGCCTGTTGTGGTATTATTGAGCTTTCCTGTATTAATATCAAGAAAACGCTCATAATGCCCAAGGTCTAAATCGGTTTCAGCACCGTCATCAGTTACAAAAACTTCACCGTGCTGGAAAGGATTCATTGTACCCGGGTCAACATTTATATACGGGTCAAACTTCTGGATTGCAACGTTTAATCCTCTTGATTTAAGCAGCAATCCGAGTGATGCTGCGGAAATGCCTTTGCCAAGTGATGAAACAACACCGCCTGTTAGAAAGATGTATTTTACTTTTTTCAATTTATAAATTTTTTAAAATTTTTTAAATCAATTGCGAGCTCAAACATTAAAGGAAAATAGAACAAAATCAATAAATCCGTGTAATCATTCATATTTTTCTAAATAATAAAAGCGAAGCAATACCATAAATGGAATGGAAAATCATTAAATCCTAAGTGTGCTATTTAAACTAATTAAATCATCTAATGTATCTATGGATTTCGAATCAATTTTTGTAATTACTACTTTTACTTTTACACCATTATCTAAAACTCTTAGTTGTTCAAGCTTCTCAGCTATTTCGTGTTCTGTTTGTTTAAGCTTTATGAATTCATAAAGAAACTTTGTTCTGTAAACATAAAGACCGATATGCTTAATATATTTTATTTTACCTGCTCTGTCTCTGTCATATGGAACAGCACTTCTTGAGAAATATAAAGCGTTATTATTTCTATCAACAACTATCTTAACAACATTTGGATTATTTATTTCTTCTTTATCTTTAATTTGATATCCAAGTGTCGATACATTCAATTTCTTATCTTCGAGCAGTTGTTTAATTGCCGCATCAATATTTTTATATGAGATAAACGGTTCATCTCCCTGTATATTTACAACAATATCACTTTTATACTTCTTTGCAGCTTCACCAATTCTATCGGTTCCGCTTTTATGCTTTTTTGAAGTTAATACAGCTTCTCCTCCAAATGATTCAACAGTTTCATATATCAGCTTATTATCAGTAGCAACAACAAGTTTATCAATTAATTTTGATTTACCGGCATTCTCCCATACATGCTGTATCATCGGTTTACCGCAAATTTTTATAAGCGGTTTGCCCGGCAGCCGGGTTGATTCATATCGCGCAGGTATGATTCCAATAATCTTCATAGTTCTTAGTTCATCAGATTTGTCAAATCACTTTCGGTACCTTGAAATAATCTTCCGTCTTTGCAGGTGCATTCTTCAAAGCATCTTCTTTTGATAAGCTTAAAGCGTTAATATCAACTCTAGAAACATTCTCAAGAGTTTCATTTACATCCTCAAGGGGCTTTACACCTTCAAGGTTAAGCTCATTTATCCTATCCATATATATAATAATTGTGTCCAGTTCCTTTTGCAGTTTCTGTCTTTCTTCATCATTGAATTTTAGCTTTGCTAACTTAGCTATTTCTTCTACTTCTTTTAATAAAATTGTCATATTTAATTTATACCGGTTTTATATTTTTAATTACTAATTCTCTTACTTCATTTAAAAAAGCTTTATCTTTTTTCGGCTGCAGCGGCTCGCCGATAACTAAATTCACTGTGCCTGATATTATCCTTAACGAATCATGTCCCATCAGATTAAAAGTATTGCTTAACGATATGGGAATTATTTGCACCTGTGCTTTTTCAGTCAATACAAACATCCCGCGTTTAAAATCCTGTACTGTTCCATCAGGGCTTCTTGTGCCTTCGGGAAAAATGACAAATGAAATTCCCTTCCTGATTTTCTGTGCTGCTTTATCGAGTGCTTGCATTGCTTCACGGATGTTTTCCCTGTTAATCGGTACAAACTCCGCGGCAAGCATTGCACAGCCAAAAAGAGGAATTTTATTAAGTTCTTTCTTATAAATTATTCTTACATTGTCAGGGACCTTTGCTAGCAGTACAAATATATCAAGATAACTTGAATGGTTGGATATATAAACTTTTCCCGAGCCGTCCTTTATATTTTCCCTCCCATAAACATTCACCTTAACTCCATAAATAAGTAATGTAATATTGCACCAAAGCTTCATTAACAGGTTGATGGGTTTTCCTTTTATGTTTACCGGCTTAAAAATTAAGGTGAGAATGGCTATAACAATTGAAATGATCGCAAAAAGTAAGTTTTTTACCAGCCACATGTTACCAAAAATAGCAAAAAAAATTTTATCATCATATCATAATATCTTGCAATTTGATACGTAAGATATTTTTACTATATTTGTATCTAGTCTCTTTTTCTTCTAAGTCATTCTAAATTCAATTATTTGCAAAATATAAGGAAAAAAGTATATCTACGGTTAGAAAACGGCTTAATCTTCACGGGTTATTCTTTTGGATTATATGGCAATACACAGGGTGAAGTTGTTTTTAATACAGGTATGACCGGCTACCCCGAATCACTTACCGACCCTTCTTATTCAGGACAAATACTTGTTTTTACATATCCTTTAATTGGAAATTACGGTGTGCCCGATTTTAGAAATAAATCAGAAGCAGGTGAATTACAAAACGGGTTTGAATCGAATAAGATACAGGTCCGGGGAGCTGTTGTTTCAAATTACAGCTTCAAATACAGCCACTTTGATGCAGCTTCCTCGCTCGACGTATGGCTGAAGGAAAGCAGGATTCCCGGAATATACGGTATTGATACCCGCGAACTGACAAAGGTTTTAAGAACAAAAGGCGTAATGCCGGGTGAAATTACTACCCAATTGAAAAAAGGAAAGCTGATAATTGAAGACCCGAATAAATTTAATTTAGCTGATGAAGTTTGCGTTCAGTCACCTGTGATATATAAACCAAAGAATAAAAAACCAAGAAAGAAAATACTGCTTATAGATTGCGGAGTTAAAAATAACATTATACGAAATTTTGTTGAGAGAGGTGCCGAGGTAATACGTGTTCCTTCAATATTTGACCCTTTAAACTCTGAATACGATTTTGACGGTATATTTGTATCCAATGGACCGGGTGACCCGAAGATGTGCAAATCAACTATCATGAATTTAAAAAAATCATTTGATTTAAATATTCCAATTTTCGGAATTTGCCTTGGCAGCCAGATAATGGGTCTCTCTGCGGGTGCCGATACATATAAATTAAAATTCGGACACCGCTCGCAAAATCAGCCTTGCATCGAAGATAAAGGAAGATGTTATATTACATCACAAAATCATGGGTATGCAGTAAATACTAAAACCCTTCCAAAAGATTGGGAAGAATGGTTCATTAATAACAATGATGGGACGAACGAAGGCATAAAGCATAAAACAAAACCGTTCTTTGCAGTGCAGTTCCATCCCGAATCATCTCCCGGTCCAAATGATACGGGCTGGCTGTTTGATAAGTTTATGGATGAGATGTAACAATTAAATACTTTGGAGTGCATTAACCGTGTTAATGCAAGCGGTAACATGGTTGCACATTTCTTTCCCAAATTTCTATTTGGGAAAGTTTTTGACTGCAATGAATGGTTGATTTGTAATTCAAGATATAGGTTTTCCCAAATAGAAATTTGGGAAAGAGGTGTTATGAGAAAATTTGGGAAATACATTATCTGACTAATCTGATAAATCTGATGAATCTGACAAACAAAATATTATTATTAGGTTCCGGTGCTTTAAAGATTGGTGAGGCGGGAGAATTTGATTACTCCGGTTCTCAGGCAATTAAGGCACTCAAGGAAGAGGGCAAATATGTCGTACTTATTAATCCTAATATTGCAACAGTACAGACTGATAAAAACCTTGCCGATAAAGTTTATTTGCTTCCCGTTAATCCTTACTTTGTTGAAAGAGTTATCAAGAAGGAAAGACCTGATTCAATTCTTCTGGGCTTTGGCGGACAAACGGCACTAAACTGCGGACTTGAACTGCACAAACGCGGTATCCTCAAAAAGTATAATGTGAAGGTTCTTGGAACTCAGGTTGACTCAATTAATAAAACCGAAGACAGGGAGCTTTTTGTTAATGAGCTTGATAAGATTGATATTAAAACACCAAAAAGCAAAGCCGTAACATCAATCAGTGACGGTATAAAAGCTGCAAAGGAAATCGGATTCCCGGTAATAATAAGAGCGGGATTTTCACTTGGCGGACTTGGCTCCGGCTTCAGCACTAATGAAAAAGAACTGCTCAATGCTTTGAAGGAAGCTTTCTCTTACTCGCCGCAGGTTTTAGTTGAAGAAGATTTACGCGGCTGGAAGGAAATTGAATATGAAGTTGTAAGGGATTGTATTGATAACTGCATTACAGTCTGCAATATGGAGAACTTTGACCCGCTTGGCGTACATACAGGTGAAAGCATTGTTATTGCTCCTTCGCAAACTCTTTCCAATACCGAATACCATATGCTGCGGGATATTTCAATTAAAGCTATTCGCCATTTCAAAATAGTCGGAGAATGTAACATACAATTTGCACTTAACCCTGCAAGTTTGGATTACCGTGTAATCGAAGTGAATGCAAGGTTATCGCGTTCATCAGCTCTTGCATCAAAAGTAACAGGTTACCCGTTAGCATATATTGCGGCAAAGCTTGCACTTGGCTATAAGCTAACCGAACTAAAAAACTCCATAACAAAAAAAACCTATTCATGCTTTGAACCGGCACTTGATTACGTTGCTTTAAAAATACCGCGCTGGGACTTAGCCAAATTCCCCGGGGTTGATGAAGAGATTGGCAGCAGGATGAAAAGTGTCGGTGAAGTAATGGCAATCGGCAGAAGCTTCCCCGAAGTTCTGCAGAAGGCTATAAGGATGCTCCAGGTTGGTAAGTACGGATTAGTGCTTAATAAATCCAAAACAGAAACAATCAAAGAAGATATTGTTACTCCAACGCCGAGAAGGTTATTTGCAATCTCACGCGCTTTCCGTGAAGGGTATTCCGTTGAAGAAGTCCATGAGATGTCTAAGATAGATAAATGGTTCCTGTACCAGATACAAATGATAGACGGATTCAGAAAAGCAAGGGTGAACAGGAATAACATTAACTCTGAGTTTCTCAGGGAAGCTAAACAGCTTGGTTACTCCGATAAACAAATTTCATTACTTGCCAATACTTCCGAAGATTACATCAGGAAAATCAGGAAGAGATATAAAATTAATCCATGCTTCAAGCAGATTGATACACTTGCTGCCGAGTATCCCGCTGAAACTAATTATCTATACTCCACTTACCACGGCTCAGCTTCCGATGTAAAACGGACTGAAAAGATTGATAAGAAAAAAGTAATGATACTTGGTTCAGGTGCATACAAGATCGGTTCATCAGTTGAATTTGACTGGTGCTGTGTAACCACTGCAAAGAAATTGCGTGAACTGGGATATAAAGTCATTATGGTAAATTACAATCCTGAAACTGTGAGTACTGATTATGATATCTGCGATAAGCTTTACTTCGAAGAATTAAGCCTTGAGCGTGTACTTGATATCTATGAATATGAACAACCGCTTGGAATAATCCTTTCAATGGGCGGACAGATACCGAACAACCTTGCAATGAAGCTGCATAAAGCAGGTGTCAGGATTCTTGGCTCATCACCGCTATCAATAGATAAATGCGAGGACAGGAATAAGTTCTCTTCTATCCTGGACAAATTAAATATTATACAACCTGAGTGGGAAGAGCTGTCATCAATTGAGAAGGCAAAAGCATTTGCAAAGAAGATTAAATTCCCTGTATTGCTAAGACCTTCATATGTTCTTTCAGGAACTGCGATGAAGGTTTGTTATGATGACCAATCACTTGAAAACTATTTGAAAGAAAATGTTCAGATATCCAAAGAGCATAAAGTAGTAATATCAAAGTTCGAAGAAGGTGCAAAAGAAATAGAACTCGATGGTGTCGCACAGGACGGTAATTTAAGGATATATGCAATTACCGAGCATATCGAAAATGCCGGGGTGCATTCGGGAGATGCAACACTGGTTATCCCACCTCAAAAGCTGTATTTCGAAACTGTTCACCAGATAAAGAAGATAACCAAAGCAATATTAAGAGAGCTGAATATTACCGGACCTTTCAATATTCAATTCCTGGCAAAGAACAATGAAGTAAAGGTTATCGAGTTTAATCTTCGTGCAAGCCGCTCATTCCCGTTTGTATCAAAGGCAACGGGTTATAATTTCATTGAGTATGCAGTAAAATCAATGCTTGGTTTTAACATCGAAGGAGATTATAAAACCCTGGACCTGGACCACATCTGTGTTAAAGCACCCCAGTTCTCGTTCTCACGCTTAAGCGGCGCTGACCCGATACTTGGAGTGGAAATGTCATCAACCGGTGAAGTAGCCTGCTTCGGTGAATCGATGGAAGAAGCATTTCTGAAATCATTGCTTTCAACGGGATTCAGATTGCCGCAGAAAAATATTCTGCTGACTCTGGGTGACCTGGAAGACAAGATAGAATTTCTTGAAAGTGCAAGAATGCTCGATGAAATGGGATTTAACATTTATGCCACAACAAATACTCATAAACTGCTTTGCAATAACAATATCAACGGACACTTAATTTATAAGATTAGTGAAAAAAAGAGTCCCAACATATTAAATTATCTTGAAAACAGGAAGTTTGACCTTGTGATAAATTCACAATCAACAAAAGACCTCATCAGTGAAAAAGACGGATTTGTTATCCGCCGTAAAGCAATTGACTACAACATACCGCTGATTAATAATATTAAAATTGCAGTTCTCTTTGTCCGCTCATTATATAACTATAAAATAGATGAGCTTGAGATTAAGAGCATGGACGAGTACGAATAAGTTCTTTAAGTTCTTTAAGTTCTTTAAGTTCTTCATTTATTATATCAGTTCTCTTAACACTTTTCCGGGTTCATTCAAATTAAACTTTACAATTGCCAGCTCGTTTCCATCGTGTGCTGCCGAGTAACAATTTGTATTGCCTATTTTATCTCTCCATGAACCGGTTAATCTTGGTGACTCATGAATATGCCCGTGAAGAGTAAGAAGCGGTTGTCTTTCCTCAATAAATTTACGAATTGCAATACTTCCAACATGGCAATCAGGCTGAACTCCCTCAACAAATTTTCCATACAGGTTAGCAAAATCAAGATTTGTATTATAAGGCGGGGAGTGGAAAAGGAATATAGATTGTGACAGTTCCTTATCTCCTGTTAATTCGTTCAAATCATCCTTTATAGTTTTGTATAATTTAACATTTTCCTCTGTTGGAACAGAATAAAATCCTTCCTCAAGAGGCACACATCCCGGGTCAATATATCTTGATACATCATATCTTTCCCAATCTTTTAAATGAAACGGAGTAGGCGGAACATATGAATAACCATAAAAACTAAATTTCCCGATTTCTGTTTTTTTATTATGGATATATTCATACAATCCTTTTTCCCCGGCTTTGATAATTTCAGGCTCTTCAAATTTTCCGTCATCATTACCTAAAATTAAAAGAAAATGAGGATATTTATCATTTAAAGCAGATTTCAATTCATCAAGTTTTGGAAAAAGAAAATCATATGTAAAGCTTTTATATACTTTTTCAGCAGTTTTGATTGAAGCAAGTGCAGAAGGAAAAATATCACCGCCGATTAAAACTATATCCGGTGTTTCTGCGGTAATTTTATTAAACAGCTTTTCATACCTTTCCGTATGACCATGCAAATCCGATACGAAGAAACAGTTGTACAAAACGTGATATTTTTATACAAATATAATTAATTATTTGGAGTGTATTAAGTGCAATGAGTGTTTGAAATATGCAGAATTTATGGATTTGGGAGTCTTCAGTGAACTGTTAACTTTCAAACTCCCAAACTCTTGAACTCACAATTCTACATTCGTCATTGGTTAGATTCTTCATTTATAAAGAATGTCTCCTGTTCCTGTTCCACCGGAGGATTAATGATTATCGCTTCGGTCTCAACTTCAACAAGCATATCTTTATCAACAAATTTCTTCACTTCAACCATAGTGCAGCAAGGTTTAATCTCCCCGAAGAACTCAGCATGTGCTTTTCCGATAATTTCCCATTTAGAAATATCCTTTACATATATCCTGTTCCTGACAACATCTTCAAGCCGTGCTCCTGCCTGCTCAAGATATTTTTGTATCTTCATGAAGATGTAACGTGCCTGGTTATAAGCATCATTCACTGCAACTATGACTCCGTTTTCATCAACTGCTGTTGTTCCGGTTATCAATACCGTATTGCCAACCTTCACAGCACGCGAGTAACCTACGATATCTTCCCACTTTGCCCCGCTGGAATACTTTGTTTTGTGCAGCATGTTATATGTTTATTAAGTTTGTTGAGTTAATTTAGTTTATTAACTTAACTATAAACAAATTCCGGAAAAAGTAAAAGGAAAAAGGGCAGCAATTGCTCATTGTTCATTGCTCATTGCTCATTGAGTTTAGGGTATTTTGCAGTACATATTTTTTCACCCATTAAAAATCTAGCTGAATTCGTGAGCAGCATTTTACATCAATATTACGACATATGTAAATTCATCTCTATATTATCAAAGAACGCTTATTTATGCTTATATTGCTGTATAAGCATCATCAATATAATTTAATATAGTGATTATTCATTGTCAAGTTTTTGAATAAAATAGTTTAATCACGCCTCAAAAACATGTCAGAACCGGGATTTTCGCCTGCCTGCCAAAGCCTTGGCGCAGGCAGGGATTTCAAGATTTAATGGGATTAGATTTCCCCTTTCGAAGGTCGAAGATCCGGTTTACCGGAGGGCCAGGGGGATGATTCTAAAATTGACACGGATGAACTTCAAGTATCACTTTAACTCTCCAACATCAGCGACAATAATTTACTACAAAATTTTTCCCATAGCGATAATGGTTAATGATATAGTGAAGTTTTATTTTGTTGAAAAAGTTGCGTTTCCGGCTCAAAATCGCCATTTTATTCGTAGCATCCCGATGAATTTGACAGAGCTAATTGCTTATACTGCAATGACTTAACCCCTGTTTTCCAAAAACGGTAACCCAACTTGATACCAACTTGACCCCAACTCCGACACAACTTGATACCAACTCAGCCCTGTTTTGACACCAACTCTGATTTTACAGTCTCAGTCTCAGTGTTTCAGCCTGCCTGCATCAATCACGCAAAGTCGCAAAGACGCAAAGTGAAGAATGATATTAGATGACAGACATGTCGAAGATCACTTGCCTGTCATATTTTGCAAATCTTCCAATTTCCCAACCTGTAACCTGCAACCTGTAACCTGCAACCTGTAACCTGCAACCTGAAACCTGTAACCTGAAACCAGCAGCTTTTCATTCTTCATTCTTCATTCTTAATTGACTCTTCTTCTCCCATTGTTTCCTGGTTAATGAATACAAGAAAAGTGACTTCTCAAAGAAAGTTTCGTTACCGATAAATTTCATTCCCATTTTTTCAATCACACGGATTGATGGCTTATTATCAGGGTATACAATGGCAACCAATTTCTTAAAGTTAAATTGTTTAAAACCGTAGCTCAAAGCAGCCTGTGAAATTTCCGATGCGAGTCCTTTACCCCAGTACGGTTTATCCAGAAGGTATGCAATTTCGGTTTCATTAATAGATTTAAGGTATTGGAAACCACAATGCCCGATGAGCTTACCGTCTTCTTTATTTATTACCGCCCATTCACCATACCCGGGGTCTTCATAGCATTTTTTCCAGTATTCAATCATTTTAAGTGCCTGAACGGCATTTAACACTCCGCCTCTGCCAATATAACGCATCACATCTTCGTCTGTGTATATACGTGAAAGCCCGGTAATATCTGTTGTTTCAAATTTCCTTAGAAATAATCTTTGAGTTTCTAAAATCATATGAATTATTATTTAGACAATAAACTTGTGTATGTGTGAAAATAATTAACAGAGATGAGATTTGTGAGGAAAAAGAAAATGAAGGGTATAATTATAATGAAGCATTGTTTTTACTTCCATTTAAATTTGAAAGAAAATTACCAGTTTAATGCTTTTTATCTTTTGGTGGGCATTTATCTTTACTATAGCTATCCTTATCCATTATTTTACCATCTTTTCCATGAATTACTAATTCCGATTTTTGTGATTTAGCTAATAATTTGCCGGCCGATATAGCTTGATTTTTTGTTGAGGTAATAATTGTAAATTTACTACTTCCTTCAGATTTAACTCCCCACCCATTACCTAAAGGTACTATATGTTGATTTTTTCTTTTTGCCATTTTTATATTAAAAATATTTACTTAAATAATTCGTTTATAATTTTTCTGGCTGATTCAATGTAATTTCTAGCATCCAATTTCCTAATTATTGTAACTTTGTATCTATATGAGGGGTTCCAATTTAATAAATTTGTCCATTCATTTAAATATCTTTCCTTTATATTTAATTCTTCTCCACTGTAAAATATTAACTTTGAAAAATCATGATGTTTAATATCTTTAATTTTAGATATAGTTATAAAAGCAACTTGATTTAGATGCTTATTGTAAGAATAAAATTCGATATGATTTTCAGGAAATCCGGATTTAAAATTAAACGTCTTACAAATTTTAAATTTTAATGCAGTCTCTACTGCATATCCGCAAATGTATACAGCACATAGGTATCGTCTATTCTATAGTAAAACTTCTGCATCTTTAAGTCTGTTTTTTGAAATGATTTTTAGATTTCTTCTGGAAATCATTTTTGTCTTAAAAAATATGTGTTTTAATGAACAGCAAATATAATATATAAAATTAAATGAAAAAGACTTATGATGCAATTGCTTAAGAAGTATAATAAAATAAAATGAATTTTAAGATAAAACACAACAATGAAATTTTTACTGCTTGTTCTCTATCTTTATTCCAATCATCAAAATCTTTTTCAATTTTCCTCCTGTTCCAAGAAATCCTGCTTTATTTCTAATGTATGACTTAGTGATAGGTATCATCTTTATTCCATCCCCGGTATCTTCAAAAATAATTTTAGTGCCTATCTTAATGCCAAATTTCTTACGTAAGTTCTCAGGTATTATGACTTGTCCCTTTTCCATTACTGATGCTTCCATGATTTAATAATTAAATAATTATAACTTTTTGTTATTTATAACTCAATGAAATAATGTATTACCCAATTATAATAATTTACTGATAAAAAGAGTTCATACTTTATTTTGATTACTCAATTCAAATGGTCCTTCCCTATTTCCTTTTTAAAACAAAATAAGTTATATTACGTCCTATTTTAATAAATTAAACAGGAAGGAAGAAACATTATGATAAAAAAAAGATTTGAAGAAGCAGACGAGGTACGTACTCCATCAAAAACCAGGGTAGAGATTATAAACATGGGAGATAGATCTGCTATGAAAGCCACATTTGAGCCCGGCTGGAGCTGGGATGAATGCATTAAACCTGTGGCAGGCACCGATAGCTGCCAGGTACATCATCTTACCTATGTTATTTCCGGAAAAATGAAAATAAAAATGGAAGACGGTAAAGAGGATGTGTTTACAGCCGGTGATGTTGTTGATATTCCTCCCGGACATCATGCCTGGGTTGTTGGCAATGAACCATGTGTTTCTATTGATTTTGGTGTTGTGGAAAACTATGCTAAAAAACAATAGTCAAAAGAAGCAGGTCGCATGTCAGTATTTGACTAATGCGTGTTTTTTCAGAAGACCGGAAATCAATTAAACGGTTAATCGATTTCCGGTTTTTATATTTTATTATATAGTTTAAAAAATTAAATTTGGTTCAAATCAATTCCTGATTATATTGACTTTACTGCCCCGCCCCACTCACCATATTTTTCCATATAATATTTAATTCATTCTTGTTATCTTAAGAGTTCGAAAAAATCCATGCTTTACATTGCCTATAATTGGCTTAGAATTGATTTATAAACAATAATTGAGTTTTTTAGATAAAATAGTCATACAGGGTGCAAGGGTACATAATCTCAGAAATGTTGACCTTGAAATCCCCCGTGATAAATTCGTAGTAATAACAGGCATATCAGGTTCGGGTAAATCATCACTTGCATTTGATACTATCTATGCAGAAGGTCAGCGGCGTTTCGTTGAAACGCTTTCGGCATATGCACGGCAGTTTATCGGCGGCATCGAACGCCCTGATGTTGATAAGATAGAAGGGCTTTCGCCTTCAATTTCTATTGAGCAAAAAACGATATCGCACAACCCGCGTTCTACTGTTGGAACTGTAACCGAGATATACGATTACCTCCGTTTGCTTTACGCAAAATGCGGCACACAGCACTGCACAAATTGCGGCAGACCCGTTTCACGTCAAAGCATTGAGCAGATGCTGAACCATATCCGTGAAAAGCTTGACGGCAAGCGTATCAATATACTTGCACCTGTCGTTCGCGGACGAAAAGGACATTACCGTGAACTCTTCGAACAAATTGAGAAAGATGGATTCACTAAGGCAAGAGTAGATAAAGAAATCCGCGAAATTGTACCTAAAATGAAGGTTGACAGGTATAAAATTCACGATATCGAGATTGTAATTGACCGGCTCATGGTTTCTAAAGCTACATCAATCCGTCTCTCGGAATCAATTGAAACCGCACTGCGTTTCGGCAATGGAATTGTTATTATAAGTGATGCGGATGAATCTGATAAAGATGTTTTGTTCAGTGAAAAGCTTGCATGTCCTGATTGCGGAATCAGCTTCGATGAACCGGCACCCAATTCGTTTTCATTTAACTCACCTTACGGCTGGTGTCCTGACTGTATGGGACTTGGAGCAAGGCGTGAGCTTGATGAATCACTTATTATACCTGAACCTGACATGACCATAAACCAGGGAGCAATTGCACCGCTCGGTAAACCCAGAACAAACTGGACATTTAATGTTCTGCGGCAATTGATAGAATGGTGGGGTTATGATTTTGATACACCGCTGAAGAAGTTCTCGAAGGAACATATTGAAATAATAATGAACGGCTCAAGGGAAAAACGGGAGTATGATTACATAGATTCAAAAGGCAGAAGAAGAACATACATGCACCGTTTTGCCGGTGTTAAACGTATAATACTTGATTATTACCGCAACCAGACATCGGAATATATTGCAAACTGGGCTGAAGGATTTATGACCTCAAACACATGTGAGACATGCGGCGGCGGCAAGCTGAAACAAACAAGCCTGGCTGTAACAATAAATGCAGATGATGGTGAAAAGAATATTCACCAGGTTTCTTTGTATTCTATTGTTAAAGCAAGAAAATATTTTGATACATTGAAACTTACCGAACGGCAGCAGATAATTGCAAAGCAGGTATTAAAAGAGATAAAAATGAGATTGGATTTTATGCTTAATGTCGGTCTTGATTATCTTTCACTGGATAGAAATGCCAGAACACTTTCAGGCGGTGAAGCACAGAGAATTAAACTTGCTACGCAAATTGGCTCACAGTTACAGGGAGTGTTGTATATACTTGATGAGCCAAGTATTGGATTGCATCAGCGGGATAATAAGTTACTTATCAGTTCACTGAAGAAACTCCGTGATATCGGCAATTCTGTTATTGTTGTTGAGCACGATAAGCAAATGATGGAAGAAGCAGATTACATTGTTGATTTAGGTCCCGGAGCAGGAGAACATGGCGGGTATATAGTAGCGTACGGCAAACCACACAGCTTAAACGGAAATTCAGTAACATCATTATACCTTTCAGGCAAAAAGAAAATTGAAGTACCGGAAAAAAGAAGAACGGGAAACGGTAAAAGTTTATTATTGAGCGGTGCAGCAGGAAACAATCTTAAGAAGGTTAATCTTGAAATACCCCTGGGAAAATTTATTTGTATAACAGGAGTAAGCGGCTCAGGAAAATCAAGTCTTATAAATGAAACATTATACAGGGTTTTATCAAGAAAATTTTTCAAAACACCGGAACCATCACTGCCATATGAATCGATAGAAGGATTAAAAAATGTTAACAAAGTAATTGAAGTTGACCAATCGCCTATAGGCAGAACGCCAAGGAGCAATCCGGCTACTTACACCGGATTGTTTACATTCATCAGGGATTTATTTGCAACACTTCCGGAAGCAAAGATAAGAGGATATAAGATAGGACGGTTCAGCTTTAATGTTAAAGGGGGACGGTGTGAAGCATGTGAAGGTGCAGGATTAAAAAAGATTGAGATGAATTTTCTACCCGATGTGTATGTGACCTGTGATGTTTGCAGGGGAAAAAGATATAACCGGGAA
Organism: Ignavibacteriota bacterium; assembly: GCA_003820375.1. Classification (GTDB taxonomy): domain Bacteria; phylum Bacteroidota; class Ignavibacteria; order Tepidaquicellales; family OLB5; genus RPQH01. Next base: position 22,723 of record RPQH01000054.1, read on the forward strand.
ACTCTTGAAGTAAGATATAAAGGAAAAAATATTTCCGATGTGCTTGAGATGACAGTTGAAGAAGCATTGAATTTCTTTGTAGCAATTCCAAAGCTGAAAAGAAAACTTGAAACACTGAACAATGTAGGGCTTGGATATATAAGATTGGGACAATCGGCAGTAACACTATCGGGCGGTGAAGCACAAAGAGTGAAGCTGTCAACAGAGCTATCGAAAGTACAAACAGGAAAAACCGTTTATATACTTGATGAGCCGACTACAGGACTTCACTTCGAAGATATAAGCATGCTTTTGAAAGTGCTGAATCAATTAGTGGATAAAGGAAATACCGTCATTGTAATTGAGCATAATCTCGATGTAATAAAGACTGCGGATTGGATAATTGACTTAGGACCCGAGGGCGGAGAAGCAGGCGGAAAAATTATTGCGCAGGGAACACCGGAAGAGATTGTGAAGAAATGCCTGAAGACCTCATATACTGCAGAGTTTTTGAAAGCTGAACTGAATCATAAATAGGATAGAGCGCTTAGAGTTCGGAGAGTTCGGAGAGTCAATGAAGTTTGTAAGATATGTAAAAATTGTAAGATTGACATCCCACTACCCCATTGTTCAGCTATGTAACAAACAAAAAATAATTTTTAAAAAAATTTTTATAGCAAAAGACAGCATTTTTAGCTGTCTTTTTGCATTTTTAGTCGATTTTTGGGTTGCCTTCCTAAACTTATGATTATATAGGGTATTGACAAATGAAAAACAATGTTATATATTGCTGTAGATTAATACTACAGCAATATATGAACAATAAAAACGAAATAATCAATCAATTAAAAGAACTTGGATTTAACGAATACAAAGCCAAGGTCATGTTGGTTCTGCTTGAAGGCGCAACACTGAGCGCTTCAGAGATTGCAGATAAAGCAAAAATAATTCGCAGTTCAATATATGATGTGTTAAAATTGTTTGTAGAAAAAGGTTACTGCAATGAGATTGAAACCAACCGGGTACTGTTGTACCAAATCATAGACCCTGAAATCATCCTCGATAAAATTGAAAGAGAACAAATTCAAAGTCATAATAAAATATTAATACAGCTTAGAGAAACATTTGGCACATTAAAAGAAATCTATAAAATTGGTTCTGGAGTTTCAAGTAACCAGATCAATGTTGAGCTTATGCGGGGATACAACAAGCACAGGATATCTAAATATATGGACCTTCTGAAAAGCGCGAAGAAGGAAATCTGCGGTATGTTCAGATTCAAAGGAATGGTTACTGAAGAATGCAATGAGACTACATTAAACTTTATGAAGACCGGCGGAACACTCAGGTCCATTTATCACATCAGCTTAGATTTCAAAATTAGTGAAGGCAGCAGGAAAGCTGATGCACAGCCAAATGACCTGATAAGAGTTTGTGAAGCTTTTCAGAAAAACGGAGAGCAGATAAGGCTATCGCGGCTGGAAATACCGAACATGACAATAATAGACAGGGAAAATGTTTTTATTAATATTGATGATAAGCACATCCCAAAACAAAGCCAGGCAGATGTAATTTTCAGGCAGTCAAAATTTTCCCAGTATATGCAGGATTTGTTTGAATACTATTGGAATGACTCTATAACAATAGAACAATATAAAAAAGAAATTAATCAATAATTTTTACATCAAAATTCCTTTCAAACATACAGGAGCAAAACAAAATGAAACTGATAGCACAAATAATACTAAATCTCAGTTTACTCACATCTCTACTCTACTCTCAGAATCTACAGTGGCAGGCAGTTTATAACGGTCCGGCAGACAGTACTGATCTTGCCCAAAAAATACTTTTAGACCCAACCGGTAATGTAATTGTTACAGGATCCAGTGTGGGAACAGGGACAACATATGACTTTGCAACTATTAAGTACAACCAGGCAGGTGTACAACAGTGGGCAGCAAGGTATAACGGTCCGGCAAACGGCAAAGATTATGGAATATCGGGAGCAATTGACGGGAGCGGTAACATATATGTTTGCGGGAACAGTTTTACAAATAATGTTATGGATATATGTTTAATAAAATATAACAACAGCAATGGCACCGGGATGTGGAACTCAAGGTATCCTGCTGCATCAGTGACCGGTTATTATTCATTGACAGCAGATAATAACGGAAATTGTTATATAGCCGGTGTGCAAAATTCAAATCTTATAGTTATAAAATACAACACAAGCGGGGCACAGCAATGGGTTGCTACCTATAACGGACCTGCGAATGGCTATGATGAAGGCAGACAAATATTAGTTGATGCAGCGGGAAATGTTTATGCTGCCGGTATCAGCGACGGAGGTTCAACGCAGGACGATATTGTACTTATTAAATATAACAGCAGCGGAGTTCAGCAATGGGCAACAAGGTTCAATATTTCTGCATTTAATAAAGATGATTCTCCAACTGCATTAAAAATGGATGAACAAGGCAACCTGTATATTTCAGGCTACAGCTACAATAATAACACAAACTCACAGCCTGTATTACTGGTATGTAAATTCAACAGCAGCGGCGTGCTGCAGTGGTCTCAGACTATAAGCAGTCAAATTTCCTTTGCAATGGGAAATGATATGGCCATAGATGATTTCAACAGTGTGTATATAACCGGCTCAATAGTAAATACTGCAAATAAAGAAACTATGCTCATAGCAAAATATAATACCAACGGTATTCAGCAATGGGTAAATTATTACAGCAGGACTTCATCCAGTGATGATTGCGGATACCGAATTTCAATCGACAGGCATAATTATATCTACATTCAAAATCACAGTAAAACGGGAGGCAGCAATAATTACCGTGTAATTCTCAAATACAATTCAAACGGTAACCAGATTTGGACTAATGCTTATCAGGGAAACATCCAGGGTACGGAATCAGCTAACAACTCATCTCTGGTTGTAGATAATAATTTTAATGTATACTCTACCGGAGGTAACCTTGGCAATTCACAATCAGAAAATTATATTACATTGAAATACACCCAGTCATGCTATACAGTAAGCGGCTTGATAACATATCAGGATAACAATCAGCCTGTCAACGGCGGGAGTATCAAAGCCCTTTATTATGACAGAAGCAGTGCATCCATAATTGTATTAGATTCAACAGGTATTCAGTCTAATGGTGCTTATACGCTAAACTGTAATCATCAGGACAGTGCATATTTTATGGTTTACCAGGATGATGAAGAAATGAGCTTTGTACCTACATATTATCCGTCAACTATTGATTGGCAGCAGGCATCACGGGTTTTTGTTGACCATAATCTTTCAAATATTAACGTACAGGTTTACAGGATTAACAATACAACAGCTTCATATTCTATTTCGGGTACAGCAGTTAACAACTTCCAGGTACCAAATTATATTCAGGATGCAATTGTATACGCAAAAATTGGAAATGATTACAAAAATTTTGCAATATCAAATGCTGACGGTTCATATTCGGTAACAACACTTCCGTCGGGTAATTATACCTTAACTACTTACAGGATGGGATATAATTCAGTTACACAGAATGTATCAATAACCAACAGCAATCTGACAGGAGTAACCATTAACTTCTCAAATCCAATTGCAGTTAAGTCAATAAGCAAGATTGTACCTGAAGATTATATGCTTTCGCAGAACTATCCGAATCCGTTCAATCCATCAACAAAAATTACATTTGCAATCCCGGTCAAAGAATATGTTACACTTGCAGTGTATGATATGACCGGCAGGGAAGCAGCTGTATTGATAAATAATGAAATGGAAGCAGGTTACCATGATATAACCTTCAATGCTTCGCAGTTATCATCCGGAGTTTATTTTTACAAACTCACTACGAAGAATACACAGCTAACAAAGAAGATGGTATTAGTAAAATAAAATTCACTACGTATTAATATTTATTGGGAGCAATAACACTGCTCCCTTTTTTATTTTCAGATTTATCAGATTCATAAGATTAAAATAGATTTCAGCACAAAGAACACAAAGGCACAAATATAAATATTAATTTACAAATCCATTGCACTTCTCACAATATCTTTCGCATTTAAATCTTCAATACACCTGAAATGCTTTAAGGGGCATTCTGTTCTGCCATGGTCGGTACAAGGGCGGCAATCGAGATTTAGATTTTCAATTACTATATGTTTTGATGTAAGCGGGTAAAATCCGAATGCCGGAACAGTAGAGCCGTAAATTTGCACAATTGGAGTACCTGCTGCCGATGCTAAATGTGCCGCCGCTGAATCAACTGATATGTGAACACTCGCTTTAGATATTAATAAATATGACTGCAAAGGGGTCAATTTCCCGCAAAAATTGAGCAATTTTTCATTATTTACTTCTTTTTCTACTTCCCGGCAATAGTTAACATCTTCGCTTCCTCCAATTAAAGCAGCAGTGTATCCCGAAGCAATTAGCTCGTTAATAATACCAATAGTCTTTTGTTTTGTAAGCTGCTTGGTAAACCATTTTGAACAGGGAGAAAGAGTTACAAGGTTTATAAGGTTTATAAAGTTTGTAAGGTTTATAAGGTCGCTTACTATTTTATCATCACCCTTTGATGGGAAGAGTTTTGGTCTTAATTCAATTTGCTCTTTGTTCAGAGAAATATCAGGAACAGCTTTAACAAGAGACAGGTCTCTTTCAACTTCATGCGCATTGCTTTCATAATGAACTTTATGTGTGAGTAAAAAAGAAAATGAATTCCTGTCAAATCCGATTTTTACTTTTGCACCGGAAAAAAAAGTAATCATTGCACTGCGGAATGAACGGTGTGGACACAAGACAATATCATACTTATTATTTCTTATGGTGTGAATTATATCATGCAGCCCTTTTATACCTGAATGATGTTTATCATAAACAATAATGTTTCTCATCGCAGGATTATTCTGCAAAACATTTTGTGTGGAAGGAATGCAAAGAAAATCCATTTCAGATTCCGGATAAACATTCTTCAAAGTCTGAACCACCGGCAATGCAAGTATCACATCACCCAGAAATGCAGTTTGTATAATGAGTACTTTCGGTGAGCTAGTCAATCTTCAATCCTTCTACATTTTTAAATCTTCTGTGAAACCACAGCCAGTGGTCAGGCTGCCGGCGAATGCAATCTTCAAGAATTTTTGTATGTTCCTGTGTAAGAAGCTTAACATTCTCATCATTATACTCTTTATATTTGTTCATATCAATCTCAATCAGCTTAACAAAGTAGCTGTTATCGTTATTACGAAACGGAATTCCAAAAATAACAGGAGCTCCTGTTTTAATTGCAAAACGTGCGGCTCCTTCATAAACAGGTACACCGGGAATAAAAAAATTAACTTTAACATTTTCCTTCGGGGCTGATTGGTCACTGAGCATTGCGATAATTTTATTATGTCTTAGCAATGAAAGCACTTCACGCATAGAGCGTGACATCTCTATCATTTTATTTCCACGCATTTCTCTTATCCTGTTTATTTCCTTATCAAGCTTTAAATTTGACTGCTCTTTCACTATTACGTTATATGGATATCCAATTAATTGGCTCACACCATAAGCCATTAATTCCCAGTTGCCAAAATGAGCACTGATTATAATAAGCCCTTTTCCCTGCTTTAATTTTTGTTCAAAAATACCCGGTTTCTCAAGCTTGATTAATTTATTTAGCTTTTCTTTATTTAGCTTTGAGAAGTAAAAATATTCCGCAATTACAGTAATAACATTTACGTAACATCCTTTAATTATCTGCTTTATTTCTTTATCAGATTTCTCCGGGAAAGCAAGCTTTAGATTTTGATATGCGGTTTTCTTGCGGATTGGCAGAACATAATAGAACAGTTTTCCTTTCAGCTTTGCCATAAATTGCACAAAAGATAACGGGAAAAGCGGTATAACCTTCTCAAGAATTATGAATAATAGGAAAACTAAGTAGTTCATTATGAAAAATTAGCTAAAAATGATAGCTAATTCAATTTAATAAAAGGATTCATCATCCCGCATTCATATACATTCCTGCGGGATCTACGCTCCGCTTCGAGATTCATCAGATTAGTCAGATTTATCAAATTCAGATGTTAGAAGCTGGAAGTTAGAAGTTAGAAGTTAGATAAAAGAAATGAATACACTATGTTCACTTTTTTCATTATATAATCATTTTTCAATAGTGCATTTTTCAGTGCATATTTTTTCGAACCATCCCAAATCTAACCAAATCAGTGAGAACATTTTCGCTCCAATATTACGACATACGTTATATTATTTCGATATTTCCAAAGAACGGTTATGCGTGATATTACACAACACTACTATAATATAATATAGTCAAAGCATATTAGCAAGTTTTTACTCAAATTTGTTTAAGAGTTTAATCAAAATCACGTTTTGAACCAAGATTTCAGGGATTAGATAGATTAACAAGATTAGCAGAATCAGGCTCCCCCTTTCGAAGGGGGCTGGGGGGATGATATGAAAATTGATACGGAATTACTTACAGATTTACTTTATCTCTCTCATACCAGCGACAAAATCTTCATTATTATAATTTCATATAGCTATACCGGTTAACGGAATAGTGAAGATTTATTTTGAAGAAAATATGGCTATTCCGGCTCGTAATCGCCAACTTTTCACGTTTCACGTCTCACGTTTGACGGAGATATCTCCTTATATTGCAATGAGTTAAAAGGATTTCGATGAGTTTTTAGCCGGCTTTGTACAGAAAACAACCCAAAGTCTGCAAATAAACAACCCTTATCCACCCTGAAAACTGACCAACTCATGTCATTTTGTGGAGAAAATCCACATGCGGTAATATTGAGACGCTGACGGAATTGGTTAACAGACCTGAAACTGCCCCAAAAATAAATAAAGGGTGAGAATGACTGAGGACAAGGGGTGAAAATAGTTGGAGGACAAGGGGTGATGACTGCATGCTCATTGCATTACGCAAGCAGGCGTCAAGTGATAGGATAATGTGAATTATAGAATAGTTGTAATACTTCGAAAGATTTTAAAACCTGGATAATCACCTCTTGATTTCAACCCCTGCAGAAATTGTAAAGCAAGGGGTGATAATCCAATATTAAAGTCTTTCAGTGTTTATCCAATTCTTCGGATAAGAAAAATCATAACTATCTACCACGCCTGCTTGCGTAATGCAATGAGCATGCAGTCATCACCCCATGTCCTCCACACACTCTATTCACTCTACACATCACTGCTGTCCAAAATAAAAATGGAACTCGATTAAATTCCGAAAAATAATCTTTAAATAATAAAAAAATATTTATAATCGACGAGAACCCCCTCTCCTGGCATAGGCGTCAAGTTAACAGTAAGGAGATTTGAAATTGATAAAAGACAAGGGGTAATATTATTGATATGCTTATTTCCCGATTTATGTATATATCATATAAATAACTCTAATCATTAATATTCTTATTACCCCTTGCCAATCACAATTTAACACAGAGTAAGCACATAAGCTTCAAGTTAAGGATAAAGAGATTCCATCTTTGTTCCTTCAAGTATTGAATTTTTACTTAATTATTATTCTATGAAAGAATACTTACACTTACACGGAGAATCTGAAGATGGAATCTCTCAGTGTTGGATGTTTCTTACTCCTTGTTAATTTGAAATTATGGGGTAGTTTTTTTTACCTCTTCTTACCGGATAATCTTTCCGGATAAATAGAGATTCCATCTTTTAAATCACAGGTTAATCAAAATTGTCCTTTTATAGAATGATAGTTAATTGAGCGTTAATCATTCAAGAAACAAAGATGGAATCTCCTCATCTTAACTTTACGCCTTTGAGAGTAAACAGAGTTATCGCAGAATCTTGAGGTTAAATATTATGCATTTTACATATCCGGATATTTTTATAATTCATCAAATTTCAGTTGCTATGGTAGAGATTGACGGTTAATTGGAGTATGCAAGGGGTAATGAAGTAGTTTAAATCCGGGTTGCTTATCAAGATTATTCCTGAATTTAAATTTATAAATATTAATAATGTTACCCCTTGTCCTCTATCAATTTCACCCCTTGATTTCAACATCTGCAGAAATTGTAAAGCAAGGGGTGATAATCCAATATTAAAGTCTTTCAGTGTTTATCCAATTCTTCGGA
>RPQH01000055.1 GCA_003820375.1 Ignavibacteriota bacterium
TGTACTTGGGAAGGAAAATGTACTGTAAGTTGAACTTACTCATCAGCAGCATTGGAGATCAAAGATTGAAATACAATTTCAAACTCAATTTCCTTCCCAAGTACAACTTGGGAAGGAGGGGAAAATTTCAGCCGTTGTTGGTGCAGAACACCAACAACCAGAACCCGGAAATCTCTCTATGATATAAAAACTTTGTTATGATTATTATTCCTCCATATTGTTGTTGGTGCAGAACACCAACAACGGCGGAACCTATCACCTATGACTAAGTTTTTTCTCCATCCCAATCCGCCTGGGCAAACAACTTGGGAAGGAGAGGGGTGCGATTATTGTCTGAATCACAGATTACACTGATTAAACAAAGATTACACTGATAAAAAAAGCCAACTTGTCATTCCCCTGATTGCAGCAAGTAAGCGTATGCTCTCTCTACCTGTCATTCCCGCGTAGGCGGGAATCCAATCAATGCTGTTGGTGAAAACATTTATATAGTTTTATGTATATCGCGCAGTAAAAAAGTGTTTACATTTTTGATTTTATTATTGCAATTAGTGCTGTTATCATTACTGCTTGGTTAGTTATGAGGAGATAAGTGAAAAGGTTAAAGGATTTTTACTTATTTAATTAATGCATTGCTCAAATATTTTTTAATTTCAGGAAACATATAGCATATAGGACTTGAAAGATTTCCATAATGTGAGATATACATTTTACTTAATTCTTCAATTACATTATAAGTGTTATTTAGATATGAGTGAATGTAAGCTTGCAGTTTATCAGATAATTTAAAATTGTATTTTTTGCTATATTTAAAGGATCTTAATACACATAAAGCAGGAAATGGATTTGGTTCAAAGATTATATCTATTATTTTTTTTTCAAAGTTTTTCTTAAAATTATAATCAATTAATTGTTTCGTATTAATATTTACAATTAACGCATCAATGCTTAAAAAAACCGATTTGGGTAAATTTTCGAATCTTACTTTGTATTTAAATTTCCTGTGATTAAATGACCATGTATCATTCAAAGCCCAGATATCAAAAGGTGTCTTGTTAATAGTACATTTTAAACCGCCAAATCTAGTTTTTCTGTTTTTTTTATTACCTATAATAGCTTCAATAATTTGATTATTAATATCAGTGATCACTAAATCTATATCTCTAATTTCGTTTCTTTTAAAAAATATTAAATCTCTTGGTACACCTCCAAAAACTACTATATCACCCATACTTTTTATATATTCAAATAATTTATCCTGACCTTTAAATTTTTCTTTAATAAAATCTATAACTAAAGTTATTTCATATTCATAATTTTTTATAAGCATTTTTACGTTCTTAATTTTATGCCAGACCACTTTTGGTACAAATTTAATGCATAAGTATCAGTTAAGCTACTGATATAATCTGTAGCTAATAATAACTTATCATATGTAGTTTTATTGGAAAAGATTTCAAATTGTTTCCTAAGTGTAGGTCCAATTAAATGATAAATTTTACCTTCATAAGTTTTAATATTATCAGTTTTTGAGCCTAAAATATGTGGAACTATAAAATTTAATAAACAATCAATCACTTCGCATCCTAAAACTTCCATTGCAAGTATAGCTCGGTTTTTGTAAATATGTTTTCTTGCAAATTTACAAAGTAAGCTATGTAAATCCTTTTCGTCAGAATATTTAATTAGTGGTTCATTAAACACACCTTTCATAATATCGTTATAGTTCCGTGTAAATGAGTCAACACAAGCTCTGAACATATCACCAATAATTCTAATTCTTAACTTTTGCATTGCTATGTTATAAGAGCGTACAAAACCCCACTTTGTGTTATTTTTACTATCCTGTAAAAAATTATCCCATCTCTTATTCTTATTTATTATTTCCAAATTTTCTTGCATAAATTCAATAAATTCTTCAAATTGCATAGTTTCTTTTCTTAATGCATCTTCAATATCAATAATTGACCAAGCTATATCATCAGCTGCTTCCATAATTATTGCTAAAGGATGTCTGGAACAATAGAGTTTACATTTTTCTTGTATCTCTTCAAAGACTTTTTTTTCTGATTGAAAGAAACCACATTTACTTTTTGATTTAATATCTTCATTTATATTAGATGAATCGGTTGGATATTTTATTAAACTGCCTAAAGTACCAAATGTAAGATTTAAACCATTCTCATCATCAATACAATTTAAGTAAGTTAAAATTCTTAATGCTTGAGCATTTCCTTCGAAATTTATGAAATCATTTTTTTGCTCTTTTGTCAAATTATTTATTAAGCACTCATTTGGTTTGCTTTCTTTTAACCTATCTTGATTATTAAACCATTCTTTAAACCACATTCTAATTGATTGTTCTCCAAAGTGACCAAATGGCGGATTACCTATATCATGCAACAAACACGCCGTTGATAATATCGCTGATGTTTTTCTCAAATCAATTTCCTGCTGTTTTATCAAACCATTATCTAAAAGGGTTTTGGCAATTTCTATTCCAAATGATCGACCAATTGATGATACTTCAATGGAATGAGTTAACCTAGTTCTAACAAAATCGTCCTGTTCTAGTGGAAAAACTTGAGCTTTATCCTGTAATCTTCTAAAGTACGGAGAATAAATCGATCTATCGTAATCTCTTTCAAATTCATTTCTGTTATCATTAGGATGTTTATTTGATTTCCTCCTTCTTTCTTCATTTAATAGATCTTTCCAGTATAGTTTCATAAGCTAATTTGTTTGGTTATTAATATTTTTTTGTTCAATGTGAAGATTAATTATGTTGTATATCTAGAGAATCAGTTAATTCTTCTGGTATTTGTTTCACTTCTTCATTTGCTTGAATTTGAATTGACGAAATCGGCAAAGATTTTTTTGTTTTAAGCCCCAACTCCTTCATTTTCTCGACTTGTGAAGCCAAATTTCCTTTCCCTTCTGCAAGTTGCCCATATACAATTTTATAATTTGATTGAGCTTTATCAATAATATTCCCTAATTCTTTCATATTATTTACAATTATTACAAGTTTGTCGTATAATGCTGCTCCTCTGAATGCGATTTCTTGTGCGTGTCTGCTTTGATACTCTCTTTTCCAAAGATCTGCAACAAGTTTTAAAGCTGCTATTAAATTCGTTGGACTAGTTAATAGAATTCTTTTATTATAAGCGTATTGCCATAATGTTTCATCATTTTTCATTGCCAAAAAGTATGCCGGTTCATTTGGAACAAACATCATTACAAAATCAAGTGAAGGTGCAAAATCCTGGTAATTTTTTGAACATAATGCATCAATATGAGTTTTCATAGAATTTATATGATCGTTTATTGCAATTTGTTGTTCATCTGTATTTTCACATTTAACATATCTGGTATAAGCTGCTAATGAGACTTTTGAATCAATAATTACTCTTCTGTCATCAGGGTAAAAAACAATAATATCTGGTTGCAATTTCTTACCCTCTTCATTTTTTAAAGTGTTACCATCTTCATCTCTTAAATAAGGTTGAACTTGATACTCTCTATCTTTTGTAAGTCCGGACATTTCAAGTATTTTTTCTAAAATCATTTGTCCCCAATCACCAATGAGTTTCGGACTTCCACCTTTAAGTGCCAGTGTAAGGTTATTAGCATCTTCGCTTAACTTTTGGTTAAGATTAAAAAGCTTTTCTACTTCCTTACCTAGCGAAAAACGTTCATTTGATTCTTTATTGTATACTTCTTCAACTTTACTACGGAATTGGATTAAATTTTCACCTAGTGGTGTTAAAATGGCTTCAATGTTTTGTTTATTAAGATTTGTAAATTTTTCTGATTTTTGATCTAGGATTTTTGATGCGATATTTTCAAATTCTAAATTGAATTTATTTCTCAAATCTTCGATTTCTGTTAATTGGTTAACTAATTTCTCATTTAGAGCTTCATTATTTGCAGAAAGTGTGGCAGTTTTCTTATTTAACTCATTGTAATTATTATTTATATTTTGTAATTCATTTTTTAATTTTATTGCTTCTTCTTCGTACTTTACTACTATAGTATTTTTAGTCTCCAATTGTGCTTGCAGAGAAGCTAAGTTTCTTTCATTGTTTTGTATTATTATTTGTTGTTCCGAAATTGTATCTTCTTTTAACTTTTTTTCATTCTCAAGGCAGCTTATCTGCTCTCTTAAATTTTCAATTTGTGTATGTTGGACAGCTACTTTTGAATTTAATTCGTAATTCTTCGTTTCTTTTTCATTATATTCTTTTTTAAAAGTATCTAAATTTTCTGTAAATATTTTATTTTTCTCTTTCTCTATGCCTAGTTCAGTTATGCAATTATTTAAATTACTTAACATACTTTCAAATTCTGCTTTAGGTATTTTATCTGATTTATTTTTTAAAGTAAGTATTATCCAAACAGCAATTACTCCTATGAAAAGTCCTATTATAAGATAGATTATATTTTCCATGTTTTTCTCCCTATGGTTATATTTCAATTATTTTTCTTTCCGCAAATATCCAGGTCAGCAAATTCAGTAGTATTTTGTGTGCTCCTAAGTATATCTCACCCCAAATGAGAATATGTGTAGTGTGGCAGGTATTAGAACATACAAACTATTGATAAAATAATCAATTACAATTTTCTTAATGTCGCAGATTAGATATTTTTGTACGCTTTCTTCATTTTTAATCTATAAATCTGTGGTAGAAAAAGGGATGACCCGAGAGAGAAGAATCATTGGATTGTAAATTTCCCGGTTGATTGATGGGGTTGCTTTGCTTTTCTTGTCTATTTTTATCAACAAATCGATTGAAATTTCAATCATCTACGTAGTTTTCCGTACAATTTTGAGCTCACAATTGTGTCTCTTTGGGGGCTATAGCTTTCCTTTAACTCTATGCTGTTAAATCTAAATTGATAAGAGGTTAATTTAGTGCTATATTTGTTTTGTATTCACTCAAATCAATGTTTAAATCATGAAAATTTTTATAGATACTGCTAACCTAAATGAAATCAGGGAAGCAGCAAGTTTTGGTATTCTTGATGGTGTTACTACCAACCCATCATTAATATCAAAAGAAGGTCATAAAGACATCACAAAGTTTTATGAAGAGATTTGTAAAATTGTTACAGGTCCGGTAAGTGCTGAAGTAATTTCAAAAGACTGCCAGGGAATGTTAAAAGAAGGCAGGGAGTATGCAAAGATAGCTTCCAATATTGTTATTAAAGTACCTTTAATAATGGAAGGATTAAAAGCCGTAAAAGCATTTACAGATGAAGGCATACAAACAAACGTAACACTTTGTTTCTCACCTTCGCAGGCAGTGTTTGCCGCAAAAGCAGGGGCAACAATGGTTAGTCCTTTTATCGGCAGGTTAGATGATATATCACAGGATGGCATGGATTTAATTGCAAAAGTTGTCCAGATATACGGCAACTATGGATTCAGCACGGAAGTGCTTGTGGCAAGTATAAGACATCCGCTTCATTTTGTTGATGCCTGTTTAATCGGTGCCGATATATGCACCATACCGTTCAAAGTTATTGAGCTGCTTGTAAAGCATCCATTAACGGATATAGGGTTAGAGAAATTTTTAAGTGACTGGAAGAAAATTCAGTAAATTGCTCGTTCTTCCTATTTAATTAATAGCAAAACAAAATATAATAAATTAATAAAATGGGTACCATAAAGAAAACCGCTTTTTATGAATGTCATAAAAAGTACGGTGCAAAAATTGTAGAATTCGCCGGCTTTGAAATGCCTGTGCAGTATGAAGGTATTATTGCCGAGCATATGGCTGTCAGAAACTCTGTCGGAGTATTTGACGTATCTCACATGGGTGAGTTTATTGTAAAAGGGAAAGATGCACTGGCTTTCGTGCAGAAAGTTACAACAAATGACGCATCAAAATTAGTTAAAGGCAAGATTCAGTATTCTGCTGCCTGTTATGAAGACGGCGGTATTGTTGATGATTTATTGGTTTATAACTTCGGAGAACATTTTATGATAGTTGTAAATGCTTCGAATATAGAAAAAGATTTCGCATGGTTCGAAAAAAATAAATTCGGTGATGTTGAATTGATAAATAAGAGCGATGATTATTCATTACTTGCCGTACAGGGAAAAAATGCATTAAACACTCTGCAGAAGCTTACTGATGTTAATTTATCGGAAATAAAATATTATACTTTTACCGAAGGTAAGATTGCAGGAATTGATGCAATCATTTCAAGAACCGGTTATACAGGTGAAAAGATAGGATTTGAAATTTATGTGACCTCAGATGTTGAGCCCTCAGTAAAGTTATGGGATGCAATATTTGAAGCCGGAAAAGAATTTGATATAAAGCCGATTGGTCTTGGTGCAAGAGATACTTTGCGTCTTGAAGCAGGGTATTGCCTGTATGGAAATGACATAGATAACACAACAAATACAATAGAAGCAGGGCTTTCATGGATTACCAAGCCGGCAAAAGGTGATTTCAATGGTAAACCAAAGGTTATGTCGGAGATTGAGAACGGAAGCAAGAGGAAGCTTGTTGGATTTATTGTTGATGGAAGATTAGTTGCAAGACACGGATATGAGATTTACAACAACGGCGATAAGATAGGTTTTGTTACAAGCGGAAATACATCTCCCATACTTGGGAAAAATATCGGTCTCGGTTATGTTGAAAAACAGTTTGCCGGGTTGGGTAACACAATTAAGATAAAAATAAGAAACGACTTTGTGGATTCACAAATCGTAAATATACCTTTTGTTGCCAAGGATTAAGTATTGGCAATTTTTTCTAAATTAATGAACATATGACAAAAATCAGCTTATATTTTACTCATAAACATGTTGAATCAGCTGTAGAATTGAAAGATAAGAATGTTGTTGTAATTGATGTATTGAGAACTTCAACCACAATGAGCATCGGTCTTGCAAACGGAGCAAAGGAGATTATTCCAACCGAAGATGTGGCAACAGCCGGTTTGATAGGAAGAAATTCGCAGGGGCAGGCACTTTTATGCGGCGAAAGAAACGGAAAAGTAATCGAAGGCTTTAACTTAGGCAACTCGGTTAAGGAATACTCTGTTGAAAGGGTAAGCGGTAAAACACTTATATTTAACAGCACGAATGGAACACCGACTATAATGAAATCAAAATTTGCAAAAATGTGTGTGATACTCGGCTTTGCAAATATGACAAGGGTAGCGGAATATCTGGGCGAGCTTAATGATGATTTTATTATACTTTGTGCCGGTAAAACAGGTGAGTTTTCGCTTGAAGATACTGTTTGCGGCGGGATGCTTATTTATAAATTGATTAAAAAGAACTCTAAAGATAATTATACACTAACAGATTCTGCAAGGGGAGCTTTAAGGTTATATTCTGCATATAAAAGCGACCTGTTTAAAATGCTGTCAGATTCGGAGCATGGAAGATTTCTCGCAAGCATTGGATTTAAAGAAGACCTGCTTGAATGCGCTAAGGTTGATGTATGCAACAGCTTACCTTTGCTGAGGAACGGCATAATAAAGCTCCGTGAAACGTTTGACAGTGATCCTAAGCTTACAATGAAAAAAGTTGCACAAAAAAGCCCTAATTCATAATTTAATCTAGTTAGCTGTAACGAATGAAGGAAAGAAATATCCGTAAAAGACGGGAAAGGTCTTCCGGCAGTCCTGCTTCTTCTAAAAGAAAGTATGAAGAAGGGCTGCCGATAACCAATAAGAAACAAATCCTCGGTTTTTTTCTTGTTCTGTTTAGCATTCTTATTATTCTAAGCATTATATCGTATTCGGGTATAGACCAGTCACGTCTTGAAAGCTTTAATATTGCGGATGTACTTAAAAAAGAAAACCAATCACAAAATTTTACCACTTCAAACTGGCTTGGCATAACAGGCGTTTTAATATCCGGTTTCTTTGTTGAAAGCGCCTTCGGCTTTTTTTCAATAATTATTCCTGCACTTCTTATCATATATGGGATTTTACTCCTGCGTAAAAAACAGCTTTCCGATGTGATGCAGTTATCAGTATATGCCCTGTTACTGATGATAATTTTTTCTGCACTTTTCGGAATGTTCAGAATTACTATCGGACCGGAAAATGTCTCATATTCCCTGGTGGGAAGAAGCGGCGAATATCTGTCCTCGGTGCTTTATTTACTTGCCGGTTCACTCGGAAGTTATGTAATTCTATTTTTTCTCTCAGCAGGATTTATATTTCTTTTGATTGACAGGGATATTGTAAAATCATTTGCAAGAATGAAATTAATCCTTGAATCAATCAGGGAAAAGTTCAGAGATTATTTGGAAGAGATGAAAGAAAGAAGAGCGGAAGAAAAGAAGCGTATAGAATCAGGTACTTTTGATAAAGAAGAAAAACCTGTTAAGGTAAAGAAAGAAAAAGTATTAGCTGAGCCTGTTGAAGAGGAACATGTTATCAAAGATACAAAGATAAACCGCCCCGATGGAAATACTATGATAACCGATGAACCTGTTGATGTGAAAAAGAAAGAAATTATACTTGATGAAAAATCCGCTGAGAAGCTGAAGATAGAAAAGATAGCACCAGTAAAAGAAGGTCTGGTTTCTGCGGCAGGTGAAAACGGTAAAACCAATGATAACGGCTCAATAATAAAAGAAGAGCTAAAAGAATATAAGCTTCCAACGCTTAGCCTGCTTGATGAGCCGCTGAAGGAAGAGCTTGAGTTAATTTCGGATGAAGAGCTGAAAGAGAACGGCAAGCTGCTCCAGGCAAAGCTTTTGCATTTTGATGTTAAGATAGAAAAAGTAATTGCAACACCGGGGCCTGTTGTAACGCTGTATGAGCTTATTCCCGCTGAAGATGTGAAGCTGAGCAAGATAGAAAGCCTGCAGGATGATATTGCCCTTGCAATGAAGGCACGGGGAATCAGGATGATAATACCGATTCCGGGAAAAGGAACGGTTGGTGTTGAGATTCCGAACCACAAGCCCTGCATGGTGAAGATAAAGAGCACAATCGCCTCAAAGAAATTTAATGAAAGCAGTTACCAGCTTCCAATTGCACTTGGCAAAACAATATCGGGTGAAGTGTTTATAGATGACCTTGCCAAAATGCCGCACTTGCTTATTGCGGGCTCAACCGGCTCGGGAAAAAGCGTTGGTATTAACACAATTATAACAAGCTTGCTTTATAAGCTTCAGCCAACCGACCTGAAATTTGTTTTAATTGACCCGAAAAAAATTGAGCTTAACCTTTATTCCAAATTAAAGAACCATTTTCTTGCAGTTACAAAAGATATAAAAGAAACAATTGTAACAACACCGCAAAATGCAGTCATGGTGCTTAAGAGTCTTGAGCTTGAGATGGAGAAGAGATATGAGCGGCTTGCAAATGCAACGGTAAGGAACATTGCGGATTACAATAAAAAAGTTAAAGCCGGTACTTTAAAAGATGATGAAAATGTTAAGCATGGAAAGATGCCTTACATTGTTGTTATTATTGACGAGCTTGCTGACCTGATGATAACCGCCGCAAAAGAAGTGGAAGAACCAATTGCACGTCTTGCACAGCTTGCAAGAGCAGTGGGTATACATTTAATACTTGCAACACAAAGACCATCTGTTGATGTAATAACAGGTGTGATAAAAGCAAACTTCTCGGCGAGGATTGCTTACCTGGTAAATTCAAAAGTTGACTCCCGCACAATACTTGATATGAACGGTGCAGAACAATTACTCGGCAACGGTGATATGCTTTACCTGCCGCCGGGTGTTGGCAAGCCGCTGAGGATTCAAAATCCATTTATATCTTCCGAAGAAGTTGAAAAAATTGCTGAATATATCAGCAGACAGGCAGGATTTACAAGAGAGTTTGAGCTGCCTTCGGTTCTTGCAAACAGGAAAAAAGCTTATTCAAGTACCGATGACAGGGATGAGTTATTTGAAGATGCTGCAAGGTTAATAGTGCGTTACCAGCAGGGCTCGGTATCATTGCTGCAAAGAAGGTTGAAGGTGGGTTACGCACGTGCCGCAAGGATTGTAGATGAGCTTGAAGCCGCAGGTGTTGTGGGTCCGTTTGATGGCGGCAAAGCAAGAGAAGTGCTGGTTGAGACAGAAGCACAGCTTGAACAGTTGATTTAATTGCGAATTGCGGATTGTGAATTGCGAATTTGAGCAGGTTTTAGACCTGCTTTTTTATTTCTACAGATTATTAATAATAAGAACTGATATTGCTTTTTCATTCTTAATTCTTCATTCCCTGCTTAATCCATTGTTTTTATTTATGTTATTTATTTAATTGTCTATGAAAAGGCAATTAAATAAGACAAAAATGCTTAACAAAATCACTATTTTATTCAGCATTATATTTTTCTCACTTACCGGTATGTCTTCATTTTCTCAATCCACAGAACCAAAGATGAATCTTAAGAATGAGTTTCATGCTTCATATATACTTGGACCGGTACAGCCATTAAGTAATTTTTGGGGAGATATATTTAACTCATTCTTTACATCAACAGAGTTAACTGACAAAAATCCTATCGGTCCTATTGAAATTGGCTATAAAAGAACTTTTGAAAAAATATTAAATGTCGGTATCAAATATTCTTATCTATCTTACAAAACTGAAGCAGTAAAAACAGAAAGCAAAAAGTTATATTACACCGAAGACAAAACTTTTCATACTATTATGTTCAGAGAAGATATAGTTTATGTAAGGAATAAATGGGTGCAGATATATTCGGGTGTAGGGGTTGGGTATTCTTTTCTGAACGGAATAAGAAGATTTACAGACGGCACTTCACCGGAAAATCTGGATGATAGAAAAGTAGCTTTCCAGTTTAATCTTATAGGATTGAGAGCCGGGTACAGGTTTGGTGGATTTTTTGAATTCGGTTTTGGATTCAGCGGTGTTTTGAATTTAGGTGTGACATATAAGTTTTAAAATTTTATTTTTTCCGTTATGGGAATTTTTTTCACCATTTCTTCCTTATAACTACTACAATAATATATATTTAACATTATTTACAGTTTTTTACAAATTAACGGAGATATATTTATTATATTTGCCCATTCACTTAGCAACCCTAAAGCCCTTTTAGGCATCTAATTCAATAACTGTTTATATAAACCTATTTTATGCAATAATTTATGAAATTATTTTCAAACGTATTTTTTTGTTTGCTATTCTTTGCAAATTATGCCCTTTATGCACTGGATGCCGGTAAAATCTCCGGGTCGGTAAAAGAATCCGGAACTCTCTCTCCCCTTGAAGCAGATGTTAAATTATTTTACAATGATACTATCTTCATAAAAGGTATAAAATGCAACGCTCAGGGTGCATTTTTATTTGACAACCTTCCAACAGGCAATTATAAGCTTGAAGTAAGCTTGATGGAATATTCTAAAGCAATAATAAAAGGTATTGTATTAAATGCGGAATCACCTGTTAAGACATTTGATACACTGCACCTTAACAAGCAGGATGTAACAACTGAAGAAATAGTAATTGAAGATAAAAAGAATCTCATGACACTGACAGGAGATAAAAAGGTATTTAATGTTGACCAGACCACAATGTCAAAAGGCGGTACTGCAATTGATGTTTTAAAGAAAGTACCTATGGTTGATGTTGATGCTGACGACAATGTAAGCCTGCGCGGTTCACAGAATGTTAAAATTCTTATTGATGATAAACCATCCAAGTATGCAAGCTTAAAGCAAATTCCTGCTGATGGTATTGACAGGATAGAGCTTATCACCAATCCTTCCGCAAAATATGAATCGGAAGGCGTAACAGGTCTGATAAATATTGTGATGAAAAAAAATAATAACATGGGCTTTACAGGAAATTTAACACTTGGTATGGGTTATAAAGACAGGTATAACGGCGGTATTGATGTAAGCTTAAAGAAAAACAGGTGGTCATTATTTGGAAGCACATATATTGGCACACAGTCTAATTTTACATTTAACCATAATGGCGGTATTGATTATTATAGTCCCGTTTCATATTACAGAAGTACCGGTCAGGGTACAAATTCAAGTAAATATTTATTTTCACAGGGAAGTGCCGAGTTTGAGTTTGCACCGGGAAACACAATTGGATTTGAAGGAAGCTTTAATACCGGAGGATGGAAAAATTTAAACAACTCCAGGGGTGAAAACCTTGATGCAAATTTTGGGTTAATGTCATACAATACCCGTATCAATAATTTCTCGGGAATATGGCAGGGGTATACTCTTAGCTTATACTACAATGGAAAGTTGAATGACGCAGGCAGGGAGCTTTCAGGTGATATTACTTTTTCCCGCAATAGAAACGGCATGAATAACAATCTCAACAGGCAGGAGTTTGATGGAAACGGTAATCCTTTATTAATCAACCCGTATTTGCAATATGACCAGACGAATATAAAAACATATTATTTAAATGCACAATTAGATTACATACATCCTTTTACTCCTGAAACCAAAATGGAAACAGGTTATAAAGGTACATTCAGAAGAAACGACAATGATTTTGCTTCAGATAGTCTTGACTACGCTTTAAACGGATACATCAGGAATATTGGTAACTCAAATCATTTTAATCTTGATGAATATATAAATGCTGTTTACGGAGTGTTCTCAAGCTCATTAGCAGGTTTTAATTATAAGCTTGGTTTGCGTTTAGAGCAAACAAATATAAAAGGTGACCTTGTAACGGGCGGGCAGGATTTTAAAAAGAACTATATTGATTTCTTTCCGACTGTAAGCGTCTCACGGAAAATCGGAGATATGCACCAGGTTCAGCTTAGCTATAGCAGAAGGATAACAAGGCCAAATGTGTGGCGATTAAACCCGTTTGTAAACAGGAATGACCCGAAAGTTGTATTCATGGGAAATCCTGACCTGAATCCTGAATTCACAAATTCATATGAAATAGGTTATTCATTAATGACACCTGTTGTATCTGTTTCACCGATGTTCTTTTACAGGCAGTCACAGGATGTTATTTCAAATTTCAGTTATCTTGAGGATACAAATGTTCTGGTTACAACATACAGAAATGCAAAAGGTTCAAAAGCATATGGAATGGATCTTGTATTAAGCTCAAGGGCGTTACAATGGCTTGGCTTAAACGGAACATTAAGCTTGTACAATACAAAATTTGATGAAGACCCGATATCAGATTATGCAGCCGAAGAAGGCTTTTCATGGAAAGGTAACATACGTGCTACTTTCACATTAGGTACATTGCTTAATCTTGAATTGTATTATAATTATGTAGGAAAGAAAATAAATGCACAGGGATTTAATATTCCTTCACAAAACTTTGATATGAGCATAAGCAGGGCATTCATGAATAATAAGCTTACCGTAAGCTTCAGGGCAAATGATGTATTTAAAACTCTGAAATGGGGACAGGATATAAATTCATCCGGATACAAAGGAATATACAGGAACAATTTCGATTCAAGAACATTCTATATGAATTTTTCTTATAAGTTCGGAAACACAGATGAATCATACCAGAAGAAGAAAAAAGTAAAACAGAACAATAACGAGCAAAACGATCAGCAGGACAACAATGGACCGGGAAGGTAAGAGTTCATAGAGTTCATAGAGTTTGTAGAGTTTGTAGAGTTCATAGAGTTCATAGAGTTCATAGAGTTTGTAGAGTTTGTAGAGTTTGTAGAGTAAAACCAGATGCCCCTCTCATAAAAGGAGAGGGGCTAGGGGTGAGGTTTTGAGAATTAAGTTTATTATACTATTTGCAATTTTTCCGTGCATTCAAATTAATTAAGTAATACGTTTAATTATTGAGATGAACAATACCGCGGTGACAGCTTTAACGGCGTTTTCATAGCTATTTAAGTCTTAAATAAATATGTGTAGATTATTGTTTTATAACAACCTGTCAATTAATTAATAGCTCGCTATTGTGTTTTTAGTATAAATCATTGACTCCAATTGTTCATTGGCAAACCGGAACATTTTCATTCATTATAATCTTTCATTAATACATAGAATTTATAATTTTATTCTACTATTTTAGAAAAATTCAAGCAAAAAATGAAAAAAACAGCAATATTCATATTATTTATTTGTATTTTAATCCCTAATATTTATTCTCAGGATAATATTACAGCACAGGAAATAATTCAGAATGTGCAAAACGTTTATAAAGATATATCCGATGCAAAAGCATCATTTACACAGACTGTAAAGTACGGTAAATCAAAGGCTCAGTCTTCATCCGGTACCTTATATATTAAAAAAGATAATAAGTACAGGATAGAAACAGGCAGCCAAACCATAGTTACGGATGGAAGTACTTCCTGGTCTTATTCGCCTTCAAAAAAGCAGGTAGTAATTGATAATTACAAAGAAACAGGAAATACATTTTCACCAAATAAATACCTGTTCCAGTACCCGGAGAATTTTTATTCGGATCTTGAAGGGAATGAAAACATGAGCGGTAAGGAAATGTATGTATTAAAGCTCAGACCCCGTGAAGGCGGCTATGTAAAATCAGCTAAACTGTGGGTTGATAAGGCAGAATGGATAATAAAAAAGATACAGATTGTTACTGATGAATCAACGACAACATATAATGTAAAGAATGTGCAATTGAATGTAGGTATAAGTAATTCTAAATTTACCTTTTCACCGCCTGAGGGTACTGAAATAATTGACATGCGTTAATTCATAAAAATATTTTACACTGAAGCTAAATAATAAGCTAAATATAATTGTCAGTACAATCATTTTAGCAATATTTCTATATCTTGCATTTAGAAATGTTAACTTTGATGAACTTGCTGCAATTTTAAAAAGTACCAATTATCTCCCAATATTTATTGGAAGCTTTTTAGGCGTTGTATTAGGTACTGTAATCAGAGTATACAGGTGGAGGTATTTGTTAAACCCCGTTAAGCCGGGGCTTCCTTTTAAGAGCCTGATGTCTGCAACAGCGATAGGTTATATGGTTAATAACCTGATTCCGCGTTCAGGCGAAGTTGTAAGACCGTATTTATTAGGAAAGAATGAAAATATCTCTAAAGCGGCCGCTTTTGGTACTATAATTATCGAAAGAATAATTGATACATTAACATTTTTGTTCATGTTTGTAATTGCGTTGATATACTTTAAAAACAGGATATCAGCGGCAATTCCCGATATTGATACTGCAGTAATAATACTGGCGGGATTAGTATTTGTGCTTTTGATCTGGGTGGTCTTCACAATGTTTAAAACCGAACAGAGCCTGAAAATTGTGCAGTTCTTTACAAAAATATTACCAGTTAAGTACCGGGGCAAGGTTGATGGAATCTTCAATTCTTTAGCTGAAGGTTTTCACATACTCAGGAAGCCGGATCTTTTGGTAAAGATTGGACTTTATTCTGCCTTATTATGGATTGTATATTTAATAAGCACATATATTCCGTTTTATGCATTTGACATTTTTACCGGTTCAGAGGTGATTAGCTTAAAAGAGGGTTTATGGAATGCTAATTTACTGCTTGTACTTGTGAATGTTTCTATGTTTATACCGGCTCCTGCTGCAACCGGACCGTACCATTATATTGTTAAATTAACACTGGTATCAATATTTGCAATAAGTGAAACAAAAGCACTGGGATATGCGACATCAACCCACCTGGCAAATTTTATAATTTACCTTGTGATGGGTTTATATTATTTTGCAGCTTCGCACTATAAAATTTCTGAATTAAAAGAGGAAACAATTTAACTTTATGGCAAAATCAAAAGTAGCGGTATTAAAAACAACTCCGGAGACAGTGGTGGATGATTATATCCGTCTTATGGAAATGGCGGAATTCTCAAATTATATGGATAAGAATGCTACAACTATTCTTAAAGATAACATATCATGGCATTTTCCTTTTCCCGGTGCTAATACTACTCCATGGCAGCTTGAGGCAACGATTCTCGGGTTAAAGAAACATGATTACAATGATATAGTTTGTGTACAAAATAAAACGGTTGTTACCAATGCTTTTAAGGGTGAAGACCTGAATAAGTATGTCCCTATATTTAAGAAATATAATATCCCTGTCCTGTTCAATTTTAAAGATGAGGATATGAAATGGATAGAGTATAAGCCCAAAGCAAAGATGAATGTGCTTGATATGATATATCCCGAAGGTATTACAATTCCGGATTACTTTTTTGGTAAAAATATAATTCATTTACCGACAGTAAAATGCCATATTTATACGACGACAACCGGTGCCATGAAGAATGCATTTGGCGGCTTGCTGAACACAAAACGCCACTATACACATTCGTGGATTCATAAGACATTGGTTGACCTTCTTGCAATACAGAAGGAAATTCACACAGGTGTTTTTGCAATGATGGATGGAACGACTGCAGGTAACGGTCCCGGACCCAGAACAATGTTTCCCGAAATCAAAAATGTGATATTGGCAAGTGCCGACCAGGTGGCAATCGATGCAGTCTCGGCTAAGATGATGGGTTTTGACCCGATGAGCCTGGAATATATCAATGTAGCTCAAAACCAGGGGCTTGGTACCGGTGACGTGAAGGATATTGAAATTGTTGGACACGATATATCAAATGAGAGCTGGGGATTTGAAGTTGGCGATAACGGTGCAAGCAGAATAGGTGACCTTGCATGGTTTGGTCCACTAAGAGGATTGCAGAAATTATTTTTCCACACTCCGCTTGTTTATGCTTTTATTGCCGGCTCCGAGGTTTATCATGATTTTTACCGCTGGCCATTGAAGGATAAAAAGGTATTCACTAAATGGAAAAAGAATACCGGGTGGGGCAAGCTGTTTGAGAAGTATTAATCCAATTTCGAATTACGAAGTGTCAATTTCGAATTGAAAAGTAATAAATTTAAAATTTCTAAATTAGAAAATATTTTTGAAATCCTTCTTTTTGACATTTAGTCATTAGGGAGGATTTTTTATTTTATTAGGTAAATGGCAAAATCAAAAGTAGCAGTTTTAAAAACGACACCTGAAACTGTACTGGAAGATAACATCCGGTTAATGGAAATGGCGGAGTTTCAGACCTCTCTCGATCCATCGGCAACAACTATTTTAAAGGATAATATTTCATGGCACTTTCCTTTCCCTTCTGCAAATACTACTCCATGGCAATTGGAAGGTGCAATTCTCGGCTTGCAAAAGCATAACTTTAAAGACATTGTTTGTGTTCAGAATAAGACAGTCGTAACAAATGCTTTTAAGGGTGAAGACCTGAATAAGTATGTTCCAATATTTAAGAAGTACGATATTCCTGTCTTGTTCAATTTTAAAGATGAGGATATGAAATGGATAGAGTATAAGCCTAAAGCAAAGATGAATGTGCTGGATAAAATATTCCCCGAGGGAATAACTATACCTGATTATTTTATCGGAAAGAATATTGTTCATCTTCCTACGGTTAAATGCCATATACATACCACAACAACGGGAGCTATAAAGAATGCATTCGGCGGCTTGTTAAACACAAAACGCCACTATACTCATTCGTGGATACATAAAACTATTGTTGACCTTCTCGCAATTCAAAAGGAGATTCATACAGGAATATTTGCTACAATGGATGGAACAACTGCAGGTAACGGTCCCGGACCAAGGACAATGTTCCCTGAAGTTAAGAATGTAATTTTAGCAAGTGCCGACCAGGTGGCAATCGATGCAGTATCTGCAAAGATGATGGGCTTTGACCCAATGAGCATAGAGTATATTAATGTTGCTCATAACCAGGGATTGGGAACAGGCGATATCAGGGATATTGAAATTGTTGGTGAGGATATCAGCAATGTGAACTGGAATTTTAAAGTAAGCTATAATTTAGTAAAAATAGCCGCCCGTTTTACATGGTTTGGTCCGTTGAAGAGAATACAGAATTTGTTATTCCGCACACCGCTGGTATATGTGTTTATCCTAGCATCGGAAGTCTATCATGACTATTACAGGTGGCAAATGCTGGATAAGAAGATATTCAATGAATGGAGAAAGAATACAGAATGGGGAAAATTGTTTGAGAAGTATTGAGGAAATAAAATAATAAATAAGTTTTGATAAAGAAGAGGTTCAATTGTTATACAATTGAACCTCTTCTCTTTTCCAAAATGGAAGAAATTATTTCATAACCTTTTTCTGCTTTCTAGTATTTTTCTCGTCTTCTTTATTTCCTTTGCAATTAGTTTTTCATCGGGAAGATTGAGCTTATATTCTGCTGCTAATATTTTATTAGGCAATCCCTGTAATGAATATTTAGCAACTGCATTATTTTTTTCTGCACAAAGTATAAGTCCAATAGGAGGATTCTCATTCTCATTAGTCCAGCATTCCGAAGCATAGTTCAAATACATATGCATTTGTCCCGCATCCGCATGAGTAAATTTACCAATTTTCAAATCTATTATTATGAGACTTTTAAGCTTCCTATGAAAAAACAGAAGATCTATCTTATACCATTCATTGCCAATTCTTAATTTTCTTTGTCTTCCAATAAAAGCGAAGTCTCCGCCCAATTCAAGAAGGAAAGATTCTAAATGATTTATCAATGCTTCTTCCAGGTCATTTTCAGAATATTCATCTTTTAACCCTAAGAACTCGAGTATATAAGGGTCTTTAATTTCATCTTCAGGTGTAATTAGATCTTCTGGTTTGTGAATATTTGCTTTAAGCAGCATTGCAGTTTTATTTTTAGAAAGTGCGGTTCTTTCATAAAACTGAGACTGGATTTGTCTATCCAATTGACGTACAGACCAGCCGCAGCGTAACGCTTCCTTTTCATAGAAATATCTTGTATTAAAATCATTAACTGTCATCAACCGAATATAATGTGACCAGGATAATGGAAATTGGTAATCGTGCGATAAAGCTATTAATTTACTTCTATTCTTAGATTTTGCAGACACTGTCTGCGAAATCTGAGTAAGTACATTGCCCGAAGATTTTGCAGACGGTGTCTGCAAAATCTTCTTCATTAAGTAAAAACTCTTCATTTGTGCTAGATTCCGTTTCGAAAATCCTCTTCCAAATCTTTTCGTAAGGTCGTGTGATAATTTTATTATCAATTCTTCTCCATATTCGGCACGAACTGATCCTTTCTGTTCATACTCAACGATTCTTCTTCCAATTTCCCAATATGTTGAAGTAAGAATAGAGTTAATTACTTTTACAGATTGTCTTCTTGCAGTTTCAAGAAGGTTTGTTAAGTCTTTGATAAAGGATGAAAAAAAAGGAAAAATGTTAAATTGTATATTCTTATAAAAAGGGAAAATTTAATTTGGAATCTAGCAAAAATTGCATAATATGAGATACTAATTTAAATCTTATAAATTATTGCTTAATAATCTATTTTTAAAACTTTGCCAATTGAGGACTTCTTCCGTTTTCTTAAATATATCTGTAACGAGATAGAAATTATCATCAGAAATTCTTATAAGAGGCAATTGGTTATTCTTGCAAAATGTACTAACATCTTTTTTCGTGTAATACATTTCCTTCAAAACTAAATCTTTTGTCATCCATTCTGGTGCTTCACCTTTATCAATAATTTCATTTGTTGGATATTGCTTAATAAAGAAGCCAAATATTTCATCAGGAGCTACAATTAATTCATTATAATTATTTCTATCTGATGATAAAACATCATCCATTTCTTTATCTAAGTATGAAATAGGTTCTTTCATATTAATATTTTCTTTCCCCGTATCTGATAAACTTATGTGCATTACATTGCCCCGTCTGATAATAAAGCCCAAATTTTGATAAATTAATTTTCGGGATTCACTTTGTTTGAAGGATGACGTGAAAACAGATTTACTTGTCTGAGAATATTCGTATCTTTCCTGAATGTTTCGTTTAGTTCGATCTAAACTACATACAAGACTAATACCGTTTAATAATATTATATTCTTTTTTTCGATTAAATTTGATACAGTGAAAATTGGCATACCGGAGCTATTTAATAATTAAGTTGTGTTTTCTAAATATTATTTTGATTATGATATTAACAAAAATAAAGTGAGCTATTTTTAAGGCTAAATTTTCTTGTGATTTATTCATAACAAATTACTTTATTTTGAGTTACACCTTTATCTTCAGCTTCCTTTCTTGTCAGGTTAATTCCCAATGCGTTCTCAACATCCGTTAAGAGGAAATATTCGACTCCTAACGGTAAATGAATTACATTAGGCAAGTCCAGTAATTCGGAACTCGGTTTAGTGGGATTGATAACCAACATCTTTTTGCCAGGGGCAGATAGGAATTTATCCTTAATCATTTTATTTATTTCAGGATCACCAAAACCATAACCAATCACAATTAGATAAGATGAGCTTAGAAGGTTATTTTTAAAGTGTTCGAATACTTTTTGATAGTAATAACTATCGTTATATCTTTTAATCTTTTCGGTAGTCCCGCACAAAAAATCAGGATAGCTGTTCCATGAACAATTATAGTATTCAAATTCTCCCTGCTGATTTCTAAATTCTTTATAAAAATCAGTCATACCGATACCTCTCACGGATTTCACAACTGTAAATTCCTTATTGAAGTTAAAAGGAATATGATCAACGCTGCCGTGAAGTTTATATAATCGAAAATTCTGGTCATACTTATTTGAGAAATACCTTAACCGTATCATATATCCATATTCATAATGTTTAGCATAGTAAGGAGAACCTATTTCTTCGAATCCGTCATCTAGATTTCCCCCGACACTGTCTGAGAAAGATAAATACTCCATTAACAGGTCAAGATTCAATGTATGAATGTGAATGGTAAAATCATTACTTAAATATTCAAGAAGGTGAAGAAATACATTATAGTTAGGATTATACGGTTTAGCTAAATGAACCTTTTCATATGTTTTGTGTAATTCCTTCCAAACCAACTGAATAAATGTAGAATGGAATTTCATTATTTCATCGATTTTAGATAAATTACTAGCTTTATATTTCTTCCTGTATTGTTTAAAAAAATTATCATATAGCTCACATTTTTCACCACGCATTAAGCCGGTATAGAAATCAATAAAACTCTCAAAATGAAAAGTTTCTCCTGGTTTCAATATCTTTTCATTATAGAATTTTAGAAAATCTTCAACAAAATGTCTTTGCTCCTTAAGTATATATGGATTTGGATCCTCTGAACCATTAAGAAATCCTGCATTTTGGCTTGTATGTATATAAATATCTGAAGATTTAATATACATCAGTTTGGTGTCAAGTTCCTTAACAGTAGGGTAACCATGCGGAACAGAAAAACCAGCACCTAGTAAAAAAGAAAAGTTTTGTTCCATAAACTCGTAATTTCAATAATTTAAATACGTTTAAATGAAATTAATATTCATTAAATAATCCATTTGAAGTTCTTATAACCTTCCCAAATGGAAATTTGGGAAGGAGAAGCAAAAAAACATTTCTGCAGCACCGTTACGGAAATTCCAAGACACTGTTCCGGATATTTCAAATTTTGACAAGATTTGGCAGACACTGTCTGCAAAATCTTTATAATCTTTGTGTACTTTGTTTTCTTTGTATCTTTGTGTTGAATGTTTATGTATATTATCAAAACCCAGTTAATTTTTTTCCTCATTTCTTATTTACTAAAAAAGAACCATTTTTGTAAAAAAGAACTATAACAAATATTATATGAAAATCAGTATAATAGGTACAGGATATGTGGGGCTTGTCTCCGGTGTTTGTTTTGCAGAGAACGGCAATGATGTGCTTTGCATGGATAAAGATGAAAAGAAAATTGAAAAGTTAAAAACAGGTGACCCTGTAATTTATGAACCGCAGCTTGAAGAACTTCTTAAGAAAAATATTAGTGAAGGAAGAGTTACATTCACAACAGACTTGAAGGAAACAGTGCAGGGAACAGATGTAATATTTTTGTGCCTGCCGACACCTCCATATGAAGACGGCTCGGTAGATCTCCGTCATGTACTTGAAGTTGCATCCGATATGGCAAAATATATTAACGGGTATAAAGTAATTGTGAGCAAAAGTACAGTGCCGGTTGGGACCTGCGATAAGATAAGGAAGATGATTTCTGCTAAAACAAAGCATAAATTTGATGTCGTGTCAAACCCTGAGTTTTTGAAAGAAGGTGCTGCAGTAGCAGATTTTATGTCACCGGATAGAGTAGTTGTGGGCACACGCAGCAAAAAAGCCGCAGAAATAATGAGAGAGCTTTACAGCAGCTTTATGCGTGTATCGGAAAGATTTATTTTAATGGATGAAAGATCATCTGAACTTACCAAGTATGCCGCTAACTCAATGCTTGCTATAAGGATATCTTTCATGAATGAAATATCCAATATATGCGAGATGGTTGATGCTGATATAGATATGATAAGAATTGGAATTGGAAGTGACCCGAGGATTGGAAACAGTTTCCTGTTTCCCGGTGTTGGATATGGCGGAAGCTGTTTCCCTAAAGATGTGAAGGGAATGATTAAGACTTCGGAAGAATACGGCTACAATTTCAAAACACTGAAGGCTATTGATGAAGTTAATCAAAAGCAAAAACGCTTACTTGTTGAAAAATTAATCAAACACTTCAAAGGAAATATAAAAGGAAAAACATTTACCGTTTGGGGGCTTTCATACAAGCCAAGGACTGATGATATCAGAGAAGCACCATCAATTACTATTATTAACGAATTGACCGCAGCAGGTGCAAAGGTACAGGCGTTTGACCCGGCAGCAAATGAAAATTTCAAATACCAGTTTGGCTCCAATAAGCTGTTAAAGATATACGATAATAATTATGATGCATTGAAGGGTTCAAACGGACTGATACTAGTAACCGAATGGAACGAATTCAGGCGTCCCGATTTTGAAAAGATAAAGAAACTGATGAAGACACATGTAATATTTGACGGAAGAAATATATATAATCCAAAAACAATAATCAAAAAAGGTTTTAAATATTATGGGATAGGGAGGTAACACCTCAACCCAACCCTTCTTCATGTGAAGAGGGGAGCAACTCATTAAAAATTTTAATAATGAACTATTATTATATAACAGGCACAAGCAGGGGAATCGGGAAAGCAATAACCGAACATCTCCTTGAAGATGAAAAAAACTTTGTAATCGGAATATCAAGAGCCAGCACAATATTTACTCATAATTATAAACATTTTCCACTTGACCTTTCAGATGTGGATGCAGTTAAAGCTTTTGATTTCGAACATCATGATGATGCAAAGAAGATAGTATTGATAAATAATGCAGGCGATATCATTGAAATAAAGCGGGCAGGCCATCATAGAGACAGCACAATTATTGATTCAATGAATATAAATTTGACCAGTGCATTAATCCTGATAAATAAGTTTATGAAAACTTATTCCGATGTTACGGGAAAGAAAATCATTGTTAATGTAAGCTCAGGTGCCGGAAAACATCCGGTAGATGCATGGAGTGCATATTGCGCTGCAAAAGCAGGATTGGACATGTTTAGCCAGGTTGTAGCAGAAGAACAAAAAATTACCGGAGGTGATTTTAAAATATTTTCTGTTGCTCCGGGTGTGGTTGATACTAAAATGCAGGAACAGCTGAGAAAGACAGATAAAAATGAATTCAGCAGGGTGGATGATTTTATAGAATATAAAGAAAAAGGAAAATTGTATGAGCCGGAATTTGTTGCTTCAGTCTTTGCGGATATTATTAATAATGCTAATAAGATTGATGAAGTGATTTTTTCTGTCAGCGATTATGCGAAGTCTAAAAGTACAAAGGTAAAGCCCAAAAAAGAAAAGAAAAAAAGTTAATATTAAAAGATTTTGCTAATACCTTTGCCCATCTTCTTGGCAGTGAAATTTGGTAAAGAGCAGTTTTAATGATTGAGCTAGTAAATAATTGGTATGTTGATTGGAACATTTTCACATGGGTATGTATTAAATTAATGAAAACATATTGATTTTACGGACAAAAAACGCAATTTAAATGAAAAAAACAGCAATATTTTTATTATTAATATTATCATTCGCAGTATCTTCCTATTCACAGTCACGTGATGAATTAATGAACAAGGGGATTGATTATGTATATAAAGTACAGTTTGATTCTGCCCAGGCAATATTCCAAAACTTAGTAAATCAAAATCCC
This sequence comes from Ignavibacteriota bacterium, assembly GCA_003820375.1. Taxonomy (GTDB): domain Bacteria; phylum Bacteroidota; class Ignavibacteria; order Tepidaquicellales; family OLB5; genus RPQH01. Next base: position 24,088 of record RPQH01000055.1, read on the forward strand.
AAAGACCCCACCGGCTATTTTATGCTTTCAATGAATGAGTGGTGGAAAATCTATCTCAATAAAAATGATGAAAGCCACGACGAAGCATACAGGAAAGCAGTGGATAAAACAATTGAAGTGTGTGATGAAAAGCTTGATGCAAATGAAAACGATGAATGGGCATTATTCCTGAAAGGTGGAGTAATAGGTTACCGTGGTTTCTTAAATGCACTGCGTGATAACTGGCTTAATGCTGTTGATGACGGAAAAGCAGGATTACATCTTTTGCAAAGATGTAATGAGATAAATCCGAATAATAAAGATGCAATACTTGGCATGGGGATTTATAACTATGCAGTTGAATATGTAACAGATAAGTTTCCTTTCCTTAAAGCAGTTTTATTCCTTTTCCCGAAAGGAAACAAAGAGCTTGGTTTATCACAATTGAAGGACTGCATGGAAAACTCAAAGTTTGCCAAGATAGAAGCAAACGTTGCCTTATGCTATATAAACCTGGCATACGAAAAAAATTATTATGAAGCAGAACGACATGCATTAAGATTTTTTAATTTATATCCCGATAATCCGGTTGCAGAAAAATTCCTCGGAAGAAGTTATGCAGGTCTTGCGAAATGGAATGAGTCATTAACAACATGGAAGAGCATTCTGAATAAAATTGACAGCAATAAAGCAGGATATGATAAAACTGCACTGAAGAGAGAATCATTTTATTATCTTGGTTTGAGTAATTTGCGTGTAAATAATCCTGATGAGGCATTAAATTATTACCGGCAGTCAGCAGACCTTTCAAGACAGATAGAAAAAGATAAAGAAACGCCGGAGCTGGTGTTTTCAATTCTTGGTATTGGCATGGCTTACGATATGAAAGGCGACAGGAATGAAGCTATCAAATATTATGACCAGGTATTGAATATGAAGGAGATAGAGAATTCACGGCAATTAGCTCAATCGTTTAAAAATAACCCATACAAGTAGAGTTAAAGAGTATATAGAGAACAGGAATTAGAGATAAAATTTTTCAATTAATTCTAATTGTGGCTAATTTTATCTTTTGTTCCTGTTCTTTATTAAACAAATACTGAATAAAATATTTTAATTGATTACGGATTAATAAAATATTCCGTTAAAATTGTTTCACCTGTAATATCTGCTATACCAAGCCCTTCAGGGTATTGAATCGTTGATACTTCCATATTATCCAAAAAAACATGTTCCCTGACTAATCCTTTCGCAGAATAGTAATCGTAATATTCAACTGTAAGAGAATTTGGCGGATAAATATAAGATGTATACGACCGGACTGTTTTCATGCATGTAATAATGCCTGCCTGTGTATTTACATTTTCAAAACCCAGATATGTTTTAGTTGAATAATTGCTTGTATCAATTTCCCAGTGTTTCCCGGTAACAACAGGATAGAGCAATACCTTTTGCGGAGGGTCGAATATATTGAAGAATGGAGGGTCATCCTTCTGCGGTAAAAATCCTGATGTAAAACCTCTGTGGGCATACAACAGAAATGCAGTATCCGTGTTTATATAATAATATCTTGCTTCCCTGTAAATTGTATCCCCCAAAAATTCTTCAAATAAACATTTTGTGTTGACGGAGTTTATTACTGTATCATAAAGAACCATTACCCTCGCAGTTGCATGTACATTCGAAAAGTATTTTTTTATAGAATCGGGCTTAAAATCACTGTATGTTACTGTCAAATTATATTTCCAGTAACTACCATCTTTCATTGGATAAGTAAATGTTGTTGTGTCTAAAGGAGCTGACGGTGTAACAGGATTATCTTCAGAACAGCTGATGAAAAATAAAGGAATAATTGCTGTTACGATCAGAAGAAATATATGGCTTAATTTCATTGTCGTATTAATTTGTTACTGCAATATATATTTCATTAAGAAATATTAACAGTGATTTTTTTGGTTAATACAGAATTTTTTGCTGTAAATTATCAGCTTTTATCATTTTTTCAATATTATTAAGTAAGAATCGATAAACCTTCCATATTTAGAAACCATTTTCTGTTTTAATTTATATTTATATTCATCTATAAAATATTTTATTGATTTTGCAGCCGATGACTTTTTTTGGTCTGTGAATTCCTGTGATTTCCTGTTTTTCACAAATCTTCTTTCATCAAACTTTATTTTACTTAAATCAATTGTCTCGCATATTTCAAATCCGGCACTTTTTGCTGTTTCAATAAAATAGCTCAAATTTAAATTAGAGCTTGAAGCATGGCTTAAGCCAAAGTATTTTTCTGATATTACACTATATTTTCTTATCACATCATCATTTACATTTTCTTTCCATAAAGCTTCGTTTGCGATGAATACACCATCTTTTTTTAATATTCTGTAAATTTCATGAAGCATAAAATTGAAGTTGTTTATATCCTGAAATCCGATTACTGATTCCGAATATGCTTTGTCGAAATAATTATCCGTAAAAGGTACTCTATCGTTTATGCCGGCTTTATGAAGTTTTACTTTGTTACTTATATTTAAGTAATTTATTCTTTCCTGTGCAGTTTTTATCATATCTTCCAATACATCGACACCATCAATAGATACATCATACTTATTTGCAATTTCTGCCAGGGTCCCTCCGGTTCCGCATCCAATTTCCAGGATTTTTTGACCGGCTTGAATATCCAGTTTATCAATTAATAATTTAGTAGCAGTGAGTCCTTTGGGATGTATAAAATCAGTTCCGCTTTTGGATAAGTGTTTTAAATATTTTAAATTCATTTATAAATTGTATATTTCATGGCAGTAAATTTACAATAAATTAATGAAACAATATATATTTTTATATTGCAGCAGCAACTCTACTATCAATTTTATTACTTATTAATAAAAAACATTATCTCCCAAACAACCCGCCTTCTCTCCTGACACCAATTTCAAAAATCTTAATTAACACTAATCCTGCTATAAATCCTCCAATATGAGCAGCATAGGCAACGCCGCCTTCCTGTGAACCGCCGCCAAGTAATCCAATTCCGCTTATCAATTGGAATACAAACCATAAACCCAGTGCTACATAAGCAGGCACCGGCATCAGCATTCTGAACATTAATAAGTTTACACGGTTTTTGGGAAATAAAAGAATATAACCTCCCATAACACCTGAGATGGCACCTGAAGCGCCTAAGCTGGGTACAAGCGTATTGGAATCTGTCAAAACAGTTAAAGCAACATGAGAAAGCGATGCAATTAACCCGCAAAGCAGGTAAAAAATTAAATACCTCAAATGCCGTATCCTGTTTTCAATATTATCACCGAAAATCCATAGAAAGAGCATATTACCTAAAAGATGTGCAATGCCTCCGTGCATAAACATTGATGTGAGAAGTGTAATATAGACAGGGGAAGGAGTTTCTCCCAGTCCCGGCTGGATATATGTATTTCCCGAAACGGGGTCCTGGACCTTTCTATCACTTGATACTATGTCTTTTCCAGTTACTATTTCCCGGGGAACTGTTGAAAAGGAATAGGTGAATTTCTCATTTTGGCCGCATCCCTGGAAGAAAACAAACACAAGAATATTCATTGCAATTAAAATATAATTGACATATGGCGTAATAGTTCTTTCTGAATTATCGTCACTTATAGGTATAAACATATGGTTTCAATTTAATTTAAAGGAAAACAAACTGGTAAATATCGTGGTTCCGCATCTTCTTTTTACTCCTGCAATTTTTGTTCATTGTAATAATAAAAGCAAAAAAAAATCCTCTTACTAAAATAAGAGGATTTTCAGTAAAAATTATTTTAGTAAACTTTTATTTGAATGTCATACCAAGATTGAACTTGTGTGTACTGCCTACTTTTCCAAGTGAATTTAATGCATAATCGAATTTATACTTATCATTAATAATAATACCAAAACCTGCTGAGAACCCTGCAACACCAAGTGACGTTCCAAGCTTCAGGTCCTGTCTTTTTTCATTACTGTAACCAATTCTTGCATTAAAGCTTTCACTGAATAAAAACTCTCCGCCAATTGAAAATGCTTTCAACCGCTGAATAAATTTATCCTGCTTCTCGTTAATCCTGCCAAGTGATGCGCTTATCCTCAGCGGCAAATGCTCGAGACGTTTGGAAATTCCAATACGCACATCAAGCGGAAGGTTTTCTTTTGTATCTATGTATGGATTAATCTGAGCACCAAGATTTAAAACACTTAGCGAGAAGTTCATCTGCTCGTCATGCAGCATATACAGAAATCCAATATCTGCTGCCAGTGCAGTCGATTTATACTCTGCAATGCTTGAGTAAATGAATTTTAAATTTATGCCATAATTTATCTTATCATATATAAAGTTAGAGTAGCCGGCAGTAAACAATATATCATTAGCCCTGAACGTTCCATTTGTTACACCATTGGGATCTGCATAATCAAATGAACCATAGTCGAAAAATTTCACACCAACTCCGAACCAGCCGATATCTTTATATTTTTGTGCATATGAAGCTGCACCAAATTTTATATCAAGCAAATATTTACCGAATGCAGCGGACAGCATTTTCTGGTCTGATGTGCTTAACCCAGCGGGATTATAAAATATAACATTTGGGTCTTCGGTGTATGTATCAAATGCACCGGCTAAAGCGGAAGCTCTTGCACTGGGGTCTACTCTCAGAAAATCGTAAGCAGGCCTGTCCTGAGCAAAAGTTGAAAAGCCGCATAGTATTACCAGTAATATGAGCAGATTATGGGTTTTATTTAACATATCAATCTTATTTAGTTATAAAGTTCGTAACGTTTTTTTATACGTTTCTCCGCTTTTTTAAAGTTTATAGTTTATCTTATTTCAAAATTATTATATTTATTTTTAAATTCAAGCCATTCAATCTTGATTGAATCCACATGTGAGTGGGAGGGGCCCAATTTGGCTTTTTTGGCTAAATCTTCCAAAAATTCCTTTCTGCCCTCAGCATAAATTTCCACATCTCCGGTGAAAAGGTTTTTTACATAGCCGTTTAATCCAAGCTCATTTGCCGCCCGTGCTATAAAATACCTGAAGCCGACACCCTGCACATAACCTTTGACAACAATTTTAATGGCTGTATCGTTTTTATTTGAAATTACCATAATATATAACAAATATTCAATACAAAATAAATAAAATATTATATAGAAATCACCCAAAAAAAGAACAGTGCACTTTTCAGTACATATTTTTTTGAACGCTACAAAATCTAACCAAATCCGTGAGCAGCAATTTCATGATTTAATACGACATGCTATAATTCATCTCTATATTATCAAAGAACGGTTACTTTTGCTTATACTGATATATAAGCATCACTATATCCCACAGGGATCCCTCTGGGATAATTTAATATAGTATTCACTAATTGTCAAGTTTTTGGTTAAAATAGTTTGGATGTTAAGCACAATTGCGAGCGAAGCGTGGCAATCCCATCAATTTTAGCAGGATTTACAATTATAAGAAGTTAGATGTCAGAGGTTAGAAGTAAGAAAAATCAATATGCGATTAGAACGGGATGCGTATTAAAATAAGCCGGAAAACCCTAAAGTATCACTTTAACTCCACCATTCCCAGCGACAATATATGCACTATTATAAATTCATATAGCTATTTTAGTTAATGATATAGTGAAGTTTTTTTTTGATGAAAAAATGCCGATTCCAGCTCATAATCGCAAATTTTAAATCAAAAATCTCACATTTCTGACGGCGTTATCTGCTTATGCTGCAATGACTTAACCCCTGTTTTTGGAAAACGATAACCCAAATTGATACCAACTTGATACCAACTCCGACACAACTTGAACCCATCTCCGACTTGTTTTGAACCCAACTCTGATTTTTTGTGGAGAAAATCCACACGCGGCATTAATGAGACGATGACCGGATTGGTTAGTTGCCCCGTTGTTGACTTGACTGCCTTTGGCAGTTGTTTTTCCTCCTTCCTGCTGTTTCACGCCTATAAACAGGATTCAATGCAGACAGGATTCAGCATAGGCAAGTACAACTTGGGAAGGAGGGGAAGGAACTCTGATTCTCTCCTCTAGTCCTATCGCTAAATTAATTGTATTAATCAGAAATAATCAATAAGTTACAATAACAATCAAATCTGCACCATGAGAACTAAACTTAAGATTTTATTCTCGCTTCTTGCTGCTATAATTATCATACTTGGATTTACTGTGCCTGTTAACTTGACAGGCGGATGGTACCAACAGTTTATGCCTAATTTGAATGGAAGGTCGGTTCAAGATATTTTCTTTCTTGATAGCTTAACAGGATGGGGAGTAACAAATGCTACAAATCAAAATAATGATACA
>RPQH01000056.1 GCA_003820375.1 Ignavibacteriota bacterium
GCACATAACCTATCAAAAATAGCAGCATAAGAATCTCATCTTCTGTCCAAATCTTAAATAACAAAAAACTAGAACCGCCTCAACAAATAAAAAAGAGGCTATCCTTTTGAGACAGCCTCTTATATTCATTTCAATTTTTTCTGCTTGTTTTTCGGATGCACATTTCCATCTTTATTTTTCTTTTTATTCATCTTATTCTGTTTTCTTAATTCTTTCATTTTAGCTTTTTGTTCATCCGTTAAAATATTTTTTATCTGTTCTCTTGCGGCTTTTCGTTTTTCTCTTTGTGATTTCTTAAAAGCTTTTTTCTCTCCCTGAAACTGCTCCCGGTCTTTAGCTCTCTGCTGGAAATTTGTCAGCAATACATCATAAATTGATTGATATTGAACATCTGTTAGCTCAAGTTTTTTCTGCATTCTATCAGCTACCATTTTGGCTCTTTCTTCCGGTGTCTTTTTTGTCTTTTTTACATCATCAGACTGAGCATTTAATATATTAATGCTTAAAAAAACAATCAAAATTGCAACAATAGAGAAAATTTTTGATTTAGTCATTTGTTATAGTGATTAGTTATTTATTTGGTTTATTCATTAAGTTTGACAAATAAGAACCCGGAAAAGTTTAATGGTTTATAAAGTATTTGTCCGGAGAATATTTAAACACATGGAATATATATACATACAAAGAATATTTGTTATCTATTCCGCCCTGGAGAGATTGTTTATGTTACTCTTTGTAGCAAATACTTTTGTATATACAGAACATGCAATTATTCTTATCCTCGGTTTGTGTGAACGGAACATTTGCAGAAAACAGCTCAGCCATTAACTGTTCAAGCTTCTCTTCAAACATATCTATTTCTTCAAGAGGAATGTTATTTTCGTTAAAATATGAAAGCCCTTCATTAATTCTTTGCAGCGGGTAGATTGCAATTCTTACCGGCTTGCGATTATTCTTCTGGTAAAGATATGCATAGAAGTATGCCTGGAAAGTTTCTTTGTATGAAGGATCGGTAAATATGTGTTCAAAATATTCATCAATTGATTTCTTTCCGGCATTGTTCATCATAAAATACCCGGTTTTGTAATCGATAATTCTGATTTGTCCGCCTTTTGAATCAATTCTGTCAATTCTTCCATACAGGTTTACCTCTAATTTACTGCCATCAATCTTAACCGGGAATTTACCTTTTATCTCACTTTCAAGGTTAATTATAGTAAATGGCGTATCTTCACAATCTTTATCAAGTATTTTTAGCATCAGCTTTTTTATTACATTCTTATATAAAAGATTTTTACCTGTAAGCTCGGGTTCAAGCTCTGTGAGACCTTCCAGGTTTTCAAAAGCAATCTTCAGAAGCTTGTCATAATTCAGCTCAACTTCCTGCTTCAGTTTATTAATAACTTCTTTATCTATTATTTTACCCTTATAATCTTTATACAAAATATGAGCAAGAGCATGAACAATATTTCCAAATGATGACGGGCTGAAATATTCTTCAACTCCCTGCTGAATATCAAGTCCCGCTAAATTCCTGAAATAGAACTTTAACCTGCATGAGTTATAAATAATTAAATCTGAAGGAGAGAAATGTTTTTTCTCTTTTAGCTTATTAATAATCTTCTCATCCTTTGGAATGGAAATTACACCGTGGCTGAATCTAGGTATCTTGGCCTTGGTAATTATATTATCTAATTTTACATTAGTATTTCTCTTTACAAGTTCATTTTCCATTTGCAGCAGGAAACGGCTCTTTTCACCTGATGAAAAAACATCTACTTCAGTATTGTAAATTAGATAAACATTCTTTGCTCTTTGCAGCAGCCGGTAGAAGTTATATGCCGTTAAACAGTCTTCATCTTCAAATGTCGGGAGCCTAAAAGCTTTACGCAGGCTGTAAGGTATAAAAGAGCTTTTCACATCACCTGCAGGGATAATTCCTTCATTCATCGACATGATAAACAAATTATCAAAATCCAATGTACGAGTCTCCGGAAGACCCATCAACTGCAAGCCGTGGAGCGGTTCACCTGTGAACGGAATTCTTAAATTCCTCACTACTTCAAAAAATATTCTCCAGAAAGTTTCGGTATCGATATTCTCGTCTGTTTTGCTAAAAATATCTGTGAGATGGTTTAAATGTTCATAGACTGCAAAGAAATATTCTCTTTCAAACTTTACAAAATCTTCAGACGATTCATCTATTGATTCAGAAAGTAGGTCCAGCAGGTCATACAAATAATCTACCGCATCTTTTCCATTTTCAGGTAATACAAATATCTTATCAATTATACCAGAAATTGATTCATGCGATTTCATTAATTTCGCACGTGTGATGTAAACAATATTATTCTTTTTAATATTGTTTACTATTTCATATGCAGCAGAAGCATCATAAAACTTTACATATGGATTCATAAAGACATGGATAACATCTTTATAATGAAACTCCATACTCCTGCCACTTTTTCTAACATTCTTATGAAGATTCCTGATAAGCTCAAGCAGGTTATATAAAGTTGAATTCCTGAACGGAAATCCCATCGTAACATTTAACAGGTCAATGCTTGAAGGTATGGAGTGAAGTACGGGTATCAGCATATTCTCATCAGGCAATATAATAGCTGTATTTTCATCTACCTTTGCCCATTTTCAATCATCTTAGTAAGATAATTTCCTAAAGCTTTTGCCTGGCCTGCCTGTAAAGGAGCACCTATAATTTTAATGTTCTTTTTATCAGTGGTTAACCTGTTTTCAATATATTTAGCAGTATGGAAGTCTAAGTTCTTAATATTATCCCTGAGATAGCTGCCGGCTTCCTGAGTTTCATCATCCAGATAATAGTTGTCTGCATCCCAATATATTTCAGCAATATCCTGTTTTGCCATTTCTTTCATGATTCCAATTTCAGCACCGGCAAGGCGGTTGAATCCTGCAAATATTATTTTCTCCCAATGCGGCCTGTAAACATTTGTCTTTATCTCCTCATACAATTTTCTGAAAGCCATGCCTTCATAGGCAATGTTTTTCTCAAACAGCATTTTCCTGAATTCGTGGTATATCTTTCCCAACACTTCCCAGGTTTTGATGAATTCTCCCTGCATTCCGGATAATTCCCTGTCGGAAAATTTACTCCAGAACTCTCTAAATCCGCTTATATCTGCCGCTGAGAAATCAAAGGTTTCTTCAGGTCCTCGCAGTTCCCTGATAACTCTGAATATATCTTCGGCAGGAATAAGATTTCTATCTACTTCATCAAAATCATTTAAAATTATCTCGCCCCATGGATAAAATCCTGAAAATGTTTCGAGCTCATTATATTTTTTGTAGATATCATATAAAGAAGAAATTAAGAAGAGCTTATCAGGAAAATAAAAAGAAGATGCTTTCCTGATAAAATCTTCCATATTATAAACAGAAGGTGAAAGCACAGGCTGCGATAAGCTTTCAGATAAATAATTGTTGAAAAACAGTCCCGCCCGTCTTGTTGGAAGCACAACACAGATATTGGATATATTTTTGTTATATCTTCTTAGTAAATCTCCTGATAATTTTTGTAAAAATGGTTTCATTATAACTTTATTACCTTCTTTTCAAAAATATTTACTGCATACATTTCAACTTCATTTATCCCTGATTTTTTCAATATTTCACAATAGCTCTTTAGATTGCCGATGCTTTCCTTATCTGTGATTTCAGCTATGAAATTTATAATAATAGCTATATTTCCTTTTATAATAATTTTATCCGGCTTTCTCACCCCGATCTCTTTAATAAGTAAACCCTGTCCGTTAGTCCCGTTAAATATTATTTTCATTTCAGGCAGGCTCATTAATTCCTTTAAAGATTTCTGCAGTTTTCTAAATAATGCCTCTGTTATAATTCCTTCAAACTTCATTTGTGAAACAACTGCATTAACCTCTCCGGGTTTTGTTAATTTTAACAATGCTTCTTTAACAAGCTTATTCCATACTTCATCAGATACAGCCCTTTTGTTTTTTACAATATCCAGGCTTTGATGTTTGGGCTTAATTACAATTTTCTGAAACCAATTTGTTGATACCTGGGTTTTTAATGGTTCGGAAATTACTGAGCTTTCTTTGGCAATATATTCATTCTTTTGCTTTAACCCCTTCTCATAATAATCTTCACCGGGTTTAAAATCTCTTATGAAATTCTCATCAAGTGTAATAATTTCTTTGATAAGTTTGCCGGCAGTATTATTGTTTTTCTTTTTACTTGACGGAATATTGATATATAATCTGTCAACAGCCCGGGTAAATGCTACATAAAGCAAATTCAAATTATCAAGATATGTTTGCACCAGCTCATCCCTGTAATCTTTATCAAAATATGTTGATGTCAGGTTTTTTATTGCTTTAACAAGGAACGGCGTCCCTGCCAGCAATTCATCCACATCAGTTGATACCCAGATAGTTTCTTTTGTTGAATCAATATCAAGCCGCCAGTCAGCATATGGGATAATGATTATTTTATTCTGTAATCCTTTTGCTTTATGAATTGTCATTATTTTTACTGCATCTTCCTGCTCCGGTACAATTATTGAGAACTTGGAATTATTTTCTTCCCACCAGTCATTAAAGCTTACTACATCCGAGGTGTGAGTCTTCAAATACTCTATTAATGCATCCTGGAACCGCAGTAAATAAGCATCGGGTTTTTCATTCAGCTTGAATATTGATATCAGCGTTTCAACAAGCTCATACAAAGACAGGTTGTGAAGACGGGGGTTTAATTTCTTATAATTAACAATTCCATTCTCTATGTAAAAAAACTCCTGCGGCACAATTTTATAAAACAGGCAATCATCTATTCTGCTGTAATCTTCAAATATATCGCTCAAACATGAAAGGTTATTCTGAATATAACAGTAGTTGAGCAGTATTTCAGTCTTTGCCATAACATTATTGTTATCTGCAATATATTGAAGAAGGTTTATCAACAGTTTTACATTCGGAGAGTTTATTAAATACAAAGACTCATTTGAAATTACCCTGATATCTTTGTCAAGTAAATAACCGGCAATCTCACTTCCTTCTTTATTAGTTCTTACAAGTATAGTTATATCTCTTGGGGAGTAGCCGTCTTCTCCCAATTCAATAATGTTATTATATACACTTTCATTAATTACATTTCTTGATGATACGCCTTTTTCTTCATCATCTTCATTAAATGTAACTTTAATATATCCGCCTTCTTTGCAATAATCAACTTTCTGTTCGCAATCTTCGTATGCTTTTTCATACAGGTCTGAACTCATATCTTCAGACCGGTTTGAAAGTAAATGAGCCGCAGCTTTAAAAAATTTATTATTGAATCTTACAACTTCTTTACAGCTCCTTCTATTTGAATCAAGATACCTGTCTTCTACTTCTTCATGAAAAATCCGCAGGTCTTCATATATATTTTCCATAAGAAGCTTCATGTTGCCGCTTCTCCACCTGTAGATTGACTGCTTTACATCTCCTACCACCATAGAAAAATAATTTTCACTGAGCGAGTTTAATATAAGAGGCAGAATGTTATTCCATTGAAATGTTGAAGTATCCTGGAATTCATCAATTAGAAAATACTTGTAATAATTGCCTATTTTTTCAAAAACAAACGGACTGTTATTATCTTCAGTTACCTTTTGCAGAATATTGTTTAAATCCGATATCAGCAAGACCCTGTTTTCATCTCTGTATGTTTTCAATTTGTCTAACAGGTCATTGAATATTCCAAGAACATAAACCATCTTAACAAGCTCTTTTGCAGTATTGTATCTTAGAAAATTATCGGAATAATTATCAACTGCTTTTACTAAAACATCCTGTAAGCCATTGTTCACTGCTTTTAAAATTGCAATTTTGTTCTTAGAGGTTTTTGAATACCATTTTGAGGGGTCTTCAAGAGCGCCAGCAGCTCTTGCAGTCGGTTCATATTTGTTAGGCAGTCTTAAATTTACGAGAACGTGACCGGCTACACCGCCTCTCCCATAAGCAAAATCTTCCATCTTTAAGCCGTTACCTTCAATTATTTCCTGTGCCTGCTCACTAAGAGATAACATCTCTTTCTCAAAACCATTTACTATATTGAACAGCTCTTTAATAAGGATTTTAATTTTGCTTCTGTCATCATATATATCGGTTGTATTTACTAGCTTTTGCTGCCAGTGTCTTTCTTTAAATATTTCCATACCAACATTACGGATAGCTTTATCTATTTTCCATCCCTTACTGTCATCTATATTCTGATAAACAAAATCTTCAAGGTATGAAGTAAGCTCAGGATTTTTTCCAATATCAGAAAGCAAATTATCCGTAATTCTTTCCATTACTTCATTAACATCCATTTCGATATTATAGCCAAGCTGTAGCTTAAGCTCTTTGGAAAATGAACGTACCACACGCAGCAGAAAGCTGTCAATTGTAAATACCGAGAAAAGTGAATAGCTGTGAAGTATCCTGTTCAGAACAATTTCTGCATTCAGCTTAATTATCGATTTTACACCTTCATTCTTTAATGTTTGCTCAAGCTCCGGGTCTTTTTCTTCAGCAAGGTCTTTCAGCTTATCGATGATACGCTGTTTCATTTCCCCTGCTGCTTTATTGGTAAAGGTAATAGCCAGCACATGCCTGAAATTATCCGGATTATTTAAGACAATTTTCAGGTATTCTTTGACTAATGTATAAGTCTTGCCGGAACCGGCTGATGATTTGTATATAAGAAAGTTTGGCATCTATATATAAAATAACAAATTTTTTGATGGAAATATTCTCAAAAATGAAGGGGTATTTTCATCCATAAATATCTAAAATCCAGCACTGTAACAAAATAAAACTTTAATAAATATGAAGTTGCGTTATGCTATTAATCAAAATTTTAAATAAATATACTCCTAATACCGGTTAAAAGAAAATATAAAAAAATCCGCCATGAGGCGGATTCAAAAATCAATATATATTCTATTTTAGAACATGAAGGTTAAGCCAAGCTTAAATGATTCATTGAACAATGGTTCAGCACTGTTAAACGGCCAGTTCATCTTTTCTTTTCTTAATTCATATAATCCATATGCTAATCCATTTTTCAAAACAAAGCTGACAACAGGGCCTGCGTATGGGGATGACCGCATTATTGCTTTAACAAAACCATCAATAGCAGATTGTCCTATCCCTTCAATTATCATACTTCCCAAATGTTTCCAGACCATATGACGTGGAAATATGATTGACCTGTCATACATCACATTCAGATTAAGCATGTCGCTAATGGGTACAATAACACCCGCTTCCATGCTCGTGCCAAATCGTAATGTTTGGTAAAAATCCTTTAGTTCATCTTTTCTTGAAATATACCCTAATTCAAATTCTTCAATTACAACCCCTTCATCATATCTTGTCCAGTTAATTGTACTGCTATTGTATAAAATAATGGATGACTTTTTACCTATCTTATAGCCGTATCCTTCTTCTGTTCCTATTCCAAATCTCCAGGTCTTTGTACTGTTACTGTTATTGTTTTTATCACCAAGTTTTAAACTTAAAGAATTTGCCATCATGCTTCCAACTAAAAACCTGTTACGGTAACGTACAACATTGGGCGAGTAATAGGACTTGCCAAGGTATCCATATCCTAATTTTGTTTCAATAACTCCATAATCGGGAAAGCTCATCCCTGAATTCTTGAAGCTGAAATTTGCCTGCCCGTAAGAAATATTGATAGTAGGCCTCCCTGAATAAAAAAACTTTTCATCGAATAACTTAAAAGGCTTAGCCTTTTTACCTTTTGCTGTATCTTTTTCTATATCCTGTGAAAAAAGCGGTGCTGCAAAAAATTGCAGTAAAACCAATAAAATGAATATTTTTTTCATAATACTTTTTCTTTTTAGACTCCGGAAATTATAAAAAAGTTTCAATAACAGAGCCCTTGCCTAGTTTGTAGATTGAAAATTTTAGTGATATTAAGACCTATTTTCTATCTATAATAGACCTGGCAAGAGCTTACTATAAAGCTTTTATTTCAAATGTCTTTCTAAAAACTTTTCCATCTCTTCATAAAATTCAAACCTGTTCTCCTCATTCCTGAAACCGTGTCCTTCATTATCTTTTACCATGTAAGGTACTTCTATTCCCCGATTCTTTAAAGCTTCAACCATTTGGTCAGATTCATTTACATTTACTCGCGGGTCCATTCTGCCCTGGGCAATAAATAACGGAGCTTTTATCTTATCAACGTGAAATACAGGCGATGCTTCTTTCAACAGCTCAATGTCTTTATCAGGATTGCCAACCATTTCATACATCATATCCAGGAAAGGCTTCCAGTAAGGCGGAATTGTTTTCATGAATGTAAAAAGGTTCGATACACCGACATAATCTACACCACAGGCATAAAGTTCAGGAGTGAAAGCTAAACCTGCAAGTGTTGCATATCCTCCGTAACTGCCCCCATATATGGCAATACGCTTCTGGTCAGCAATTCCCTGTTCAATGAGCCATTTTACGCCATCTGAAATATCACTCTGCATTTCTTTTCCCCATTTTTTAAATGAAGCCTCCCAGAATTTCTTACCATAACCGGTAGAGCCTCTGAAATTAATCTGCAGGATTGCGTATCCTCTGTTTGCAAGGAACTGCACTTCCGGGTCGTATCCCCAGATATCCCTTGCCCATGGTCCGCCGTGTACATTTACTACAACAGGAAGATTTTTATGTTCAGATATATTGGGTAAGGTAAGGTACCCATGAATAGTCAAGCCGTCACAGGATTTATAAGTTATTGGTTTTGTATATGCAAGCTCTTTTTCTTTAAGCCATGACCCTATATCTGCCAGCTTTAACACTTCGTCCGTGTTCTTATTATAAAAATAATACGAACCAAGTGACCTGTCGCTGTAAGATCTTACAAGGAATTTATCTTCATCTTTATTTTCATCTGAAATTATTATTTCAAAGTTTCCGTTTATTTCTTTCTTTATTCTTTCATATATAGATTTAGCTTCATCATCTAAATATACCAGCTCGCGTTTCCATGTTATAAAGCCAATTGCAGTAAGAACTTTTCTTTTTTTTGAATAATCAAGGTCGCTTACATCTACTTCAGAATGTTCATAAATTAATTCAATTTCTTTACCGGTTTGCGGATCAATTTTTACAATTGCACTTTTATCACGATTTATATTTGACGCAGCATAAAAATTTTTATTATCAAATGTAAAAAACAGGGGGGATAATGTTTCTTTGAAGCTTGTTGTTAATATATTTTTAAAAGGATGTTCTTCATCTTCTCTGTATAACAAGCTGCTGTTTACTCCATCAGTGGTTATAGCAATCCTTATTTTACCATTATGGTCTGTCAGCCAGCTCGAAATGTTTCCCGGATTTTCTGCCGCCATATCCATTTTACCTGTAATAATATTTAATCTGTACACATCGAAAATCTCAGGATTTCTTTTGTTTAAACCAATCAGTACTTCTTCTTCTATTTCTTCAAGTTCATCTATTATATGGGTAGTAACATTATCGAAAGGAGTTAAGTCTATCAGGTTGCCTCCATCTTTATCAACAGCATACAGATGAAAATTCTCATCTCCATTTTTATCTTTTAAATATAATATGCGGTCATTGCTGCCCCAGAAATATCCTGCAATATCCCTGTCTTTTTCACTAGTAACTCTGGTTGAAACATCACTTCCTATCTGCTGCACGAAAATATTCAACCGGTTTTCCCATGGTGCAAGATATGATAAATATTTACCATCAAGTGATATTTTGTAATTTATCTTATCAGGATTTTTAAAAAAATCCCTCAAAGGGATTTTTTTTACTTCAAAATTTAATGTCATATATAAATAATTTATTTTACATTTAAAAGAATAGGATGATACTCACCTTTTAATCCTACAGCTTCAGCCTGACGGATCATAAAGGCAGCTTCTAAGGATGGATAAGCATCTCTTATACCAAAACCATTTCCCGCAAGAATTTCTTTGTAACTCATTGTATGCAGGTCTGCAAATCCCTGTGAAAATTCAAATTCCTCGCCGTCTACTTTAATTGAACGGAATGTTTTTGCTTTCTCGGGCGGTAAATCCGATGGTAAATCTTCACGGTCTATTGAAAGGAACCATTTTACATTAGCTTTTTCAAGCTCCAGAAGCCCTGCGGCTTTATTATATTCCGAGATATGAAGAATGCTGTTTTTTACATCACCGAATATCCATATCAACATATCAAAAAAATGTATACCGATATTTGTTGCCACACCGCCTGATTTTAAAATGTCACCTTTCCATGAATAATTGTACCACTTGCCCCGGGGAGTGATGTAAACAAGCTCAATATCATATGTTTGATTATTTTTGGCAGATTCTATCTTCTTTTTCAGCTCTATTATAGAAGGATGGAGCCGTAACTGTAATATTGTATTTACTTTCTTATCTGTCTCACCTTCTATAACCTGTAATGCTTCTGCATTCCAGGGATTTAAAACCAGTGGCTTTTCACAAATAGCATGAGCATTTTCACGAAGTGCAAACCGGATGTGTGCATCATGCAGGTAATTTGGTGAGCAAATACTTACATAATGAACACGGCTTTCTTCTCCTGCCCGTCTTAGCATTTCTGTATGCCTGTCAAATCTTTCAAATTCAGTAAAGAAACTGGCATCCGGAAAATAAGAATCTATAATACCAACAGAATCACTTACATCAAGAGCCGAGACAAGGTTTTGGCCATTCTCTTTAATAGCCCTTAAATGCCGTGGAGCAATATACCCGGCCGCTCCTATTAGTGCAAAATTGTAAATCATTTATTTTTGTCGTTTTCTCAAAAATGGTGAATTTTTATCTATCCTTCAATCTATAAACGAAATTTAGGGCTGTCTATGCTTGAACAATAAAAATGTAACTTAATATCCACAAACCCGGTATAAAACTCGTTTAAACATTGTATATGCTTAAAATAAAAAATAGCAGTAAAATTTTCATTTTACTGCTATCCTGGAATAATTATTATTGGGGGTCTAAATAATAATTAATTCGTCATTCTTTGCTGCGTTGTATTTGATGTTCAAAACATCTCCTGCTCTCGGAATTGCAATCTTTGAGACCATCTGTTCACTTACTACATCAAAACCCATTCCAAAATCGGGCTGTACTTTCATGTGAAGTCTTACTACCGGATTGTAATTTATCAAAGCTCCGGTATCTTCGACTTTAACAACTGTTGCTTTTGCATTCATACCCGTCATCATCAACTGTTGTCTTTGAGCAGGTGCATTAACACTGTATTGTTTTGCCATATTTAAGCCCTGGTTTGCCTGGTCAACAAATTTTTTTCCCATAAATAATCGTGTAATCCAGCCCATAAAACCTTTATTTATGGTTTTATCAGCTCTTTCTAAGCTTTTCTGTACATCATTCATGATTGGATTCCTTTCTTATTTTGATTTATAAATTTTTAACAACTAAGAAGCCTATATACAATGCAACAGATGCAATAATTAAAACTGTTAACGAGATCATTATGACTGTAGTAATCATTCCGCTTTTAAACTGATTTATTTTTCTCCTGATATAGTTTTCAGGAGCAGTCTGAGGATTGGCACTTTCAGCCTCGTTTATTATTCTATTAAAATTCATTGTGCTCTCCTTATATAATTTCAATTTCACCTGTTGCTAAAACTGTACCATCTTTCTTAAGACAGCTTACTTTATACTTACCTGCTTTGTCAAAAATTACATCATCAAAATGAATGTAATCCCAGCTTGATTGTACCGTAAAAGGAAGTGTTTCCACAGCTTTACCTGTGTTAAGATCTGTAATATTAATATTTACTTCCCTTACACCAATCGGCTTAGAAAGCTTTACCATTACTGTTAATGTACCGGTCGAAAACTTTTTAGCTTCATTTACTTCCCCTTTAACAGCATCATATCTTTCACAGAAATATAACTTATCTGCTTTTACTTCATCGGTTACTTTTTCGGTCAGTTCTTTTACCTTGTTGAGCTTGCTGCATCCCGATAAATACCCTGCGAATATCATCAGAATCAAAATATACCTGGCTTTTGAAGTGATTAAATTAATCATGTTATTCTCCTTATTATTATTTATTTATACTAAAATTTCATTCTCAATAATTACTTCAGAAGCAGCTTTTTTCATAGTATTCGCAATTATTGTATAAACGGAGATCCAGGATTCTTTTACTTCATCAGTAAATTCATCGCCAAGTCCTTTTTCAAGAGTCCAAAGAAGTGCAGAGGCAACTATATCATAATGTTCATCAATGACCCCGTTTGAACATGATTCCTGCCAAGCATTTCTAGCTGTGGCACAAGTTCATCCAGCCTGTCAAGACCTTTGACAGCAACGCTTAAGGTTATCATCAATTTTTTCCCCTGTTCATTTAGGTTACCTTTAAACATTTTTTTTAGTTCCGGAGCAATCTCAAATAATCTGGAATAAAATAATTCTGCTGCTAAATCTGCAATGGGCTTTACCTTTTCAAAGCTTTGCTGAACAAGTAATTTTTGTTTTTCTGTTATCATTTTTCTATTATTTACTTTTTATATTTATTTTGCATACTTATTAAGTAGCAGACTTGCTCACTTCTTCACTCCATGGTCCCTGCCCTTTTGAATTAACAGCAGCAACTCTGAATTTATACTTTTTCCCGCTTTTTAATTTGTTAATTGTATAACTTGACTTGTCTATAATATCTACCTGTTCCCATTTTGAGTTTCGTTTATTATCAAAAGACATCTGGATTACATATATATAAGCATTTGGTACCGGCTCCCAGGTAAGATCAATTTCTCCATCAAGGTCACCTTTTGTAGCTGCAATAAAATTTGGTATTACAAAATTATTCTTCATCTTTTCTTCTTTTGGAAATATTTTCTTTCTTAAGTTCTTCAATTTTGTTATATCTTTATTAAATATTGTATAATCAGTCATATTCAGTTTGTTTCACTGATACAAAAATAATAATTCAAGCCCGGCAGTACAAAGAAACTAAATCTCATTTGTTTTTGAGAAAATACTGTGTTTTAAGTAAAGTAAATTAAAATATTGGCTTTTTCCGCTGTATTTTCGGAGGAAAATATTTATTGAATGTTTTATATATTGTCTAAAGGAAACTTTTTAACAATTGTTACAGTATTGAATGCGACTTTAAATTTATGACAGCGTTTGTAATTAAATATAACTTATATAATTATACTTAATTATTTACATTTCACTGTTATAAGAAATGTTTTAAATTAATTGCCAAATTAATATATCAGCCCTTGGTAAAAAGTAATCTATTAGAGATATTCAGGAAATTTTCTTCGAAAGAGTTAAAAGAATTCGGGGAATATGTTCGTTCTCCTTTCTTCAATAAGAACCAGAGTATTATAAAGTTATACGAATACCTGAAAAAGCAATATCCTGAGTTCGACGGGAAAAAAGTTGAGAAAGAATACCTTTATATGAAGCTCTTTCCAGGTTCAAGGTATAATGACGGCTTTATGAGGACTATAATGTTCAACCTTGCACAACTTGCTGAAGACTATATTGCCTATTGCAATTATAAAAGTAATACGTTTTCAGTAAAAAGGCATCTGGCTGTTGAACTGAACAGCAGGGATTTAAGAAAGCTGTTTGAGAAAAATATGCGGGAAATTAACTCAATGCTTGATAAGGTTGATGTTAAAGACGGTGATTTCTATTATAACAGGTTTTATATGGAATATGAAAACCTGTATTATTTATCCAAGCTGCACTTTGATAAGAATGAAAAATTCATATATAAAACAGGTATCCATAATATTTTTAATCATATTACATATTTTTACCTTATAAGAGTATTGAAATTTTACTTATATGTTTTAAACACAAAAAATATTTATAAAGTAGATTACAAAACAGATATTATTGAAGATATATTAAAAGGTTTTAAACCTGCCTTGTATAAAGATGTCCCTCTCATTAATATTTATTATAATCTTCTCATGCTTTATATTAAAGAGGAAGATGAATCTTACTTTTTCAAGCTAAAAGGGCTTACTGGTAAGCTGGATGATTTACCTTATGATGAAAAGGTAGAAACCTATATCAACCTTGAGAATTATTGCAAGAGAAAAATAAGATACGGGAAGAAAAATTTTGCGGGTGAGCTGTTTGAAATATATAAGCAGGAACTGGAAAATAAATGCTATATAATTATGGGTGTCATGCCTCATAAACTGTACAAAAATATTGTTGATACGGCACTCAGATTAAATGAGATAGATTGGGCGCAAAAATTTATTGAAGATTATAAAAAGGAAATGCCTGAGGTACACAAAGAAAATACTTACCTGTACTGCAAAGGAATCATAGAATTTTACTTAAAGAATTTTGAGAAAGCACTCGAAATTATGTCTAAAGTAAAATATGATGAGATATATCATAAAGCAGAAATGAAATGTCTTATCATGGCTATTTATTATGAGCTGAATATTGAAGATACTTTATTAGCTTCACTTGATTCTTTCAGACATTTTCTAACAAATGACAAATATATTCCTGATGACAGGAAATTAAACTATTTAAATTTTATCAGATTTTTAAAAAAACTGAATAACCTGAAAAATGGAAATAATGTAAACAGTGCAGATATAAAATTATTTAAGGTAAGTATTGAAAACGATGAACATTTACACAGCAAAGACTGGTTTATTAACAAAACCAGCGAACTGCTGCAAACTACAGCTTAGGGAGCCAGTCTTCTTATTAGCCATTTATTATTTTCTTTAATATACAACAACCTGTCATGCAGTCTGCCGGGTCTTCCCTGCCAGAATTCAATTCTTTCGGGTATAACTCTAAAACCTCCCCAAAACTCCGGTAATGGTATTACCTGCTCAGCATAATATTTTTCCAGTTCATTATATCTTTTTTCCAGTGCTTCCCTGCTTTCAATTATACTGCTTTGCTCTGATGCCCAGGCACCTAACCTGCTTTCAACGGGGCGCAATTGAAAATATAATGCAGATTCTTCAGCAGAAATTTTTTCAACATTTCCTTCTACACGCACCTGCCTGCTTATTTCTTCCCAGTAAAAAAGGAGTGCAGCATAAGGATTTTGTATAAGCTCTCTGCCTTTTCTGCTTGCATAATTTGTGAAAAAGATAAAGCCGCTTTCATCGAAGCTTTTTAAAAGGACTATTCGATTGGATGGTCTGCCATCTTTACCGGCAGTTGCAAGAGCCATAGCATTTGCATCAATCAGGCCAAGCTCTAACGCTTCATTAAACCATAGTGAAAATTGTAAGAAAGGATTTTCGGCAGCATCTTTTTCGTGAAATCCTTTTTGAAGATATTCTCTCCTTAGTTTTTCAAGATGCTCTTTGTTTATCATTTTTTCCGGTTAATTAAATATGCATTTTCAGTTTTTGAAAAACCAATCTTCGGATAATACTCCATAGATTCAGGTGCAGATAAAAGAAGAAGAATACATTCATCGCCTATTTGGTTACGCACTTCCTGAACCAGCTCATGCCCAATATCATTCCGCTGATAATCTTTAGCCACTGCAAGATCAGATAGGTAACAGCAGTAACTAAAATCAGTTAAAGCTCGGGCAACACCAACGAGCTTTTCACCATCCCAGGCAGTTATAAGAAGGTTTGCATTATCCAGCATTTTCTTCATCCTGTTAAGGTCATCAAAAGGTCTGCGAATCCCGGATTCACGAAAAACCTCAGAAAGCTGGTGCGGTTCAATTTTTGCATTAACTTTATAGGTTATAACCATAAATATATTTTTTAATTAAAAATATGTCTGGAATTGAACTTTAATAACAGAAACATCCGTCATTGCAATATCTAATTAAATATTTAAACATAAAATAGACAACTAAGTTCCTAAAATTAAAGCATTTAGTAAAAAAGCCCAGTTAGAAAAAGGGCTTTTTTACAAAATTTCATGTCTTTTCTAAGATATCACCCGCCCTGAGCTGCAGAAAATCCGGGTTCTCCGTCAAATGTATAAAGGTTTTCAATCTTAATAAAATCAAATCCGGCTTCATGTACTTTATGCAAAATATTTACAATTTGTTCATGAGTCATTGGCTGTCCTTCGTTAATAGTATCGTATCTGCATCTCCAATGGTCAACGCAGAAAGTTTCAGGTGAGCCGTCAGGCCATACTTTTAAGCCGCGGTTTGAAATTAATCCAAGTTTTACACCATCAATTTTAATTTCATTGAGTTTATTAGCTAATTCATCCGGTACGCCGCACCAATCGAAAAATACATCAACACCAATCAATTCTTTTTTCTCTTTTTTTCTTTGCGGGAATTTATAGTTAAACTGCATTGGCTCTGCATGTGTATAATCCACTGCTTTTAATGTTGTAGGTCTCTGCCCCATTCTTTCAACCACTGCCTGTGCAAACTCTTTTGTGCCGACCTTCTGCTTGCTTACATCCGGTTTATATATATCATATGTATGAACACCATCTTCAATTGTTTTTAGCCATGCATTATGAACTTTGGTTGCAATATCCGGCTGTCCGATATGAACCAGCATCATTACTGCTCCAAGCATTAATCCTGAAGGGTTAGCTGAATTCTGTCCTGCTCTTCTTGGAGCAGAGCCGTGTATTGCTTCGAACATTGCACACAAGTTTCCTATATTTGCTGAGCCGGCAAGTCCTACAGAACCTGTCATTTGTGCAGCTACATCAGAAAGAATATCACCATATAAATTTTCAAGAACTATTACATCAAAATCTTCAGGAGCGGTGGCAAGCTTTGCTGCCCCTATATCAACTATCCAGCTCTCCTTTATTATATCAGGGTACTCTTCACCAACTTCATTAAATACCTTATGAAATAATCCATCGGTCATCTTCATAATATTATCTTTAATGAAGCAGGTAACTTTTTTCCTGTTATATTCCCTGGCATATTCAAAAGCATATCTTATAATTTTCTCAGAGCCCGGCCTGCTGATAATTTTTAAACACTGATAAACATCCTGTGTTTGCCTGTGTTCAATTCCTGCATAAAGGTCTTCTTCGTTCTCCCTGATAATTACAACATCCATAACCGGGTGCTTTACCTTCACAAAAGGGTAATAAGATACGCATGGTCTTACATTGGCATATAAACCAAGTTTCTTTCTTGTAGTAACATTTAAGCTTTTATATCCGCCTCCCTGTGGTGTTGTAATAGGAGCTTTCAGAAAAACTTTTGTCCTTCTTAATGAATCCCATGCTTCAGGAGCAATACCGGCGGAATTACCTGCTAAGTAAACTTTCTCACCGACCTCAATTGTTTCAATATCTATCCTTGCTCCTGCTGCTGTAATTATCTTTAAAGTTGCATCCATTATCTCCGGACCTATGCCGTCTCCATGGGCAACTGTTATTGGTACGTTCTTTGACATTAATATCCTCTTTTTATATTATTTTATTTATTTGTAATTAATTAATACTTTTTTCTTTTTTAAACTTAAGTGAATCCGCTATATCGGTTAATACATGTATCATAACTTCAGACCTTAGCATAACCACATCGTTGCGTATCAGATCAGGCTCGATATATAACAGATTATCGTTTTTTAATGTAATCTCTCCGTTAAATCCAAGATTTGCAGATTGAAGAAGCTTGTACTTTATATTAAAATCAAGTAATGAGACCATAAGTTCTGGATTGTTTGTAACAACTAAAAATTTCTCATCAAACTCGGAATCGTTCATAGTTACAGCATCAGTTCCATATTTTGCAATATTTTGTTTATTTTTCTTAACAATCAAAAAAGTCAAATCCAAATAATTCCGGCAAATCAATCTAAAATAAGTGTGAACAAAACTTTTATAATTTTCACCTTTATTAGTTGACCCGACAAACAACGGGTGGCTTCTGTACATTCCTTCCGCAACAGGAAATCTGCTAATTCCAATCTTTTTTGAGTCATCAACAGTTACACCATACTTTTCACCAAGCTTTTTGAAATATGGAATGACACTTTTATTAGAAGAACGGATATATAACAAAATAGATATCCATACTGCAAGCCCACCAACGAATAAATAAATAAAGTATTCTCTTGGCATTGTTTTTTTTAATTAATTATTTTGTTTCAATAGATACAGGAGGTTTTATATCCTTCCTTGGTTTTTTAATTGATGTAATAACCGATATTATTAAAATTAACAATATCAGGATTAACGATAACTCTGTTGAAATTATTTTTTCCGAAAAATAATGGTTTACCAACATTTTAATTCCAACCAAAACAAGTATTGCTGCAAGACCATAATGCAAATAATGGAAAAGCTGCATTAACCCTGCCAGGGCAAAATATAATGCTCTCAATCCAAGTATTGCAAAAACATTAGAGCTGTACACAATAAAAGAATCCTGTGTAACTGCAAGTATTGCCGGGATTGAATCAACTGCAAAAATCACGTCTGTTGTTTCAATAACAATCAACACGAGAAATAAAAGTGTTGCAGTAACTTTGCCTTTTTCCCTGATAAAAAACTTATCTTCACGGAACTCAGGTATAAACTTAAAAAACTTTTTGAACAGCTTAACTACAATATTCTTATCAGGATGTATTTCCTTATCCTTTTCCGTAGCAAGCTTAATACCTGTAAAGATTAGAAATATACCGAATATATATATTACAAACGAGAACTGGTTTATTAAAGCTACGCCTGCGAATATAAATATTGCTCTCAATATAAGAGCACCAACTATCCCCCAGAATAAAACTTTATGCTGATATTTTGCCGGTACCTTAAAATACGAGAATACCAGAAGAAAAACAAAAATATTATCAACACTCAGTGACTTTTCAATTATATAACCGGTAAAAAACTGCATGGCTGATTCAAATTGAGAAGTGCCTGCAGGGGGTGTATAAAAGAAATAAAGCCCAACATTAAATAATAACGCAAGCGATATCCAAACACCGCTCCAGACCAATGATTCTTTCATCCTGATCTCATGTGCTTTCCTGTTAAAAACACCAAGATCAATCGCAAGCATAATCAGTACAAACACATTAAAGAATATCCAAAACCATATCTTACTATCCATATAAACTCTTAATACTCAATCAATAAAATTAGTTGCAAATTTAGGGAATTTAGTATATTTAATACAGTTACAAAATTTTCCTATACTTTTTTTCACTAATTCTGGATTTTATAGCTTCTCCTTGAAGCTCTCTTAAAGCATCACATGCTATCCATTTTCCGCTTTTCGTTCCGGTTTTTAATATTTCTTTTGCTGTTTTAACGGCTTCTTTGTTTAAATATAAGTTTCTTTTCCCAATTTGCCTTAATGCCCAATTTACAGCTTTCTTAACAAAATTTCTTTCATCATCTGATTTTTCTTTTATCAGCTCAAGATACTCGGTAAATATTTCATCTTCTGACTGTTTATCGTGAACAGCAAGTACAGCAATCATTGCGAACCCGGCACGCTTTATAAACGTTTTATCGCTTTGTATCCATTTCAATGCTTTATCTATTGCATACGGAGTTTTTCTGAAAAGGTTATTGATACACCCGTCACAAATATCCCACGAATCAAAATCTTTTACCCACTTATCCATTTGTGCAGATGTTACTTTTGCAGGCTCATCTATCATCGTTGCAAGAATACGTGCTTCATGATATCCTGTCTTCCAAAGTTCTATAGCTAATGTGTGGTCTTTTCCAATTTTTTTTGCAAGAGTTCTTAAATATGTAACGGTTATGCCAAAAGCCTTATCAACGTTTATTCCAAACCTTGCCATACCTTCACGGTTGTAATCATTGCGGAGTGATTCCAGGTGAGTTATTATTTCATTTGTGTTCATATATATTTAAATGATGAATAGTAAAATAGTGAGATAGTGTATAATGTTAATATTGTAAATAATTAATGCAATACAAATTCCGTAACGTGACTACGTGACTAGATATCTTTAATCCAAATTATTCTTCATTGCTCATTGCTCATTGTTCATTGCTCATTGCTCATTGTTTATTAATCCTTGTGTATATAATAAAATCTGTCGAAGGCAGCTCCGTTACTCCAATATTTCTCAGCATTGTAATTACCTGTCCGCGGTGAAATGTAGAGTGGTTCATTACATGCTGAATAATATTGCAAATCTTATTGTTGTACTTCGTTCCATCCATAGAGGAGTAATCTATTTTTGATGTCAACGATTCATCCGGCATATCGAAGATATATTTAATAAACAGCTCGGACTGTTTCAGAAATTCTATCTGAGCATCTGCAAATTTTCCTTTAAAATCCTCAAAAGGCCACACAACCAAAGATTCACCTTGAAGCCGTTTATACCAGATAAACTCTGCACCCCAAACATGATAAATTGTTTCGCGGATTGTTGGGAAACTGCTTACCAGTTCTTTATCAAGCAATGATTCATCCAGCTTTTCCAGTACATTGCAAATTCTTGTGTTTGCCCAGAGATTGTAGTTTACGTAATTGAGTAATAGTTCTTTCATAATAAAATCTATTTCGTATTATAAAATTTTGAATTAATCTATTTTGTTTTAATATCTGTTATATTATTTTCTTTTGCATAGTTTAAAGCTTCTTCTTCACTTTCAAATGTTCTAATAACGTCATAAACCAGCCATGTTTTCACACCATTTTCTTCATATTCTATTGTTGGACGGGTGGCATGCTCTTTAACTTTAAAATAAATCTTCAATAAGCTTATCTTTTCTTCACTCTCCGGTGCTTTCATACTTTTCTGTTTGGGTGCTCTGCGGATTATAAGCTTATACAAGTCTTCAGTTACAGGTGCGTTTATCAGCTCTCCGGGGATAACATCACCGCTTGAATAAAAATATGAATCCTGCTTTTCGAAAATAATTTTTTTGTTATCTATATAAGTTAATTTAAGCAGACATTTTGTATTCCAATAGATATCATCAATTTTCAAAACTATTTTTTCATCAACTGATTCTAAAGCCACTTCCCCGGGTAAACCTCTTATAGGCGGTAATTCCTTTATTTTATATTCTTTATTATTTAATGTGTAAGTCTGTCCGATTAACAACTCCATTTTATCTGTACAATTATCTGCGGCAATTATATCAATAATGAATGAAGTTAATACTGCATATCCCACAGCGTCCTTAAATCCTGTTTTTTTAATAAAATTAATATACAGTCTGCATGAATCGTTGATAAAAATAGATTCCCCTGCAGAATATCCTCCCGTTACCGGCTTGCTATTTACTCTTTCAAGAACTGAAATATCAGCTTTCAGCTTTCCTTCGCTTACCCATATACCATCAAGAACTACTATTTTACCGCAGAAATTTATTAGTTCTTTTTCATATAAAGTTGTGTCAATAGTCTGGGAAAAAGAAATGAGTGGAATCAAAAGAAACAGGAAAAGTAAATTTATGATTTTCATATAGATTTTGAATTTTGTTTTATGCAAGTAATAGTAATTTTATTTTACAGGCAATACTTTTTCTTCACCCTCAGTTTCCACTATAACAAATACTTTATCTTTTCCTGATACAGGAATTATTGCCTTACCTGTAAACCTGCCGAATGCAGGAAGCAATGCATATTTTTCACCAAAATAAAAACAAGGCAGCGTAACCGATTGCTTACCTTTACCTAATAACCTTACCGCAGGATGAACATGTCCGCTTATTGTATAATTGCATGCTTCATTTTGCAGCGCATCAATTTCCGGAGGAGCATGAGTTAATAAAAATTTATTGAATACACAAAACTCGTCATGTATTGCAACATTCAGGTCAGTATAATGTTCATCATTTAATATATCGTGGTTTCCTTTTACAAGCTCTATCTGCAGCTGCAAATTATCCTTTCTCCACTTATCAAAGAATCTCCAATCGCTGTTCATCTTAGCATGAAACAGGTCACCCAGTACGATTAATTTTTCTACTTCAAGTTCATTAAGTATTGAGGTTAAAATATCCAGGTCAGTATTTGCAAGCTGTGAGGGTACCGCAATTCCCGCATTTCGGAAATGACCGGATTTTCCCAAATGCAGGTCCGATGCAAGAAGTGTTTTATGCTTTGCAATATATACCGCCCTTTGTGGAAGAAGCGTTAGTTCTTCATTAAATATTTTAAACTCTATACTTCCCTGCATTAACAGAATTTTTTGTAATAATGGTAAAGTTCAATTGAATTTTTCAGGTAAAAACAAATCCATCTTTTACATTTTTTTGCAATTTTCACACAATGGAAATTTTACTCAATTTAATACATTGTTTTTATAAAACAATATTACAAAGTTATAGAAGGCAGCCAAATGAATAATTGATTTCATAGAAATGAATAAAAAAGCATTTCTTATATTTCTTCTTATTACTGCATTATATTTCATGCTTCCCGGAATGCTACATTCTCAAGTCACACTTGAATGGGTGAAATATAATTCCGGCAATCCTGTAAATATTACACGCAATGAGTTTATGAGAGTAGATGCTTCAGGCAATTCAAGGATTGCAGGAGTTTACTTGAACGATACTCAGGCAAAATCCTTTGTTCTGCAATACAATTCATCAGGCACACCTGGACCGGTTTACTGGACAACAAATAATATGATTCCTTCATGTTACTGGATTGATAACAACCTCAGCACATATACAGGAGGATATTATAATCAGGGCTCAGATAAATATCTCAACACATTTAAATGTTCACTACAGGGATTTAACTGGGAAGTGAAAGATACAGTTTATTCTAACGGTCAATATGAAGTGCTGGATATTACATCAGATAATATTGGCAATACTTATGTGTTAAGATATAAAGGAATGTATTATATCTACAAATATAATAGTAATGGCTCATATACAAGATATCCATTAGCAGGAATATCCGAAGCTGCTAAGATAACAATAGATACAAGAAACAACGATATTATTCTGGTTTATTACGGCAGTGAAATTAGAGATGGTCATATAACCAGGTTTGACAGCAATTTTAACATGAAATGGGAATGTTCTTTTCCTGTTACAGGAGACATAGTTAAATTAATCAGTACACCTTTAGGAAAAACTTATACACTGGATGATAAGTTTGGAGTAACAAATTTCGATACGTCAGGAATAAGAAAATGGGGTGTTCCATTTCCAGGACAAATTAAGGATATGGTAATTAGTATAACTGAAAAAGTTTTTATAACCGGTGATAGTGGAAATGCATTTATAAATAGTAACGGAATTTTATCCAAATTAAATAAACAAAATGGTGATAAAATATGTGTGGATAAAAATGATGAAGCGTACACTATATCAAGATATAACTCAAAAATCAGGATATCAAAAGTAACAAAACTTTTTTCATGCAACTGGGCATATGATTATTCCGGAACAGCGGGGACTCTTGATAGTGCTTATTGCATCTCAGTAGATTCTATGAATAATATATATATTGCAGGTATAGAGCAGGCTTCTTCTATAACATCAGGGTTTACAGCTAAATTTTCACAAGGTAAGGATACAATTTCGGGAACAGTTAAGTACAAAGATGATAGCAGCTCAGTATCGGCAGGATTTGTAAAAGCTTTAAAATTTAATCAATCAACATTGGAAATAAATAAGATTGACGAAATGCCAATTGATGAATACGGTAACTTTAAGATAGCCCATTGCATAAGAGATACACTATACATAATGGCATATACGAATGGCGAACAGTGGCTGCCAACTTATAATGATTCTGTTATTTTTTGGCAGAACGCTGTTAAAGTTTATCCCTTTCCTTCAGTTAACAATGTAAATATTAGGGTTAGCAATTTCTCTTATAATGGCAACATTAATTTCAGCGGAATTGTTTATTCAGGAGAAAATGAAGATAAACCTTTAAATGATGCATATATCTATTTGAGAACAGAAGAAGGTTTTCGGGGTTACACAAGTTCTAAACCTGATGGAACATTTATTATTCATTGTCTGGAAAACGTATTATACGATGTGATAGTTGATAGAATTGGATTTGCTCCGCTTGCCTTTAAACTTAATTTCGAAAATGGAAATATTGTAAATTATAAAATTCATATGCAATCTGTAATTGGTATTCCATCAAATAGAAATATTTTACCTCTTGTATTTAATTTGTACCAAAATTTTCCTAACCCTTTCAATCCATCAACAACAATATCCTTTGATATACCAAAATCATCTGATGTAAAAATTGTCATATATGATATAACCGGGAAGGTTATTACCGAATTGTTAAATGAACATATGACACCCGGTACATACAACACACAATGGGATGCTTCTAACCTAGCAAGCGGAATATATTTCTATCAATTAATAACAGATGATTTTATTGAATCCAAAAAAATGGTCTTAATAAAATAATTATTGAATTGAAAAGCAGGTATTTAATATTAATCCTATTTTCTGTTATATCAACCGGTGTATTACAATCCCAGGTATCACTTGAATGGGTAAAATATAATTCAGGTGAACAGGGTTCAACAACTATAAACCAAAGGATAAGAGCAAATTCGTTTGGTAATACCTATATCACAGGTTCATATTCCATCAGTTCTCAATCAAACGGATTTGCTTTAAGTTATAATCCCGAAGGCTCAGAAATTACAACAGTATGGACAGGTAACCTGATGCAGCCTACCTGTAATTGGATTGATAAGCTCTTTTATACTTATGTTGGGGGATATTATAATATTGGACAGGAAAGGTATCTTGATATAGCTAAGCTCTCACCTCAGGGTATTGAATGGGAAGTGAAAGACTCTGTTTATGGATGGGGTGCATATGAAGTAATTGATATTACTTCTGATAATTCAGGAAACACATATGTTCTTAGATTCAAAGGAATCTATTCTATATATAAATACAACCAAAAAGGGGAGTGCTCTCAATTTCCCTTGACAGGTATAATTGATGCCTATAAAATCGCTGTAGACCCATCAAACGATGACATATTACTTGTATGTTCAAAAGTGGAAGGAGCTTATGTTATAAGATATGATTCTTATTTTATGGTAAAATGGCAAAAGCCCATCGCTATTTTTGGGAACATAATAAAGTTCTTTTGTGCACCTTCGGGAATAGTATGTACATTAGACGACGCAGGCGGCTCTTATATAATCAAACAAGGGTCTGTTCTGTATTGTACGTATCCGGGTACACCATCAGATATGGTCATTGACTACAATGGAGATGCTATTTTTACCGGTAAATCTGTTACTCAAAAGACAAATGATTACAATTATTGTTATTGGACCGATTCATCGAAGGGAAATATTATTTGTATTGACAGAGCAAATAATGTTTATACCGCAAACAATGAAAATGGTAAAATTATCATTTCAAAAATGAATTGGTTAACAGGCGATAAACTGTGGACGTATGAGTATGATCCCCCGGGTATCGATAGTGCCTGTTCAATAACCACAGACAGCTTCTACAATGTTTATATCTGCGGTATTTCAAATCAAAATTCGACCGGAAGAGGTTTTGTACTTAAATTAAAACAGGTATTACGCAGCATTTCGGGAACCGTTAGATATAATGATAATGAACCTGCCAGCGATGGTGTTGTTTTTGCATATGCATATATCAACAAAGTTAACAGACTTATTAAAGTTGATTCATCATTAATAAATGCAAATGGGCAATTCATAATTCCATTTTGTCCTGTTGACAGTCTTTACTTGCTCACATATAAAAAGAACCTGTTTGTTCCTACATATTACATATCAACTATAAATTGGCAAAATGCAGCATTGGTTTATCCTGTGAATAATTTATATAACATCGATATAAATACCTTTAAAATTGAAAAAATAGGAAACACAACAGGAAATACCAGGTTATTTGGGTTAATATACGGACAGTTAAGCAGCGGCAATTATGACATATTAGAAGATGCAATAGTATATCTTGAAAAAGATAATAAATATCAATCTTTTTATGTTGCATACAATAGGTTTAATTATATATTAGATTCACTTACAGCCGGGCAATATATTCTTAAAGCTTACAGAATTGGATATTATCCGGTCACACAACTTGTCAATATTATTGATAATTCGGCAACGAGATTTGATATTTATTTTAACCGTATTTTATCTGTTTCAAATGAAACATCAATATTTCCGAAATCATTTAAGCTCAAACAAAATTACCCTAATCCTTTCAATCCGGTAACAACTATATCATTAGATATACCAAAATCATCTGATGTGAAAATTGTCATATATGATATAACCGGGAAAGTTATTACCGAACTGGTAAATGAACATATGTCGCCTGGCACATATACAAAACAATGGGATGCTTCTAATTATTCAAGTGGTGTGTATTTCTATCAATTAATTACTCATGATTTTATTGAATCAAAAAAGATGGTCTTAATTAAATAGTGACATATGGCACTATTGTAAGTAATACATCTGTGTATCCCCGTTGTTGGTGGAAAATGCCAACAACGGGGAGATTTGTATTATTAAATGAGGTTACGCATTTTGCAATATTTGTCCTGAGTCCCGGGTACCCGCAAGGGCGTCACGTTAACAGTAAGGAGATTTACGACTGATAAAAGACAAGGGGTAACATTATAAATATTTATATATTCAAATTCGGGAATAATCTTGTTAAGCAACCCGAATTTAAACTATTCCATTACCCCTTGCATACTTCAATTATCCGAATATCTCTCTTTAGCAATTATAAGCAGATGAATTTATGGAATATCAGGAATTTATCAGATGCATAATACTTAAATTAACTCTCTGCGATAAATCTGTTTACTCTCAAAGGCATAAAGATAAGATGAGGAGATTCCATCTTTGTTTCTTGCATGATTAACGCTCAATTAATTATCATTCTATAAAAAAATAATTTTGATTAACCTATGATTTAATAGATGGAATCTCTATTTATCCTGTAAGAAGCGGTATAATAAAAAAACTATCCCATAATTTCAAATTAACAAGAAGTAATAAATATCCAACACTGAGAGATTCCATCTTCAGATTCTCCATGTAAGTGTGAGTATTCTTTCATAGAATAATAAGTAAGTAAAAATTCAATTCTTGAAGGAACAAAGATGGAATCTCTTCATCCTTAACTTGATGCTTATGTGCTTACTCTTTGTTAATTGTGATTGGCAAGGGGTAATGAAAACATTAATGATTAGAGTTATTTATATAATACTTAACATTATTCATGGAACATTCATATCAATACTGTTACCCCTTGTCTTTTATCTATTTCGATTCCTCTTTTCTTAACTTGACACTTATACAAGTACACGGGACTCAGGACAAATCATCTTTGAATGGTAATTTGTCTTAATAAAATAATTAATTTAAAGCTGAAAAACGGGCATATATTAAGGTTGATTCTTATCTTAGAAACAGTACTTAATTATCAGAACTTTTTAACTATAGGATAGATTTTTCAATTAACTTTCTATTTTCACTAAATTATTGCATGAAAGGAAAATTATGAAAAATACTCTATATGTTCTTGTATTAACAGCATTTACACAGCTTTCACTTCAAAGCCAGGACCTGCAGGTAAAAGTATATGACCCACCCATACCATATATTGGAAATATTGATGCCTGGGGTACAGATTATGTAGTTTCAAACACCGCGCCGTTCGGTAAGCCATCGGGTGTCGAAAGACCGAATGATACTTTATATGTCGCTGTTCCGGACTCTAATATTGTACCGGGTGCCGGCATGGTTATATTGAAGTCATCAAACAATGGACTAAACTGGTCAACAGCAATCACGATCTCTCCTTCTACAACCGTATTTACAAAGACTAAAATGGTCAGAAGCGGGCTTGATACTGTATATTGTTTTTTACAATTTAGCTCAAACATTTATATTTTAAGAGTTAATTTACCATTTGCAAATCCGCTCAGACCAATATTTAACGGCGGATACAGAGATTTTGATGCATGGGCTTCTTCTACAGGAGGTTTATATGTATTCCTGGATTCACTTGGCACAAATAATATCCCGAGGCTTGCTTCATCTAACGGGGGAATAACATGGTCGCAAAGAGCATCGGTCACATCTTCAGGTGCTCATCCCTATGTGGCAAAATCGGGTACAGGTGATACTGCAATGCTTTTGTATTACCAGATGACAGCCGCTTTAGCAGATACCACCACAGCAGCTATCACACATGCCAGGTATAGAGAATCAGCTCCCGGAACATTATCGTCAATTGCATTTCTAACCGGGCTAATACCTGCAGGAGGACAAAAAGACCAATACGGCGGTGCTTTATTTGGCG
Organism: Ignavibacteriota bacterium; assembly: GCA_003820375.1. Classification (GTDB taxonomy): domain Bacteria; phylum Bacteroidota; class Ignavibacteria; order Tepidaquicellales; family OLB5; genus RPQH01. The sequence continues at coordinate 28,302 of RPQH01000056.1, forward strand.
GAGCCGGATGGTTAATGTATACTTCAGGTGCTCCCGGTTCAAGGAATATTATGTTTGTTTCCAGTACGAACGGAGGTATTGGGTATGGGGCAGAAACTCCTCTTGCTGAAAATCCTAATGCTGATGAGTATAACTTCGATATTCAATATTTTATACCAGAGCCGGGCGGTGTACATGCAATCTATATATGGGATAGTACAGGAGGTCCTTCCAACGCTACAGATAAGCTTATGTTTACCAGTGCACCGGTTAACGCACCTGGCAACTTCGCTGCACCTATTCAAGTCAGCGAACATCCGCCTGTCTCGGATATTACAAGAGGATACAAACCTTTCCTGGTAGAATATTATAATGCTGCCGGGGATGCTGCTGCTTTCTGGGTGGGGCTTGACGGCTCTAACCGCAGATTATATATGGACAGGATTGGTTCTCCTGTTGGCATAAATCCCGGGCAAAACGGAATTCCGATTGTTTATTCGTTGAGCCAGAATTTTCCTAATCCGTTTAATCCTTCTACAAAAATAAACTTTGCAATTCCGAAAGAAGGATTTGTAACTGTAAAAATTTATGATGTATTGGGAAGAGAAGCTGCAATACTGCTAAATAAAGACCTGAAAGCAGGATACTACACTATTGACTTTAATGCATCATCGCTATCAAGCGGAGTATATTTTTACAAGATGATATCAGGTGATTTCACAGATACAAAGAAGCTTGTATTGGTAAGGTAATTCATTTGCAATTAAAGAAAGACATAAAAAAAGAACCCCGCCTGATGACGGGGTTTCTTTTTTTTAAAAATATTATTTTTTGTGTAAGTACTGTGTTTTGTTATTTGATAAGAACCATCTTCTTAACATCGGAAAATGAACCTGCTTCAAGTTTATAGAAATATACACCGCTTGCAAAGTTTGAACCCTCGAATATTATGCTGTAATAACCGGTTGTTTTATCTTCATCCAAAAGGGTTAAAACCTCTTCACCTGTTAAGTTATATATCCTAATATTGACATGAACATCATTTGGTATAGAAAATTTTATTTCGGTTGATGGATTAAAAGGATTTGGGTAATTCTGATAAAGTTGAAATTCATTAGGAATATTTTCTGATATTGGTTTTACAGATAATATCCCGCATTAGTTGTTTTAAGTATTGTGCTTTTCCAGCCCACTGCAAATCCGGTATTGGGATTTATAAAATGTACTCCATTTAAAATAACGTGTGTACCGCTGTATTGCTGTACCCATTGAGAATAGGACGAAGTAAAAGAAGATTGCAGAAGAAAAATTAATGTAATAAATATTCCTGAAACCAAAATTGAGTTATGGCTTGCAGTTTTATTTATTACTAATGACATATAATATTATGCAGTAATTTTTATTTGCGTTATTACTAAAAATATAATATATAATGATTGTCATTACAATAATAAAGTCTATCTTGCCAATGCAATGACCGCATGTATTGGTTTGTAAACACGATAAAGCAAGGTTTCCTGTACTGCCAGTGCCTGACTACCCCGGGCAGGTCACTCATGGATGTTCTTTAAAGACCGGATAATTATCAATCGAGGACACTGACAGAAATAGGAAGAACTGCTATTAACCGGTATACATAAACTTTAATAAAGTAAGAACTCATATGAAACAGGAAAATCATAATCCGATAATTTGAGATTAGAAGCATTGGGTTAATTATAATTCTCCCGACTATTGTGTTGTTTATTCATCCTATGACTATGTTTTGTAAATATGTTTTATCACAAAAGCAATAATGTACTTATTAAGTGTAGTCATAGGATGAGTAAAAGAACCGGAGAGCGTTCTATCAGAAATATTTTTAGAGAAGGTTACTCGTCCTACGACTATCGGCAATAGATGAATGATTTAATAGTGCCGGATGATTTAAAATAGAACAGGTCGTAGGACGAGTGAAAAACCGGAGAATCTCTCATCCATCCAAGCC
>RPQH01000057.1 GCA_003820375.1 Ignavibacteriota bacterium
AAGAGGCTGTCTTAAAAGGCAGCCTCAGCCTAATTCCCAAATTTCTATTTGGGAATTTTTTTATTTATTCGACAAATTCTACCATTACTATATAGGAAAAATGGACTTTTGAGACAGCCTCTTATTTTTTTTATGAGCCGGCATTTAGATACAGACTAATTATAGCTTTGATAAAAAAGTTATAAATAGTTATTATACATTCGAAAAATCACCTTTTAACATTTCATAGCATAGGTTTTACAAACTATATAAAATGATTAAATCCACAGCAAACAAGCTAATTTATTCAAATTATTTTGTCCCGTCCTGCTTAATAGCCGGTATTTTACTGAGGGCTCTCTGGATAATTTTGATTGACAGCATACCGATGAGCGATGCAGACTGGTATTATAATACAGGTCTAAGAATTTCAAACGGAGAAGGTTATACACTAAACGGAGTACCGACAGCATATTATCCTGCCGGTTACCCAATGTTCCTCGGATTGATATTTTTTATATTTGGCAATAATATATTAGCGGCAAAACTTGCAAACCTTTTGCTTTCTGCAGGAATAATATATTTAAGTTACTTAATTTGCAAAAGGTTATTTAAATCTGAGCTTGCAGCCAGGATTACAATTCTTATAATAGCTTTGTATCCTAATTATATCGCTTATACTTCCATACTTGCTACTGAGATATTATTTACTTTTCTGCTTTTTCTAGGATTATACCTGTTATTAATATCGGAAAAAAGATTTTGGATGCTGATGTTAGCCGGTATTGTATGGGGAGCCATGTCACTTGTAAAACCGCAGGGATTGTTTATTCCGTTTCTGTTTTTGTTAGCCTCATTGTTCCAATATAAAGGAGCATTTTGGCAAAAATTAAAACCTGTAATTGTAGTATATGTATTTATGATAGTGGTCATCACACCATGGATAATAAGAAATTATTATGTTTTTGACGGAGCTTTAACTATTTCTACCAACGACGGAATAAATATTTTAATGGGAAATAACCCATATGCTACAAGTATATACCATTTGGAACAGGATGTATTGACTTATATTTGGGATGAAGAAAACGAATATCCTATTGATTCTATGATGGATAAAATTACTAATTCACCGAATTGGACAAGATATGGATTCAAAGATGAATATTATGCTAATACAAAACTGCGTAACAAAGCTTTAAATTATATTACCGAAAATCCCGGTGCGACATTGAAGATGTTCCCCAAAAAGCTCTGGATGAACTACAGGAGAGGTTATGAAGGTGTAGGCTGGGCTACTGCACAAATTGAGTTAGCACCTTGGAAGAAAAAAGCTGTCTCAGTTTACACGATAATTACAAACGGCATTTATTACTTTGTAATGTTCTTATTCTTTTGCTGGTGTATTAATTGGGCATATAAAAGATTTATCAAAAAAGAAAGTGTATATCTTCCAATATTTGGATTTTTGATGATAGGATATTTTTCGCTTCTGGCATTTGTATATTTTGCTGATTACAGGTTTAATTTTCCAATAATTCCCATTTTTACTATGCTGGGTGCCTCATTTATTGATAACTTTCTGCAAAGTAAAAAAGAAAACGCAGTAAGAGAACCGGTTAAATTAATAGAAAGTGAAGTGGAAAGTTGAAAAGTATGAAGGTTGAAAGGTTGAAAGGTTGAAAGGTTGAAAAGTTAAACTCCAAGAACTCTCTGAACTCCCGCAGCGAAGCGAAGGTCCCGCTTCAGCGGGATAAGAACTCTAAGAACTCTACGCCGGTAATGTAAAATAAAAAGTTGTACCTTTCCCCTCTTCGGATTGCACCCAAATTTTCCCGCTGTGGCGTTCTACAATTTTTTTACATATAGCTAAGCCAATTCCGGTACCGGGATATTTGTCTCTTTCATGGAGCCGCTGGAATATTTCAAAAATCTTATCATGATTCTGCTGGTCAATTCCAATTCCGTTATCCTTGACACTGATTATCCATTCTTTATTTTTACGCTTAACATCTATTTTTATAACAGGCTTCCGGGTATTATGAAATTTTATTGCATTAGATAACAGGTTCTGAAATAGTTGTTTCATTTGTGTCGGGTCAACATTAACCTCCGGAAGGTTTTCTATCTTTATTTCAGCATTTGTTTCTTTAATTGCAACCTGCAGATCTGTCAGTACATCATCTATAATAGAATTTAAATCACATGAAACAAACGGCTCCGCTTTTGTTGTAACACGCGAATATGTCAATAAGTCCTGGATAAGTGTCTGCATCCGTTTTACGCCATCAAAAATAAAATGCATATAATCTTTGCTTTTTTCATCTATTTTATCTTTAAGCTGTCTTTCCATAAGTTTTGTAAAGCTAGATACCATTCGCATCGGTTCCTGCAGGTCATGTGATGCGACATAAGCAAATTGTTCCAACTCTTTATTTGAACGTTCCAGTTCCTGCATAGTATTATATAACTTAAGAGCAGCATCTTTTCTGTCCGTAATATCCATTTCAACTCCCTGCCTTTTTATGAGATTTCCATTTTCATCCAAAATGCCTCTTGTAATTAGAAGGATATGTTTTATCCTGTTACCCGGCAGTATTAAGCGGAACTCGGTTTCCACAACTTCCCTGTTTTTAGTTTCCTGAAGTATTGCACTTCTAACGTATTCCCTGTCATCCGGATGAATTTTATTCCATAGTTCTTCAAATAAGGGCGGGTTATTTCTGTCAACTTCCCATAAATCATACATTTCTTCAGACCAGGTAATTTTGTTATTATTTAGCATATCAACTGTATAATTACCAAACCTTGCAATTTTCTGTGCATCAAGAAGCTTTTCTTCGCTTTCCCGTAAGGCAATTTCAATCTGTTTTATCTCTGTAATATCTTCGATGGTTGTAAGCATTGTTTGCTTACCAAGCAGCGGAAACATTTTTACCGATAAAAGCACATATCTCTCTTCACCTGACCGCCGTTTAATTTTTATTTCCATTTTATCTATCTTTCCATTCTCCTTAAGCTGTTCAATTGTTTTATTTCTATCGCTTTTATCTGCAAACATATCAAGAGATTGTGATGTTTTTCCAATCACTTCGTCTTTTTCCCAACCGAAAAGTTCAAGAAATGCACTGTTAACATCAATTATAGTGCCGTCTTCAACTTTGCTTATAACCAATGCATCGGTTGTTAAGTTAAATACTGTTGAAAACTTTTCTTCACTTTCTTTTAAAGCTTCCTGTGCCTTTATTCTTTGTGTTATGTTTTTTCCATATACAGTTATTCCATCTTCCGAAGGGTATACGCTAATATCGAACCATTGTTTATCAACCGGGCTTTGGTCAATAAACCTAACCGGTTTTTGCTCTTCAAATGCCTTCCTGTAATTTGTTTCAAATAATGTTCCACGCATACCCGGATAAATATCCCATATCGTTTTCCCGATTACTTCTTCATACTTTAAATTTAACCTGCTTAGTACTTCTTTGTTTACATACTTAAACCTGTAGTTTCTATCCAATGCTAAGAAGTTATCGGATATTGTTTCCAGGATATTTTTTATTTCCTCATTGGCTTCCTTTAGCAAAGATTCTGCTTTTCTTAATTCTGTAATATCATGTATTGTTCCAAGCATAAATTTTTCATTATTAACATTAAGCAGGTTAACTGACAGCAGAACAATCTTCAACTCACCTGATTTTGTTCTCCATTGTAATTCATATCTGTGTACATATCCTTTTTGGTTGAGAATACTTATTATTTTTTTCCTGTCTTCAATATCCGCATAAAAATTTAAATCCAGAATTGTTGTTTTCATTACTTCTTCACGTTCATAGCCAAAAAGAGAGAGGAAAGCATCGTTAATTTCAATAAATGCACCGGTTTCAGCTCTTGTTATTAAAACGGGTTCAGGATTATTCATAAAAGCACCGGAAAACTTTTCTTCACTTGCTTTTAAAGCTAATTCTGCTTTCTTAAGTTCAGTAATATCCTGCATTATAGCAAGCAGAGTTTTTTCCTTAATTGAAGGAAGCAAATCAACTGTCAATAAAATCGTTTTCAGTTCTCCGTTTTTTCTCTTAACGTTAAGTTCATATTTAATCACTTTCCCTTCTTTATCTATTATGCTTATTATCTTTTTCCTATCTTCCAAATCAGCATAAAAATTTATTGAAGCCGGTGTCTTACCGATCACCTCTTCACGTTTATGCCCAAAAATCGATAAGAATGAATCATTCACTTCAACATAAGTTCCATCTTCATATTTAGTTATTGCCAACGGGTCCGGATGGTCTTTAAATGCTGCTGAAAATCGTTCTTCACTTTCTTTTAATGCATCTTCCGCCTTCTTCAGCTCTGTTATATCCTGGTTTGTTGAAAGTAAAATATTCTCATCATAAGAAGTAAGCTGGTCAACAGATAATAAAATTGTTCTTTTATCACCGTTTTTCAATCTGACATCCAGTTCATACCTGTGCACTTTGCCTTCCTGGTCAATAATGTCCATAAGCTTTTCCCGTTCATCATTATCAGCATATATTCCCAGGGTAATAGCAGAATGTCCGATTATCTCTTCACGTTCATAACCATAAAGTGATAAAAATGCATCGTTAACCTCCAGGAATACGCCGTCTTCAACCCTGGAAATACTAAGTGCGTCAGGATGGTTCATAAATGCAGTTGAAAACCTTTCTGTACTTTCTTTTAGATTTCCAAGCGTGTAATACAACTGCTCCTCAAGTTTCTTTTGGTCAGTTATATCCGTATTTGTGCCAAACCACCTGATAATATTTCCATCACTATCTTTGATTGGCAAAGCTCTGGAAAGGAACCATCTGTATTCACCATCTTTGCTCCTCAATGGAAATGTATCTTCCCAGGGCTCACCTGATTCAACATGTTTCAGAAATTTATCTGCAACTCTTTCTACATGCTCAGGATTATGGACTTTCTTCCATCCCCAACCTTCCATCTCTTCAAATGTGGTACCTGTGTAATCATACCAGCGTTTATTATACCAGAACAGAAATCCCTTATTATCAGCCATCCATGCAAGCTGTGACATGTTATCCGCAAGTGTGCGGAAGCGTTCTTCACTTTCCTTTAAAGCCCGTTCTGTTTGCTTGAGTTCGGTTATATCCTGGAAAGTTGTCAGCATCACTTCCCTTTTATACAATGGAAGAAGATCAACCGATAATAAAGCTGTTCTAAGCTCACCATTTTTCAATTTTACATTCAATTCTTGCTTATATATCCTGCCTTTTGTATTAAGCAGATTAATAACCTTGTTCCTGTCATTTGTATCGCCGTACAAATTTAGAGTAAGTGCTGTTTTCCCAATCACTTCTTCACGTTCCCATCCAAAATGCATTAGGAATGCATCGTTCACCTCAAGAATTGTACCGTCTTCAATTTTGCTTATTATAATCGGGTCAGGGTGATTTTGGTAAATCTTGGAAAAGCGTTCTTCACTCTCTCTCAAATCATTCTCTGCATGTTTCATATCAGTAATATCTATCCCAATTACACCAAGTCCAATCTTACCTTTTGAAAGCGGAACAGGAAAATATGACACAGAATAATATCCTATTTCTCCCTTCCTGCTTGACACCGGCCCCTGCACTTCTATATCAGGTATTGTTTTTCCGCTTTCAGTAACCTGCCGGATTATTGGCTCTAAAACCTTCTGGATATAAGGTGGATTGATTTCCTTTATGGATTTGCCAATTATACTTTGACGGTTGAAGCCAAAATATGTTGGTGAAACCGGGTCGGTTTTTATATAACGGAGCTTCTCATCAAACAGGTTTAGAATTCCCGGAGAAGCATTAAAAAATGCTTCCATTGCTGCTTCACTGGCTTGCAGTGCTTCTTCAGCTTGCTTCCGTTCAGTGATATCTGTCCAAATAGCTATTGCATTTATAATTTTAGTTTTATTTTCATTGTAAATTGGGAAAGCATTTACAGACGCAATAAAACTTGAACCGTCAGGACGTCCTAATATGTACTCTTCGTTATAAAGAAATTCTCCTCTGAGTGCACGGGCAACAGGTATATCTTCCGGCTTCACTCTCTCCCCTGTTTTTAAATCTCTTACATCCCTGATTTTTTGAAATTGTTCTAACGGCAAGTCCACTATAGTATTGGGTAAGCTGCCGGAAATATTATTTAAATCCCACCTGCTGATAGCCAGTATTTTGTTGTTAATTGCATCAGACAATATTATCCCTTCGTTTACATTTTCAAGTATAAGTTTAAGGATATGTTCACTTTCTCTTAATGCCTCTTCCGCTTTTTTACTTTCGGTCACATCTCTTGTAATAATCATGGCAAGAAACTGCAGCCCTTGTTCATCGTATATTGGTCTGCCGCTAAAGCTAAAGTCCCACTCCTGACCTGTATCTGTCCTTTTACCGTGTAATTTCAGGTCATCAACGTGTTCTCCTCTAAGCACCCTGCTAACAGGCCATTGGTCAACAGGAACAACCTGCCCGTCCCAATAACGCAGCTCATAAATTTCAGCATAAAATTTCAGATTGCGGAGCATGTCGTCAATGTTATCGAAACCATTTATTTGTGCCTGTGCCTCATTAATATGGATAACTTCGCCATTCATATTAAATATTGCGATACCATCAGCCATTGACTGGAATACTGCTTCCAATTGTCTTTTAGTATCATTTGATTCTTTTAATGCACGCTGCAAATTCTCTTCCGATTTTTTACGGTCACTGATATCAGTAAAGATAGCGGTAAACTCCCCATAGACAGGCTGGTAAACATATATTGAAAGCCACTGGCTTGTTGCTTCAAAATACGATTCAAAGTTCAGCTCACCGCCTTCAATTGCAATTTCCCCGTAACTGCCGATATAATCGAATGAAAAATTTTCAATTCCAGGAAAAACTTCGCGGGCAGTTTTACCCTCTATATCTTCTTTCTTAATACCCGTTATCTGTGAATATGTATCATTGATTTGCAGTATCTCATAATCTATCGGGTTTTCATGTTCATCGGTTACAATACGGCAATGAGCTATTCCGATGGTTTTATTATTGAATAAGGTATCATAGCGGACCCTGGCTTCATGCAAAGCAGCTTCCGCATACATTATGTCATCTATATTTTGCTGTAATGTTAAATATGTCTTTCCTCTTTCTATTTGAATATATGCAATAACCCAGAGCAAAATTGTAAATATTGACCTGTTTGAAAAATCATCTTTTAAATGACTTATATCTGTTTTCAAAAAAAATGCAGTAAATATAAAAATTGATTCCAGAACTGCAGTAGTAAACAGGAGTTTTCTATCAAGATATTTGTATGCAACCCATATTAAAGGAATAGTATATAACAGCCAAACTGCATATTCCAATGGGTTAAAAATATCGATGATAAATATTAAAGCGCAAACTGCACAGTTTACAATCAGCATATATGTCCGGCTCTTCATATTTTCCAAAATTTAAAGTTAGAAATAATATCAGGTTATAATTCGAGGGAGCCAGGAATAAAGTAATAACCAGTATATTATTTAATTACACTTATTGTTTAATGGTTCTATTTTTCCGGTAATGATAAATATATTTTTAGTTTTCACTACCCCTTTTTTAGTAGAAATATTAACTAAAACAAGTATCTTTGCTATGTTCAAAATCCAATTATTGAACTGTTTGTTAATAATTTACAGATAAGAAAATGTATCATAATGGAATATATTAAGTTGAGAATTTTATTTCATTTTCTTATATTTAACTTTTTCAAAATATAACCGCGAAAACTAAATGCAAAATAATTCCAATCCCCAAATCTCATTATTAAAATGGATGTTTGAAGATATCCGTAAAACAACACTTGAAGGAGTCAGCCATTTAACTAAAGAGCAGCTATTTACTCCACCTGTAGAAGGTGAATTTCCCATCGGTGCATACCTTATGCACTTTGCAGAGTGCGACCTTGGCTGGCTGCATACTTTATCGGGTAAAGAAGCATCCGATGAAATAAAAAAAAGAAGCTACTATGCTGCATGGTTTGATACGCCTAAAGAAGATTATAACCCGCCGAAGGAACCGCTTGAAGTAAAAGAATATATTGATGTAATAACGTTAACCAGAAAAATGTTTTTAGACCATGTATCAACTATAAAAGATTCGGAACTTGATGATGTTATAACATGGCAGGGCTATAACGAACAGGAACGCAGTGCCACAAAGAAATGGATAATTTATCACATCCTTGAACATGAAGCCCACACAAGAGGCCAAATGTTTATGCTGATAAGAAAAGCCGGATGGAAAAAGAGTTCTTAGAGTTCGGAGAGTTCGGAGAGTTCAGAGAGTTGGGAAAATGTGACCCGGTAAATAGATTGCAAATTATCCAAGCCGGATAGTTTTCAAGCGGTAAGCTGTTAATGCAATCCGGAGTTGTCCATATGGTTCAACCTGTATTTACTATTTAACCATGTTTACATCAGTAACCCTTGTCTATTAAACAATGTAAATCTCCTCCAACTCTCTGAACTCTCTGAACTCTCCGAACTCTCAGAACTCTCCGAACTCTCAGAACTCTCAGAACTCTCTAAACTCTCCGAACTCTAAAAACTCTATTTTCCCTTCTTCTCAATCCTTGCCCAAGAATCTCTTAATGCAACTGTCCTGTTGAATACAAGCTTTCCTTCGGTTGAAAGCGGGTCAACACAGAAATATCCCTGCCTGATGAACTGGAATTTATCTCCCGGTTTTGCATCTGCCAGCCCGGGTTCAACAAGACAATCGCTCATTATATCAAGTGAGTGAGGATTAATAAATTCTTTGAAATCCTTTGTATCATCTGCTTCAGGGTCTTCAGCAGTAAATAACCTGTCGTACAGTCTTACTTCAGCTTTTACGGCATGCGGCTCAGATACCCAGTGAATAGTGCCTTTCACGCTGCGTGAATCTCCTGCACCACTTTTGGTTGCAGGGTCATATGTGCAATGAAGTTCCGTTATTTCACCGTTTTCATTTTTTATTACATCGTTGCATTTAATAATATATGCGCTTTTTAACCTTACTTCATTACCAGGGTATAAGCGGTGAAATTTTTTAGGCGGGACTTCACGGAAATCGTCCTGTTCAATAAAAATATTCTTTGAGAAAGGAATTGTTCTTTTTCCTGCTGAAGTATCTTCAGGATTATTATCAGTTTCAAGCTGTTCAACTTTATCATCAGGGTAATTTGTTATAACAATTTTTAGAGGCTTAAGTACAGCCATAACACGCGAAGCCCGAATATTCAGGTCTTCCCTGATACTATGTTCAAGAAGAGCATAATCAGTTACGGCATCTCTTTTTGCTACACCCACTCGTTCCGAAAAATTCCGGATAGATTCGGGAGTGTATCCTCTTCTGCGTAAACCGGATAGAGTTGGCATTCTGGGGTCATCCCATCCGGCAACATATCCTTCTTTCACAAGCTGTAAAAGCTTGCGTTTACTCATTACTGTGTAGTTAAGCCCTAAGCGTGCAAACTCAATCTGCTGCGGCCTGTCTTCCAGATGCAGCTCAATCAGAAACCAATCGTAAAGCGGTCTGTGTATTTCAAACTCAAGTGTGCAAATGGAATGGGTAATATGCTCAATCCAGTCTGATATAGGATGAGCATAATCATACATCGGATAGATACACCATTCATTACCTGTGTTGTGATGTTCAGCTCTTTTTATCCTGTACATCACGGGGTCACGCATATGCATATTAGGCGATGCCATATCAATCTTAGCACGGAGTACATGGGCACCATCTTCATATTTACCTTCCTTCATCTCTTCGAAGAGCTTTAGGTTTTCTTCCACCGTACGGTTTCGAAAAGGCGATTCATTTCCCGGCTCAGTGGGAGTTCCCCTGTTATTTTTAATCTCCTCTGCTGATGATGAATCAACATATGCCGTACTCTCTTTAATAAGCTGAACAGCAAAATCATATAGCCGGCCGAAATAATCCGATGCAAAATACATCCTGTCTTCCCAGTCAAATCCAAGCCACCTGATGTCTTCTTCAATGGAATCAACATATTCTACTTCCTCTTTTTCCGGATTTGTATCATCAAACCTGAGGTTGCACAAACCATTATAATCCTTTGCAATACCAAAGTTCAGGCAAATAGATTTTGCATGCCCGATATGAAGATAGCCGTTTGGTTCAGGCGGAAAGCGTGTGTGCACCCTGCCGTTATGTTTACCCTCTTCCAGGTCTTTATCTATAATATCGCGTATGAAATTTGAAGGTGTATTAGTATTTTCTTCCATTACTATATTAATCCTAAAATGTCTAAATTTGAAAAGTTTTTAGAAAATACAACATTGAAAGTAAAGATTCAGTGATAAATTTATAGCTCTTTCTGCCGGAACCTTTAATCTAAAATTATTAATTAATAAAAAAACAGTTGTATATTTATTTATTAATTCTTTATTTTACTGTCAATTATTATTTAGAATCCTAAATTCATTATATAATATGACTATGAAAAATTTAATTTTCATTTTATTCATTGCTTCATTAGGTCTTAACTTAAATGCACAAGACCTAAAAGAATCGGACGTACCTGCTGCAGTGAAGGCAGGCTTTTCGTCTTTATATCCCAATATCACAAATGTAAAATGGGAAATGGAACACGGAAGATACGAAGCAGAGTTTAAAGAAAACAGTATTGAGACTTCCATTATCTTTGAAGCGAATGGAACACATCTTCAAACAGAAGTAGAAATTCCCGTATCTTTATTGCCGCAAGGTGTAAGTGATTATGCTGTAAAAAATTTAGCCGGTAAAAAAATTACGGAAGGAACAAAAATAACCGGTACCGGTGGTAAGATAACTTACGAAGCTGAAATTGGCGGGCGTGATTATATATTTGATGAAAATGGGAATTTTTTGAGAATAGACTCAGATAGTGATGATATGGAAGATAGTAAGTGATTAAAATTATTATCTGCTTTTATCTAAACAGTGAAATTTCGAGAATCAAAAAGACAAGGGGCCGTCAATAAAGACAGCCCCCTTTCAAAAGTTTTATTCAACCTCTATTAAAGCAGTCATAATCGGATCTTCGACTAAATATCTTCCGCTTGTAGTAGTATGAACTTCAAGATACCCCACAGTATGCACTATGTACATTTGCCAGCCGGGTTTAGCATTGAAGAACCAATGGTATGTTTGATCATACAAATCCTTATACTCTAGTCCTGATGTCTTCCAGTCAGCATGCTCCTCCCACAAGTGCAGGTTTTTAGTAACAAAAGCCAGTTCTTTTTCACTTGTGGCATAAGTAACTTCACTTAGAATATCAGAAGCTGCAGGTGGGAATGAAGAATATATCTTTTCTCCTTTAACACTGTGTGATACAAACACTCTCCAAATCATTTTTTCTTCTGCATTATCATCTGTATAATCAGGGCGTTTGCTTGTAACAAAATCATTAAGCAGCATCCTGTAGGTTTTACCTTCAGGTAATATTGCCCTCAAATTTATTTCACCTTTCTGCTTAACATAAAATTTCCCATTCTTGAAATTGTACTGTGATTCATCAAATTTATCAATTGCAGGATATCCTTTTGTTGAAACAGCAATTGATCCATAACCGAATTTGGTAATGTAGCCCGGGTCAATATCAGTAAAAAAATACTGCATAAAACCTAACGTCAAACCGAACGTTAAGAGTAATGTAATAAATAATATCTTTTTCATAATAAAAAAAATTTAATTTAATATTGAATTGAATTGGCTCAATAATATAACAATTTATTTCAAAAATAAAACATTAAATAACAAGGGTTTAATTGAATTTTTTAGTGTAAATGCCCTTTGAAAAAAGGTATCCAGAAGTGAAAAAATGAAAACCAGCATATTCCGGACAGTAAAAAAAGAAAGAGGCACTTTTGAATAAGAGTGCCTCTTTTGAAGAAAAGATATATTTATTTCATTTCCACAAGTGCAGTCATAATCGGATCTTCAACAAAACACCTGTCATTTCCCCTATGTCTTTCATAGTAACCAACAGTATGTACAATGTACATCTGCCAGCCGGGTTTTGCATCAAACATCCAATCATCTACAAGTGACTGAAAATCTGAGTGCTTTATACCGGAACTATTCCAATCAGCATGTTCTTCCCATAACTGGAGGTTTAATGGTATAAATGCAAGCTCTTTTTCACTTGTTGCATAAGATAGTTCATTTACTATCTCCGAGTTAGAAAGTGGAAACGAAGAATAATTTTTTTCACCTTTTTTATTGTGTGAGACAAATACTCTCCAAATCATTTTTTCTTCGGCATCATCATCGGCATAATCAGGACGCTTGGCAACAAATTCGTTCAGCAGCATTCTGTAAGTTTTGCCTTCAGGCAATATTGCCCGAACATTTAAAGCATATTTTTTCCCATCAATATAAAATTTCCCGTTCTTAAAATCGAACTGGGATGCATCATACTTATCTTTTGCAGGATAACCTTTGTCGGATACACAAAGAGAACCATAACCGAATGTGCTTATGTATCCAGGGTCAAGATCAACTATAAAATATTGAATAAAACCTAACGTCAGACCAAATGTTAAGAGTAAAACAATAAGCAATAATTTTTTCATTAATATTAAAAAGTTTAATTGTTCAGAATTTACTTTAACAGGTCTAATACTTTATCAGCATTTTCTTTTTTTGCTACTTCATATGGTGTTTGACCATTGTAATCCTTGGCAGTTTTATCTGCTTTGTTTTCCAAAAGCAGCTTTACAACATCAGGATTGTTATATCTTGCTGCATAGTGAAGAGGTGTTTCTTTACTGGTATTAATACTATTCACATCAGCTTTATTATCAATTAACATTTTAATAATTTCGACTCTGTTTGTTCTTGCCGCACCCATCATTGGGGTTATACCGTATGCATCATGGAATTCCGTTTTTGCTCCGGCTTTGAGAAGCATTTCTGTAATTTCTTTATAACCATCAAATGTTGAAATTCCCAGAGCACTTTCATTGATTCCGCTTGATGAATCAACGGCATCAACCAATGTTTTATCTTTTTCTAAATAATCTTTTACTTTAGCAGGCTCATTATCATGAACTGCTTTGAAAAAATCTGCAGTATTGACCACTGTTTTTGTCTCTTTAGTATCTTTAGAAGTTTTAGTGTCTTTTGTGTCTTTGCTGCATGATGAAAAGAATACAATAGAAGAAGAAATCAAAATGAATATAAATAGTTTTTTCATTTTAGACCTTTATTAATTTATAAAATGTGTGAATTGGCTTTTAAAATATAACGAAAATTTATTTAAATAAAACTGGCAAAAACAAGGGTTTAGGAGAGATATATAAGACGACAATTTTATAAATAATACATATAACAAGGCAAAATTTCAAACGAAGTTTATGATTTGGTTACGGAAGTATAGGGAATAATTTATCCGGCTTACAGCAGGATTTAAAGTGAGATTATAACCGTGGGTTATAATCTCACTTTTTATTACTTATAATCAGATTATGATTGGGTATTTAAATCTCCATTGCCATTCTTGAGCGCAGCTTATTCCATGAACCGGTAATTAAGAAGCTTTCATCCATATTATTTACCATCCTGGTAAATTTAGTTATGGGTACTGCAAAGCTTAATGCACCGGGCGGTAAATACGGCCTTGCTGAAACATCGAACATACCAAGCACTGCACGGGGATATTGTGATTGCAATTCGAAATAAGGGTAATTAACAATTGATGAACATCCTGAACCAAACGGAGCAATAACTCCATCAGGCATAACTTCGTCAAAATTAGCCAGTGTAAAAAGACCTGATAGCACATCGGGTTTCGCAAAAAATATTACTACCATAGGTTCATCATATTCTTCCAGCTTATCCCACCTCTTAAATACTATATACTTATGCGGTGCTTTTAATGTCTTCAGATTACCCATACTTTTTTCAACTGTGTCAGGATCTTTTTTATATCTTTCCCCTTCCACTTCACCGGGTATACCATAGGATAGAAAATATTCGAAGTTAGCTCTCAGTTTATCTGAAAAACCTAAATATTTCTTTCCGCCGGAGCACATAGTTGAATCTTTGTCAAAATAAACCGATTTACCCTTGGTAACCTGTACAAGCTCATTCATCATGCAATGAGCTTTTGTTGGTGCATTAAATGAGCCGGCTTCAATTAGTTTATCAGTATAATAAAATATTACCGGCAATTCTGCTCCCGGAAAATATTTGTTCCACCGTTCGATGAAAGTATCTTTTAATTTTAAATCCATTATTATTTAGATAAAGTTTATATTATTTAGACAGAAATTATTTGAAATTAACTAAATAAAAATAATTATTTATGAACCATAATAACAGGCAGAATTAAGTATTCACCTTACGCAAATCATAAATCAATTTGTTACGAAAAAAATATACGTGTAATTTCAGCTCCTGTCCTCACCCTCCTGATAGATTTCGGATTGCCAATTGCGGATTGAAAAGCTTATACCGGCTCATCAGATTTAAGGGCTTCAACACAAAGTGCACAAAGGATACAAAGTTCACAAAGGATACAAAGTTCACAAAGTCCTGCTTTTTATATTTTTATTGTATTTCTTTGTGTTCTTTGTATCCTTTGTGAACTTTGTGTTAAGGCTATAAGCCATGCAAACTTGGATAATCTGTTTAATATGAGATTTTGTAGTGAAAATATTTTAACTTTTCGTTCTCAACTTAGTATTTTATAGTGCAAGTTTTTCAATCCGCAATTGACAATCCGAAATCCGAAATCAATTGAGGGTGAGGACAGGAGTTGAAATTAAATACAAATACTAAAATCTTACCCTATGATTACACTCTTGCGTAAGGTGACTTAAGTAGTTAAAAATGAATCCGGTTAATATATTTTATCTTTTAAAAATATAACTTTCTCATTATAATTAAAGAAATATTTTAAATAAAACTTTATTATGTATAGAAGTATAAAATTTCATGGCATTTTATCAAAGTATGTAGATAGAATATATTTCTATAGTTTTATAGGAGATGGTTCTTTAAAGAAAATACTTCCTGATGGAAAAACCGATCTTGTGTTCCTTACCGATTCTCAAGTGGAATACATTATTGATAATAAATTAATAACTGCATATTCAGGTGCTTATATACAAGGAATGAACCGCGATTTAACAAAAAGCAGGTTTATTAATCATGTAAATGTTTCAGGTATCAGGTTTCTTCCGTGCGGAATAAAAGCTCTTCTGGGAATACCGGACAAAGAAATACCCAATACACCAATACTACTCAGAGATGTTATAGGCAATAAAGCAGAAGAACTGGAAAATAAAATTTCGGAAGCCAGGACACTGAATGAAAGAAAATCCATTCTTGTTTCCTGGATAGAATCAATGTTCGCACGAATGATTGAAAATAACGGTATCCTTACCCATACAGTGAAAATAATAAACCTTGGAAAAGGTATAGAACGAGTGAACGACATTTACAATAAATCTGATAGTTTGTATAAAAAGATGCAGCGTTCATTCAAAGAGTCATTGGGTTTATCTCCAAAACAATATTCACGAATTGTAAGATTTGACAATATTCACAACGAGCTTATTTCTATGAAAGAACCGGATTGGATGACACTTGTAAGTAAATATAATTTTACAGACCAGTCACACCTTATAAAAGAATTTCAATATTTTACCGGAGATACACCATCTGAGTTTTTCAAACATCTTGATAATTATATCTGAATACAGATTCTTACACCTGCTGTATAATTAACTGCTTTTAAATTTATCTATCCTAATCTAATTTCAAATTTTTGTCCTTTTTTTACAATGAGGTAAATGCAAAAAATAATAAATTTGTAATAAATGTTAACAGCAAATTATGTTTAAGACGGTTTATACAATTACGTTTATTATTTTCTTTTTTTACAGGGTTCTATTATCCCAGGAAATTACTCAAACACTCAGGGGAAATATAACTGACGCAGACACAAAAATACCGTTACAGGGAGCTGTAATAATAATCTCAAATACCGGTAATACACTTGCAGCAGAATCGGATTTGAATGGTGATTATGCTGTAAAAAATGTTCCCATTGGAAGATATATGATAAAAATTAAGCTTATAGGTTATAATGAAGAAATTATTCCGGAATTCTTGATTTCATCAGGAAAAGAAGCAATATTGAATGCCGCATTGATAGAAAAAATAATACAAACAGAAGAAATGGAAATCACATCCGAAATAGAAAAGGATAAGCCGTTAAATCCTATGGCAATTATAAGTGCCCGCAGCTTTTCCATTGAAGAAACACAAAGATATGCAGGAGCATTCGATGACCCGCTCAGAGCAGCAACAAATTTTGCAGGTATAACAGGAAATTCAGACTTAGCCAAAAATGGAATTGTTATCAGGGGAAATTCTCCGAAAGGGCTTCTTTGGCGTTTAGATGGAATTGATATCCCAAATCCAAACCATTTCAGTTTTGGCGGGCAGCAAAGCGGCGGAATAACTGTTTTCTCTTCGATGGTTCTTAATAATTCCGATTTCTTTACTTCAGCATTTCCTTCCGAATATGGGAATGCTCTTTCAGGTGTTTTTGATATGAAATTCCGTTCAGGTAATAAATACAAAAGAGAATATTCATTACAGGCAGGAATCCAGGGAGTAGATTTATTCACAGAAGGACCTTTTTTAAAAGGTTCTCCATCCACTTATTTAGTTAATTACAGGTATTCAATTTTTGGTTTTCTCCAATTGATAGATGAGGAAATGAAAAACAAAGTACCAAGCTACCAGGACCTTTCGTTTAAGCTTAACTTTCCTTTGAAAAACGCCGGGCTGTTTTCTATATATGGAATTGGAGGAATAAATAAATCAATTGTTACTCCGGAAGAAAATATTTTGAATTGGACTACCAATGATGACAGGCAAATGGTGAACATGGATAATGCTATGGGTGCTATTGCTTTATCGCATTTCCTGTTAATTAATGAACATACTTTTATAAATACATCGGTTTCCGGGACTTTAGACAAAAGTTATTATTTTAACGGCTTTTCTGATACCAATAATACAATAACTCCAAAAGATGAAATGCATTATAAAAATTATAAACTGTCTTTTAATACATCATTAAATCATAAATTTAATAGACGGCATCTGCATAAATCCGGCTTTACATTAAATAAAATTTTTTATGATAATAATATTAAATCTCAAAACAGTTTTACCGGTATATATCAACAAATTGCCAATGATAAAGGGAGTACTTATTTATTGCAGGCATTTACAGAATCGAAATTCAGAATTAATGATAATATTGAACTATCTGCCGGAGTTCACCTGGAATATTTTCTTTATAATAAGAAAATATCAATACAACCAAGAACTTCTTTAAGATGGAATTTTAGTCCCGGACAATCACTCAGCGTTGGTTATGGAAATCACAGCCAGCTTGAGAACGTTTCGGTTTACATGCTAAAAAACACATATTCTCAAAGTGTAAATTCCCAACCGAATAGAGAACTTGGTTTTTCTAAAGCAAACCATTTTATTTTGGGTTATGATATTTTATTATCAGACTTTTCCAGAATTAAAACTGAAATTTACTACCAGCAGCTTTACAATATTCCTGTTATAAGGAATAGTTATTATTCAATGCTGAACAATCCCGGTGAATTTATTAATGATTCACTTGTAAATGAAGGCACCGGAAGAAATGCAGGTATTGATTTTACTTTCGAGAGATTTCTTAACAATAATTATTATTTTTTATTCACTGCATCTTTATGGGATTCTAAATACAAAGGTGGTGACGGTGTAGTGCGTAATACAAAATATAATTGTAACTATGCCTTTAATTTTCTTTTTGGCAGAGAGTTCATTATTGGAAAAAATAATTTATTAGGAATAAATATCAGGACTAATATTGCCGGCGGCGAGTATTATATACCAATTGATTTACAGCAATCTATTCAACTAAAACGGGAAATATTGGATAATAACAGGATTTATACAGAGCGTCTGCCAAATATTTATTATATTGATCTTGGATTAACTTATAGAATGAACTGGGATAAAATGTCAGGTGTCTTTACTTTACAAGCTAAAAATATACTGAATAGAAAAACAGTTTCAGGGTATTCTTATAATGATTTTAATCAGAAAATTGAAGAATTAAAGTCGTTAGGTATTTTACCAATGATAGGTTTTAAGCTGGAGTTCTAAAAGAAATCAGTATTTATTATTAAGTAACCTTACTCAAAAACGGCTATGAGCTTTACTATTCAATCCTGAGAGGAGTTAAAGTTTCATTATAAAATCAGGGCTTTCAGGATAGCCTCCTTTGTTTATTCAGCTAATTCATTCAGCTTTTCCAGCAGCCATTCCTTATTATACACCACAGGGTTTTCCTTAATCTTATTACTCAAAATTTCAGGCCCCTGTTTCTTTTCACTTTCTTTATATGTATTTAATGTTTTTATATACTTCAGGAAATTAGAATAATATTCCTTTCTCTCACTTTGAACCAGAACATCATTCAGAAGAAAATGATTGAATGAATCTATCTGGGCAATCAGCAAGTCCCAGTAATCAAGCTCATAATATATCATTAAAAGTAAACTTCTGTACTTAAGCTTATGATATACGTCGTTATATCTGACTTTGGAAAGTATTTCCAGTGCTTTTTCGAAATTTTTCAGGGCAAATTCGTATAACGACAATGCATATAGATATGTGTTCTCCCGTGAATTTTCAGCTAGTTCACATTTATATTTTTCAATAAACTCTTTCGTCCAGTCATACTCTTTTAGCTTTAAAGCAGTTTCTATTACACCGGTGTAATACCAGAAAGACATCTCGTTTTGCAATGAATAAATTTTCAGGTCCAGCTCAATCTTGTAAATATCAAACAGCTCTTTTATAAAGCTGTTTTCTTCTTTTTGTATCTTTCTCCGGCAGTAATTTTTAAGGTTCAAATATGCCTTGTGTATATAATCTTTGTTTAAATCATTAACGTTATTCTTTAAAAACTTTAAAGTATCATAAAAATATGAAATATCATCTTCGTTCAAAAAAAGCATTAACAAATTATAATATAACTCAACAGCCGGAACATTTTTAAATTTATCAGCTTCCAGAATTTTTAATGTTTTTTCGAATTTCTCAGTATTAAACCTGAATTTGTACATTTCCATAATATTAAGAAAATACAAATAATGGTCCATCGATTGAATAAGATAAAAATAGGTTAAATTATCAAAAACATCCTCTACATCGCTTTGAGGAATGATTTTTTCTATTTTATCCATGTTGACCCTGTGAAGGTGATAAATATTTTCGAAACCAATGTCATATTTATCATAAAAGAAATCCGCATCCTTTATTTGCTCATCTTCCAATTGTTTTGAAACAGCTTTATAATTTCTTTCAAATAATCTGTCCAGTCCCCTGTTATTTAATTCATACAGAAGAAACTTCTTATCGTAATAATTATTGTATTTAAAGCAAATATAAGAAAGATAGTTCTCAGCAAGAGAGCATAAGCCGGACATTAGTGTTCGCATAAAACCGTCATTATACTCAACATCCGGAAATATCTCGGAATAAATGTACTTCTTTTCTATAGCATTGTTTTCAAAATCAGGGTACTGTTTTCTCAGATAATCGAAGAGTTTAATTATACTGTGATTTTTGTTAAAGAAAGGAGAATATACAAATTCAGCAAACTCCTTCATTTCTTTTGGTGTGAACTTACTTAACAGTTCAATAAGTACGCTTTTATTCATGGCAAGGCCGTTTATCTTATTATAAGATAAAGACTTTTTTGAAGTTAAAAAAGAAGAAAAATATTACAAATAGGAGCTATATTAATTTTGTCTATAAAAAAATCAAAAAAAATATATGCTGTATTACATAAAGTACAAAAAAAATTCAGATTTCGAATTTTTGTTATTAATCAGAAATTGTTTCAAGCTTTTTCAAAAGCCATTCTTTATTGAAAATAACCGGGTTATCAGATATTTTTTTTGTAAGAAGATAAACTTCTTCACTGCTTTTTTTATTTTTTAAAATGCTGAGAGCTTTAATATATTTAATAAAGCCGGAATAGGTCTCTTTTTTCCCGGATGGAATAAGTTTGTCATTCATAAGAAAATGACGGAATGCATCGATGTGAGAGAGCAGCACATCATCCATATCCAATTCATAATAAAGCTCTGCCATCAGGCATCTCAATTCTATTTTTTGGTAAACCTCAGTATATTTCACTTTGGAAAGAAGCTCAAGCGAACTTTCGAAATTATTAAGTGAAAATTCATATAAGGCGAGTGAATAATAAAAAACATAATCCCTTGATTTTGGAGACAGCTCATCTTTATAATTTTCAATGAAATCTTTAGCCCATTTAAATTCTTTCAATTTAAGTGCAATATCAACAACTCCGCCATAAAACTTGGCAGGCATTTCCTGCCACGCATATATCTTCTTTTCAAGCTTTAGCTTGTATATATCAAAAAGCTCTTCTAAAAATTCATTATGCCCTTTCATAATCATTTTATCACAAAAGTTCTGCAGGTTGATATATATCCATATCAATTCATGTTTGGTAATTTTATTTTCAAGTTCAACAGCATTTTTTTTAATATTATAATAATTAGCAAAATTATCTTCATTCAGATAAAGCGTTAAAACATCATAATAGAGGTTAAGTAAAGGGACAGATTGAAAATACTTTGGGTCTATAATCTTATAAATGTCTTCAAAAAGCTCAGTTTTAAAATCAATTTGATATAAACCCCTCCTGTTAAGAAAATAGACATAGTGTCTTATTGCCTGGAAGTAATAAAAATAAGTAATATGATAAAACATTTCTTCAACATCGGGCCTGTTTACAAGCTTTTCAATTTTATCAAGATTGGTACGGCTCAGATAATAAAAGTATTCATGTTCAACCGCAAATTTACTGTAAAAATAACCTGCATTTTGAATATCAGTTTCTTTAATCTCTTTTAAGATTTCTTTCATTTTTCTTTCAAAAAGCTTGTCACACTCTCTTTCATTAAGTTCATGCAGCAGGTATCTGTCTTCAGCAAAAGGAACAGAGTTAAATCTTATGTAAGCAAGATAACGTTCTGCAAGCTCAGACAGATTAAACATAAGTGTTCTCAAAAACCCGTCATTATATTCAACATCCGGAAATATCGTAGAATAAATTAACTTTTTCTCAACACTATGAGCTTTAAATCCGGGATACTGCTTTCTTATGTATTCGAAAAGTTTTGTTACACTTTGGTTTTTATTGAAAAAAGGCGAATGAACAAACTCCTCAAACTCCTTCATTTCTTTTGGCGTGAATTTTTTAAAAAGCTCAATGAGGATACTATTATTCATGACAGGGTCGGTTTATTTGTATAAGATATAAACATTTTTACAGTTAATAAAGCATAAAATCTTTAAAAACCGCTATTTATCGCAATAAAATGTTTCCGGAAGAATTAAAAATATAAAACAATCAATATAAAATTTCATTGAGAATTTTTTTAAAACAAATGGATTTTATTATACCGGAAAATTTTACAATAATATCGATTATTTAATATATAAGAATGATTTATGTAAAAATAGATATACTTTACTTGTAACAATAAAAAAAAACTTTCATTGAACACAGCCTCCCCTTCTATCTAACTTTGCATAAGGACCAAAATAATAAAACTCCGAGGGAATTGAGGAGATAAAATAAAATGAACATTAAAACTCATTCCGGAAAGACAAAGTCAGCCGGAAAAGAAAAGCAGGAATTCCAGCCGTTATTTTTAACGGCAACTTCCGGAGATACAGAAGGCGAAATTGACCTGACCTGGGAGCCCGTTGCCGGAGCACATACATATTTAATTCAAAAAAGTATTGATAAAATCGAGCCCCTAAAATGGATACATGAAGATATAATAACAAAATCAAGTTATACAATAACAAAACTTAAAAGCAGCCGTAAATACTGGTTCAGGATCGCTGCCATTGGATCAATGGGGCAAGGTCCATGGAGCGAGCCTGTATTGAAAAAAGCACCGTAATTTTATTTTTTAATAAACTAAACTTCTAAATTAGAAGAAAGGAACTACTGAAATGAAAAGATTACTCACAATTCTAATTATTACATTTTTCACTGTAACCATTATTTATTCACAGACTGATATTGGCGAAGATACAAAAGTTAACATGCCGAATGACTGGGGTAAAAAACCACAGGAACAGGTAAATAATTCAATTACAAAATCAAATATTCCTGATTATTTACTGCAACAATATAAACAGGCAAAACAAAACCATGATAATGCTGAAAAGCTCAGGATAGGCAATGAAATACAAAAATCATTTGACCCTGTTATACCTCCTCAAAAAGGTACTTATGAAGAAACCAGGATTATTAATGGACCCGAACCTCCATTTTCACAGGATTGGTATAATAATGATGTACAGGTTTACAGCGGAGATGTTAGTTATGCCGCCGGATACAGAACTTTAGATATGAAATATGGAGAAGACGGTTGGCTTTATCTTGCAGTTGCCAAAAGAAATGTATCGGGATATAATGGTTATATCACTTTATACAGGTCAAGTAATGCCGGTTCAACCTGGACTTCGGTAATAAGTGCGGCAAACACTTCTGCATACTTTGGTACGGTTTCTATTTGTGTGGATAAAAGACATTTAAGCAACAATGACTCAATGAGAATACTGATGTTTTATACACGAAGCGGAAGTTCAAACTTTGATAACGCGTCTATAGAAATATTTTCAGTCAGAAGAAATGGTTCATCTGCATTCGCATTAAACTTTGCATCACCGGCATCAGGTAATAAATACGAATACCCGACCGCATGCAGTGATGGTGTATATTGGGATGTTGCAACTTACTTCCATATTATTGCAAGGGAGGTAACAAATGCCGGCACACAGGTTGGATTAAGGCACTTTTTATCCATTAATTGGGGACTTAATTACACAAACATTCTTATTAATACTTCTAATACAGATATGTATCCAAGTGCCGCTTACTGTGAAAAAGGAACCGGTGATGATTCTATTTATATTGCGGTCCAGAGAAGGATTACTGCCACTGAATCTGAAGTAAGGGCTATTATAACTTGCGAATGGCTTACACCTAATCATTATGTATATTACATTACAAGTGCTCCTTCAGGTATAAAATATGAAAGACCCTGCATTACAGTTCAGCAGCAGAATGCAAATGTTCTTAGAAGAGTACTCATCACCTGTACAAAGAATAATATTGCAAGATATCATAATTCAACAAATGGGGGACGGTCATGGGGTGTAGATTATATTTTAGGCGGCTCGAATATGCTTGCAGATTATACATGGTGTAATTCAGACTCGTTAACTGCAGGTGATGGTTACGCAATAGCTTGTTTTGTTGACCAGAACGGTGATTCGGTAACAGTAAGAAGAGGAAATATGACAGGTTCTCTCGGCGCTACACTATATAAACGCAATAGTGTCATGAGCACAGGTTCCCTTGCTCCTGTTTGTGCTGTTTATAAAAACGGAACAAGCAAATATTCTGCTTTTGCATATGCAGGACAGGGACCAAGCAATGTTTATTTTAACCAGGAAAGCCTTGTAACCGGTGTATCTCCCACAAACGGCAATATTCCGGATAGATTTGTGTTAGAGCAAAATTATCCTAATCCTTTTAACCCGAATACAATAATTAAATTCAGCATTCCTAATGCAGGGAATGTGAAGCTCACTGTTTTTGATATTACGGGAAGGATTGTTTCAATTATTGCAGATGAAGAAATGAAAGCCGGCAGCTATAGCGTAGATTTCAATGCTTCAAATCTTTCAAGCGGAATTTATTTCTATAAGATTGAAGCAGGCAGCTTTGTTGAGACAAAGAAAATGACTCTTATAAAGTAAGAAATATTATTAAACATAACCGGAAGCATTAAGCTTCCGGTTATGTTTAAAATAAATAAATCAATTAACAATAGTACGGCAATGAAAAATATTCTTAAAATTTTGTTCATCATCTTTCTGATACATATAGCTGTAATGAATGATACATCGTCACAGGTAAAATTCAGAAGCGGAATGTTCTTTCATCATTCTACCGGCGAATGTATATGGGGACCAAACGGCAGCTCAACAAGTGTGCCGCAGGAAATAACAAGATATAATACCCAGCATTCATACAGCGGACAAAATGCCGTTACATTCAGTGAAACATGGTTCCCTGTTAACTTTGATAATGATTGGTATTTATGGCATAGCATCTTCGAAAATAATGACCCTGAAAATATTTCAAATTATTTCAGCGGCAACAAGATAATAATGATAAAATCATGCTTCCCATCTTCAGCAATTGAAGAAATAGGACAGCCGGTGGATACAAACTCACCTGATTACAAAACAGTATTCAATTATAAATGGCACTGGCGGCATATTATAAATGTGATGAAAAGCCATCCGCAAAACTTTTTTGTAATCTGGACCAATGCACCTTTAACACAGGAAGAAACCAATCCAATTTCAGCAGCATTATCAAAGCAATTCTGTAAATGGGCAAAGGATACGTTAGCAGCAGGACTTGACCCTGTATTCGGCGGATTTCCTGCGAATGTTTATGTTTTTGATTTTTTTTCCAAGCTGACAAATTCCAGCGGTTATTTGCTGCCGCAATATGCAACAGGACCCCATGACCCGCACCCCAATGCTGCTGCCACAGCACTTGTTGCTCCTCAGCTTGTTAATGAAGTGTTTGACCACTCTATTATATATGAGCAGTTATTTGGAGTTAAAAAGATTAGTGAAAATATTCCGGCGGGTTTTAAACTTCAGCAGAATTACCCGAATCCGTTCAATCCGAATACAGTTATTAATTACCAATTATCAAAATATTGCAATGTAAATTTAATTGTTTATGATGTAACAGGTAAAGCAGTTATTACACTTGTAAATGAAAAACAAAGTGCCGGTACATACGAAGCAGATTTTTCAGGTAAAGGAATTTCTTCGGGTGTATATTTTTATTCGTTAATGATAGACGGATATTTAATAGATACAAAAAAAATGCTGATGGTAAAATAAAGTTTTATAGCGTCAAGTAAATTTCTCATTATCACTCCCATTGCAGTCCCTTTTATTGCCGTTTGCGGCTGGCAGAAAAGGGGCTGTTTTTTAATTCCGGATGCGAATTGTTTTATCCATAAACTGCTTTTTCAAGATTATTTACTCTTCTTCTTAATTCCATGTTTCTATAAACTACATGTGTAATTGCTCCTGCCAATAATAGCATTAATGATAAAAGAAAAAACACAAAGCGGTAAATGTAGTTTAACATACTTATAAGTGGATTATAAATATTTCTTCCAAATACGGCATTGGATTCTCTTTGAAAATCACTCTCATTCAATTGTTTGCCTGTAATAAAGCTTTTAAACTTTTCCACCTGGTATTCCATCTTTTTCACCTGAAAAAATGCTTCATCTATTCTGCTGTCAATAGAATCAATTGCTTCCTTCTTAACACCTGCCTTATGCAATGTTCGTGAAGATAAACTATCGAATACAGGTTCAGATATACTTCCTCCGAGCAGTACTATAATGAGCAATATTAATGCTGTTGTGTATAATGTAATATATAATGCTTTCATAATATTTAATTTTCCATATAACGTATTTAGTTTATTAAAAGTTAATTATTTTTGAATATACTTTCCTTCTCCTATCACTGGTGCCCGGAAATACAGGAGAGAGAGAACAGGGGTGAGATTTCATAAATTACAAACAAAAATTGAATCTCTTAAACACATTGAACAACATAAGAACATACGGAAATAAGCCTTACATTGCAGCAGTAATCCACGGTGGTCCGGGTGCGGCAGGTGATTTAAAACCTGTTGCAGAAGAACTCTCAAAACATTGTGGTGTCATAGAGCCGCTTCAAACAAAATATTCTATCAATGATCTGGTTGAAGAATTACATTCACAAATTTCCGGATTAGTGCAATCCCCTGTTACATTAATAGGCCACTCATGGGGAGCATGGCTGGCATTATTGTTTGCAGCAGAATATCCGGGATTAATTAAAAAATTAATATTAATCGGTTCAGGTCCGTTTGAAGAAAAATATACACTGAAAATGATGGAAGAAAGAATAAATCATTTAAGTGAAGAGGATAAGAATAAATATTTTAATATTCTGAAAAACTCTAATGGCATTATGACCGGAGAATTAGGGAATATTCTTTCAAAAGCCGATACATACGACTTGCTTCCCGGAATTGAAACAGAAATAGAATTTGATGCAGAATTACATTTATCAGTATGGAATGAAGCAAAAGTATTAAGACGAAATGGCAAGCTTATGGAGTATGTAAGCAAATTAAAATGTCCCGTAACTGCAATACACGGTGATTATGATACACATCCCGCAGAAGGAGTATCTCAGCCATTAGCAAAAGTACTGAAAGCTTTTAAAATGATATTACTCGAAAAATGCGGACACTCACCATGGAAAGAAAGATTTGCAAGAGATAAGTTTTTTAAGATACTTGTAGATGAGATAGTCCATGTGTAATTGTAAATCCTCCAGCCTTCTTAAGCTAATGCTTGCCTGACTGTCTTCGACAGGCGTCAGGTCAATTATTGTTAATCTATGTTCTTTCTTTCTCTATCTTATACATTTGTTATTCTGAGTCAATCCATATTTCAAAGTAAGACCTGACACTGCCTCAGAAGTAAAGATCAAACTTAAGATCTGACACTGCCACATAATTTCGAGTTTCATATTGTGAATTTCGAATTAAAATTCCAACATTCCGACTATTCAACCTTACAAACCTTACAAACCTTACAAACCTTACAAACCTTATAAACCGCTTTAAAGAACTTCTAACATCTCAAATAGATTAGAGTTTTTATGGAATCTAACTTTTATTTCTCGGAAGAACTAATTAAAGAGGCAATAAATAAACTTTCTGATGAACCTGTAGATATAAAATTCGAAGGCGATAGCATTTTTGTTAAAACTACGAAAAAACTTATAAATATAACTGCAGAATTTGAGATAAAAAGTGTGAGGGAAAATGTTATCACACTGGAATGTGTAAAAGTATCGTCATTTATGCCGGATGTTGTTACAGGTGCTGCAGCAAGCTTATTCAGAGGAATGATAAACGGCATTGCTAAATCAAAGCTTCCTCCCTTTGTAGAAGTTAAATATCCGTACATTTATGCCGACATTAATAATATATCAATAAATAAAAAAGTAAATTTAACAGATTTAGGAAACATACAGGATGTACAGTTAAAAAATGGAATTAAGGTGATACTGGACGTTTGATTTATTACAATACAATTGATTATTTCCAACTTACCATTTCCTAAACAATAAAGCATTAAACATATAACAATAATGGACCAATTAGTAGCTGATATAAAAGCAGTAAAACATCCTCTCACAGATGATGAGTTAAATAAAATAAATGCATACTGGCGAGCGGCAAATTATTTATCGGCAGGGCAAATTTATTTATTGGATAATCCCCTGCTTAAAGAACCGCTTAAAAAAGAACATATTAAAAAACGTCTCCTTGGACATTGGGGTACTACACCGGGATTAAATTTCATATATGCTCACCTGAACCGTGTTATAAAAAAGAATAACCTGAACATGATATATATAGCCGGACCAGGGCACGGCGGACCCGGTTTGGTTGCTAATACTTATCTTGAAAATACTTATTCGGAAATATACCCTGATATTTCTACAGATGCAGAAGGAATGAAAAAACTGTTCAGGCAATTTTCATTTCCGGGAGGTATTCCAAGTCATGCAGCACCCGAAACTCCCGGCTCTATTCATGAAGGCGGTGAGCTTGGTTATTCATTGCTTCATGCTTACGGTGCAGTTTTTGATAATCCTGACCTGATTGCATCATGTGTAATCGGCGACGGTGAAGCCGAAACAGGACCGCTTGCTGCAAGCTGGCATTCTAATAAATTCTTAAACCCTGTTTATGACGGGACAGTATTGCCAATACTTCATCTTAACGGCTATAAAATTGCAAATCCTACAATACTTGCAAGACTAAGTAATGAAGAGCTATACAGCTTATTGAAAGGATATGGTTATAATGTATATTTTGTAGAAGGTGATGACCCTGACAGGATGCATCAGTTAATGGCTTATACACTTGACACAATAATCGCTGAAATTATAGCAATACAGAAGGAAAACAGGAGCAACGGATTTTCCAAAAGACCCGAATGGCCGGTGATTGTGCTTCGTACACCAAAGGGATGGACAGGACCAAAGATTGCAGACGGCATATATATTGAAGGAACAGCACGCTCTCACCAGGTACCGTTAACAGATCCCATAACAAATCCAAGGCATTTGCAATTGCTTGAAGAATGGATGAAAAGTTATAAACCGGATGAGCTTTTTGATGAGAACGGTACTCTTCATTCTGAAATTGCGGAACTTGCTCCTATAGGCGACAAAAGAATGGGTGCCAATCCTCATGCAAACGGCGGCTTGCTCTTAAAAAATCTTAAGCTTCCCGATTTCCGCAGATATGCAGTTAATGTAAAGAAACCCGGTACAATAAAAGCTGAATCAACTAAAATTATGGGAGAGTTTTTAAGAGATGTTATTAAACAGAATGCAGGGAGCAGGAATTTCAGAATTATGGGACCTGATGAAACAGCATCAAACCGATTGAGTGCCGTGTTCGATATTACTAACCGTGTCTTTACAGATGATATATTAAAAACAGATGACCATATAGCTCATGAAGGACGCGTTATGGAAGTGTTAAGCGAGCATATGTGCCAGGGCTGGCTTGAAGGCTACCTGTTAACAGGAAGGCATGGTGTATTCAATTGCTATGAAGCTTTTATCCATATCATCGATTCTATGTTTAATCAGCACGCAAAGTGGCTTAAAGTTACCCATGACCTGCCATGGAGAAGGCCAATTGCATCATTAAATTATTTATTAACATCGCATGTATGGAGACAGGACCATAACGGGTTTAGCCACCAGGACCCCGGATTTATAGACCATGTTATAAATAAAAAAGCCGATGTTGTCAGAGTTTATCTTCCTCCTGATGCAAATACATTACTTTCCGTTACCGACCATTGCCTGAGAAGCAAAAATTATATTAATGTTATTGTTGCAGGCAAACAGCCTCAGCTCCAGTTTCTTGATATGGATGCGGCAGTAAAACATTGCACAGCAGGTATAGGCATATGGGAATGGGCAAGCAACGACAAGGATTCAGAGCCTGATGTTGTTATGGCTTGCTGCGGTGATGTACCGACTCTTGAAACACTTGCAGCAGTTACAATTCTTAGAAAGCAATATCCTGATTTGAAAATCAGAGTTGTTAATGTAGTGGACCTTATGACAATTCAGCCGATGACAGAGCATCCACACGGATTAGCAGATAAAGATTTTGATGCACTTTTCACAAAAGATAAACCCATCATTTTTGCTTTCCACGGTTACCCGTGGTTAATTCACCGCTTAATGTACAGGCGTCATAACCACAAAAATTTACATGTTAGAGGATATAAAGAAGAAGGCACTACTACAACACCTTTTGATATGGTTGTTTTAAATGACCTCGATAGATTTCATCTTGTGATGGATGTAATTGACAGGGTTCCTAAGCTTGAAAGCACAAGCGGACATGTTAAGCAAGAAATGAGAAATAAGATTATTGACCATAAAAATTATATTTATGAATATGGTGATGACATGCCGGAGATTAAAGACTGGAAGTGGGAAGGATAAAGGATGGAAGTTGAATGTTGCAGGTTGAAAGGTTTGAAAGGTTTGAAAGGTTGAAAGGTTGAAAGGTTGAAAGGTTGAAAGGTTGGAAGGTTGAAAGGTTGAAAGGTTGAAAGGTTGAAAGGTTGTAAAGCTAAGGCAGTGTCAGGTCTTATTTTGAATCTTTCCTTCATGGGCAGTGTCAGGTCTTATTTTGAAAGTATGGATAAATGCAGATTAATCTGAAAACTAAATAGAAAAAAGAAAGTACTCAGAATAACTAAAATTGACCTGACACAGATACGCAGTATCTAACTTAGAGGATTTGTATAGACACGAATGATTTTAATCTTCCGGAAATCCTACCTTGATAATAGAATCATCACCCAAATAATAATTCCTTGC